>JAODBP010000226.1 GCA_025464025.1 Actinomycetes bacterium | reverse complement strand
CCGACTCCGTCACTCTGTCGTCCGGCTCGCACGGCTGCTTCGCCAGCAGGACGCGAGCGACCTGACGCCAACCCTCGCCGCAACCCTCTCGACCATCGAACGGCGTGGCCCGCTCACCCATGGCGAGCTGGCAGCCTTCGAACGAGTTGCACCTCCCACCGTGACGAGCGTCGTAGATCGGTTGGTCGCCCTGGGCCTCGTGGAGCGCTTGCCAGATCCCGTCGACAGGAGGGTCCGTCGAATTCAGGTCAGCGGAAGCGGGCGGACGCAGATCCAGCTCAACCGGTCGCGACGGACGGCCTGGCTCGGGGATCGCATCGATGCGCTGTCCTCTGCCGACCGGTCGAGCCTGCCCGCGCTCGTGCGCATTCTCGAGCACCTCGCCTTCATCGAGGATGTCGGACCCCAGGACGTGTAGTGCTGCGATGACCCCCGACGGGCGCCTTCTGGTAGCTCCGCCGGCGGGGTAGGCCGCTCTACTGCAGAACGGCTCCTAGCGGCTTGGACGGACGAACTGACGGACCGAACCGCACTTCGTAACACTCGCCAGCAGCACCGAACGGATGCCAGGGCCTTGCGAAGGTAAGGGCTTGGGCGTTGCAGGCGTGATCGGCAGCGTGGTGCGGTCTGCCCTTTCGCATCTTGGCCTGTTGGGGGTTCCCCGTGTGTGGGCTCTGTGGTTTGAGGGCTCGACGTGCTCATGTGCGGATTTGCCGTGCGATCTCTGCGGCGAGCCAGCGTCGGTATGCGAGGAGTTCGGGTCGGGCTGAGGATGCGTAGAGTTCTTGTTCGCGGAGGCGGTCGACGCGTTCGAGGAGCTCCATGAGTCGGGGTGCGTCGTGTGCGGCGTCGGCGGGGAACTGCATGACGAGGGTGCAGGTGGTCGCCCCGGCGTCGCGGGCTGCTTGGGCTTGGCGTGCTCCTTCTTGTGACTGAGGGCCGTAGGCGCGGATCAGGTCCTCGACGTCCGCGGCGTCGTTTCCGGTCATGGGGAGGTCGGGACTTGCTCCGCTGAGCGCGATCCAGAGCTCTCGGACCGCGTCTTGGAGCTGGGCGTGGCTCTCGAGGTCGAGGTCGACGGGAACGTCGGTGATCCGTACCTCGATGTCGGTGTCGGGTGGTTGCACTCAGGCGAACAGCGTCATCGGCCGCTCTTGCGGTCTTCCGGGCCGGTGTCGACGAGCGAGAACAGCTGTTGGGTGTCGGTGAGCTGGAGGAGGCGTCGCACGGCTGGGCCGGCGTTGCGGAGCCGCGGCGTGGTGGCCAGGTCGCGGGTGTGTTCGATGAGCGTGCCGAGGCCGGCGGCGTCGAGGAACGCGAGGTTCGTGCAGTCGAGCTCGAGCTCGGTGTGCGCGAAGGTGCACGAGGGCGTGGGCGAGCGCGTGCAGGGCGGCGATGTCGAGCTCGCCGACGAGTGCGACCGTCGCGGTGCCGTCCTGGACCCGGGTCGCTGTGGAGAACGGTTGGCGGGAGTTCGCCGCCCGAGCGTGCTCGAGAGCACTTGTCACGCGGTTCGGCGTCATCGGTCTGCGAGCTCGTCGAGGGCGTGGACCGTCTCGGGTGGCGTGGCCCGGATGAGGTCTCTGAGGATCCCTTCCATGACGTCGCATCGGGCTTCGGCGAGCTCCAAGAGCTCGCGTTGCTTCTCGGGCGCGAGGACGTCCCAGTGGTGGTCGAGGGTCCTGAGGGCGCCGGTGAGGGACGCAAGGGTGTTGAGGAGGCCGTGGGCGACGACGGCGAGCACGGCGTCGGTGTCGTCGGTGGTGTCGTTGCTGCTCATGCTCGGGTCGATGGCCTCTGGTCCGGTGCTGTGGTGTGACGTCGCGTGACAGTGCGTGTCTAGGGCGCGAGCATCATCCGCAAGGGGACGGATTCTGTCAATGACTGACAGAATCGAACGTGGCGTGGCTGGACGACGAGAGACGAAGAAGGAAGCGACCCGGACCGAGCTGATCGCCGTCGCGGCCCGCCTCTTCCGGGAGCGAGGCTTCGACCAGACCTCGGTCGTGGAGATCGCTGCTGGGGCCGGCGTCGTGGAGCGCACCTTCTTCCGCTACTTCGCGAACAAGGAAGACGTGGTGTTCGACACGACGTCTCGCGACGTCGAGTTCTTCCTCGGTCGCCTCGCAGAACTGGTTCCAGAAGCGCCCGACGCGTGGACGGCCGCCGACCGCGCCCTGGACGAGCTCGCCGTGCGGCTGGAGCCGCGCCGCAAGGAGCTGCTTGACCTCATGGTGGTCACGGCCTCGACGCCGGCGTTGATGGTGCGGGGCCGCAACATGTTCAGCGATTGGCGCGAACGCGCCGCTGAGCTCTACCGCGACACCGAACCCACGATGGATGAGCTCGACGCCCACCTCTTCGCAACCGCCACCGTCACCATCGTCGAGCTCGGGATCCGCCGTTGGCTGCAAGGCCCGGCGAAGCCACCGCTGCGCGATCGTTTCGCTGCGGTGGCGGCCCGCATGCGCGCCGTCGCCGCGCGCTGATTTGACGCTCGACATGAACGACCCCGATCGCACCGATGAGGGACCGGTCGACGATGCCGTACCCGGACATCGGGACCACACCTTCCGCATCGAACGAGAGGGTCGAGGCGTTCGCGCCGTCTGCCGGTGCGGTTGGCGAAGCTCCATCCAGCCCACCGCCGGTCTCGCCGGAGCGCTGTGGGACGGGCACCGGGACGGAGCAGAACGGACATCGACATAGATCGCTACGGGTACGTAGCTGGCGTGGACGGCGACCCGGAGTGGTTGGCGGCTCGGCTCGCGTCCGTGTGTCTGAGCCTTGACTTCGATGCGTTCGTCGAGTCCGCCGTTCGGTTGATCTCCGACGACATCCAGGTGACTGCGGTGATCCAGGCTCTGGACCGGAGCATCGTCAGTCAGCACGACGAATGCTCGGTGCGGCTCGGCGTCTCCGTTTGGCCCAGTACGCGGGGACGTGGGTGCGGCTCGGTCCACCGGCGCCGGTGCGGCTCGGTCCACCGGCGCCGGTCATCGAGGTCCGCCCGGTGACTGGCGACCCAGGTCGCTCCGTCTAGGAAGCGACCTGCCCCAGCGGTAGTAGACCGCTCTACTACGGGGCGGATTCAGGCATCTTGGACGGACGACTCACGGGACAGAACCGCACGCCAGCGCACGTGCCGGCACCAGCCGGACGAGTATCAGCGCCTTGCCAAGGTTGGGGTCGCGGGTTCGAATCCCGTCGTCCGCTCCACGAAGTTCAGGACAGAGGCCCTCTTCGGAGGGCCTCTGTCGCGTCCGAGGCGCCGTGGGCGGTCACTTGCCCGACAGAGGTGCTGGTGACGTGCATCGAGGAGGCGCCCGCCAGATCACCCGGGTTCGCGCGGAAGAGCTCGATCTCCGGAGGGACCGGTGGTCGGGTGGTCAGGCGTAGGCGCCGAACTCGCGGAAGGCGCTTCCGAGCCCGAGCGGCAGTTCCTGCGGCGTCGGCGGCACCGCGACCTCCTGGGGCTTCGGGCCGATCCGTGCCGCGATCGGCGCCAGCGCAGCGCGATCGAGCCCGAACACGCCGACCGCCGTCTCGCCCAGGATCAGCCGGGCCTCGTCCTCAGGGACGTCGTGGAAGGTGTGCCGGATGGCCAGCCTGCTGTAGGGCCAGGTGCCCTCGGTGTGGGGGTAGTCGGAGCCCCACATCAGGTTGCCGATCCCGACCTCGGCGCGCTTGGCGACCTCGTAGCGGGCCAGGAAGCTGGCGCCGAGGTAGCAGTTGCTCCGCCAGTACTCGCTCGGGCGCTTGGGCAGGGCGTCGTCGCTCTGCGGATCGTCGAGATCGATGTCGGTCGGGTCGTAGATGAAGGGGGAGCAGGGGATCAGCCCGCCGCCGGTCGCCTCCCCCCGGATGCCGTTCTCGTAGGCGGAGTCGAGGTGGCGGATGAGGTCGGGGGCGAAGTCGACCCGGTTCTCGGCGAGGACGAACCTGAGGTTCGGGTGGCGGTGGAACACGCCACCGAAGATGAGCTGCGCGAGCCCGCGGTTGCTCAGCCACTGGTTCTCGGCGATCGTGAGGAAGCGGCCTCGCCGGTCGTTGACGCCGAGCGGCTCCTCGCCTCCCGCGCTGTGGGTCATGAGGACCGAGCCGGTCGCTTCGCACACGTCCCACAGCGGCTCGTACATCGGGTTGGTGTAGGGCGGGAAGTCGGATCGGGGGGCCGGCAGGTTCACGGCCCGCAGACCGCGCTCGGCACCCCACTCGATCTCCTGGACCGCCGTGTCGACGTCCCACACGGCGGTCTGGAGGACGCCGACGAGTCGTCCGGGAGCGACGCTGACGTAGTCGGCGAGCCACTGGTTCCAGATGCGGCCAGCGAGCGACCGCAGCTCACCGGCGTACCGCGAGTTGCCCGCGCTCCAGCCCTTGCCCATGAACGGCAGGTCCTGGAAGTTCTGCCCGCCGGCGAAGATGACGTCCGCGGTGATGCCCTCGGCGTCGAGGTCGCGCAGGCGCACGTGGGGGTCGCTGTGCGCCCCGCACTCCATGCACCTCGCCGTCGCCTCCAGCCCCAGCTCGCGGAGGGTGGGGTTCTCCTTGTCGCCCGCCCGGCCCTCCTCGACAGCCCGGAAGATGGCGTCGTAGCCGGCCCGCGATTCACGGACGTACTCGTCGAAGTCGGGCAGGTACTGCTCCGGGCAGTACGGCCGGAGGTCGTTCTCCGGCGAGGGCCCGGCGTGGGCGTCGGTGGACATCACGAGGTAGGGCTGGCCGCGGAACGCCGCCATCGCTGCCAGGTCGGGTGGTGCCGTCGTCGTCTCCATGTGCCTTCCCTCTCCACGTCGAACGTGCGCCCACCACTATCGCGCCCGGACCGTCCTCTGTAAACGCGGGTGTTGAAGCTCGGTGGGTGTCCTGTCCAACGCGAGTGTTGACAAGGGCCGAGGGCGGGTGCGACGCTGCGGACGCCATGCCCGGTCCGTCCACGCCCAGCCCGTCGGGGCCCGTCGACCCGGCCCGGGAGCTGGCGGCGCGGACCCGGACGTTCGTCGAGGAGTCGGTCATCCCCGTCGAGTCGCGTCTCGGGGGGAACGTCCACGGCGGTCCCGAGGACGTGCGCGACGGGCTCCAGGCCGCGGCGCAGGCCGAGGGCCTCTTCTGCCCGCAGGCCGCGGTCGCCGACGGGGGCCTCGGGCTCACCCGGCTCCAGCAGTCCTTCGTCCTCGAGGCCGCCGGCTACTCACTGCTCGGACCGCTCGCGCTGAACTGCGCGGCGCCGGACGAGGGGAACATGCACCTGCTGGCCGAGTGCGCCACGGACGACCAGCGGGAGCGCTACCTCCTGCCCCTGGTCGCCGGTGCCGCACGGTCGTGCTTCGCGATGACGGAGCCGGCACCGGGAGCCGGTTCCGACCCGGCGGCGCTGCGCACGTCGGCGGTCCGGACCGCCGACGGCGGCTGGAGCATCACTGGCCACAAGTGGTTCATCACCGGAGCGGTCGGCGCCAGCTTCACCATCTGCATGGCCCGCACCTCCGGGGCTCCCGGCGATCGCTCGGGGGCGACGATGTTCCTCGTCGACGCGGGCACGCCGGGCCTCGAGCTGGAGCGGAACATCGGGTCGCTCGACTCGAGCTTCTTCGGCGGCCACGGCGAGCTGCGGTTCACCGAGTGCCGCGTCGGGCCGGACGCCGTGCTGGGCGAGGTCGACCAGGGCTTCCGGTACGCCCAGACCCGCCTGGCTCCGGCCCGCCTCACCCACTGCATGCGCTGGCTGGGCATCGCCCAGCGGTCCCAGGACATCGCGGTCGCTCGGGTGGCCGACCGGCAGGCGTTCGGCTCCCGCCTGGGCGACCTGGGCATGGTGCAGCAGCACATCGCCGACACCGAGATCGAGCTCACCGCCAGCCGGGCGCTCGTGCGGGAGGCAGCGGCCGCGCTCGATGCCGGCGCCGACGCCGGGCAGCTCTCGTCCATCACCAAGACCTTCGTGGCCGAGGCGGTCTGGCGGGCCGTGGACCGCTCGCTCCAGGTGTGCGGGGCCCTGGGCGTCTCCGAAGACCTCCCGCTCGGGCTGTTCCTGCGCGAGGTCCGCCCGTTCCGGATCTACGACGGCCCGTCCGAGACCCATCGGTGGGCGATCGCCAAGCGCGTCCTGCGCCAGGCCCGGGGATGAGCGCCGACGTCCCGGGGCTGGACGCGGCGCGGGTCCAGCAGTACTTCGAGCGCCACGTCGCGGGGTGCGACGGACCGATCGAGATCAGGTTGCTGCTCGGCGGTCGGTCGAACCTCACCTACGCCGTCACCGACGGGGAGCGGTCGTGGGTCCTGCGGCGACCGCCCATGGGCCTGGTGGCGCCGTCGGCCAACGACGTCGGGCGCGAGTACCGCTACCTCGCCGCCCTCCGGGACACCGACGTGCCCGTGCCGGCCACGGTGGCCCTCTGCACCGACCTGGAGGTCACCGGTGCGCCGTTCAGCGTCGTGACGATGGTCGACGGGGACGTGGTGCGGACCACCGAGGACGGCGCCCGCCTCGGCCCGGCCGCGGCGGACCACGGGCGCCACCTCGTCACGACCCTCGCCACGTTGCACCAGGTCGACCCGGAGGCCGTGGGCCTCGCGGCCGGCGGCGCCCCCGGCTACTCGTCGCGCCAGGTGGCGCGCTGGCGGGACCAGTGGGAGATCGTGCGCACGCAGGAGCTCCCGGACCTCGATCGGCTCCACGCCGCGCTGGCGTCGGACGTGCCGGCCGCGAGCCGGGCCGCCGTCGTCCACGGTGACTACCGGATCGACAACGTGCTCTTCCGTCCGGACGGCAGCGGCGAGGTCGCGGCCGTCATCGACTGGGAGATGGCGACGGTCGGCGATCCGCTCGCCGACCTCGGGCTCCTGCTGGCCTACTGGAACCCGGCCTGCGCCCCGCTGCTCGCCGACCTGCACCCGATCTCGGCCAACGCCGCCTTCCCCACGCCGGACGAGCTGGTGGCCACCTACGAGCGGGCCGCCGACGTGGAGGTGGCCCGGCTGCCGTTCTTCGTGGCGCTCGGGCACTTCAAGCTGGCGGTGATCGCCGAGGGCATCCACCACCGGTTCCTCGACGGTGACACCGTCGGGGACGGCTTCGACCGGGCCGGAGCCGCCGTGGCGCCCCTCGTCGCCGCCGGGCTCGGGGTGCTGGCCGGGGCCTGAGCCGGATCGATCGGTCCGAGCCCGACCGGGCCTCGGACCACCGGGTCCTGGCGGCCCGGCGCGATCAGGGGGCTTGCTTGCCGGCGCTCACGCCGCCGTCGACGAGGAAGTCGCCACCGGTGCAGTACGACGAGTCGTCCGACACGAGGAAGCGGACCATCTTGGCGATCTCGTCGGGCCGGCCCCAGCGGGCGATCGGCTGCCCGGCGACCATGGCGTCGTTGTCCTGCCCCTCGCCTCCGGCCATGTCCGTGGCGATCGGCCCCGGGTAGATGGCGTTCACCCGCACGTTGCTCGGGCCGAACTCGATGGCGGCGATCTTGGTGAGCGTCCGGACCGCGGCCTTGCTCGCGACGTAGGCCGCCCGGTTGCTCAGGGGGACGAAGGCGGCGACGGCCGAGGTGTTCACGATGGCGCCCCCACCGTTCGCCCGCATGTGGGGGAACACGCTCTTCATGCCGAGCCAGCACCCGAGCTGGTTCACCATCGTCACCCGCACGAAGTCGTCGACGCTGGTCTCCTCGATGCTGCCTCGGTGCAGGATGCCGGCGTTGTTCACCAGGATGTCGATCGACCCGAAGCGCTCGAGCGCCGCGTCCGTCGCCCGCTGCCAGTCGGCCTCGGACGCCACGTCGAGGTGCACGAACGCCGCCGCCGGTCCGAGCTCGCGGGCGCGCGCCTCGCCCTCCGCGTCGAGCACGTCGCCGAGCACGACCCGCGCCCCTTCCTCCACGAGGAGCGTGGCGATCGCCGCGCCCTGGCCCCGAGCGCCACCGGTGACGATGGCGACCTTGCCGGCGAGCGATGCGGCGGTCACGCCCCAGACCGTACGGCGATCGGGTAGCGTCCGTCAACGCGGGTGCTGACCCGACCGCCGACGATTCGAGGGGGCTCCAACGTGAGCTACGACGAGCTCCGGTACGACGTCGACGACGGCATCGCCACGGTGACGCTCCACCGTCCGGATCGGCTGAACGCCTTCACCGCGGTGATGCACCTCGAGCTGCTGGACGTGTTCGACCAGGTCGACCGCGACGACGACGTGCGGGTGGTCATCCTCACCGGGAGCGGCCGGGCGTTCTGCGCCGGCGCCGACCTCGAGTCGGGGGGCGACACCTTCGACGTCGTGGCCCTCGGCGGCACCGCCGACTCGGAGTCCCACCGCGATCCGGGCGGCGAGGTGGCGTTGCGGATCAACCGCTGCCGCAAGCCCGTCCTGGCGGCCATCAACGGCCCGGCGGTCGGGGTCGGCGCCACGATGACGTTGCCGGCGGACGTGCGCTTCGCCAGCGACACCCTGAAGTGCGGCTTCGTGTTCGCCCGCCGGGGCCTGATCACCGACGGCTGCGCGTCGTGGTTCCTGCCCCGCGTCGTCGGCATCGCCCAGGCCCAGGAGTGGGTCCTCTCCGGCCGGGTGTTCGGTCCCGACGAGGCGCTGGCCGGCGGGCTGGTGCGCTCCGTCCACCCCGTCGACGAGCTCCTCCCCGCGGTCACGGCGCTGGCCCGGGAGATCGCCGACAACGCGGCGCCGGTGTCGGCCTCGATCTGCCGTCAGCTCCTGTGGCGGATGCTCGAGGTCGAGGATCCCGGCGAGGCGTTCCGCGTCGAGTCCCGGCTGCTGTTCGAGCGCGGTCGCTCGGCCGACGTCCGCGAGGGCGTCGCCGCCTTCCTGGAGAAGCGGGCCCCGGACTTCCCCCAGCGGGTCACGACCGATGCCGTCGACCTCTGGGCGTCCGACCCAGCTCCCTAGATGAACGCCACGGGCCGGGAGGCGCCGCGGTCGTCGAGCCACTTCACGTCGGCCTCGTCGAGGTCCTTGGCCCCGCGCACGACGTCCTCCACGCTCGGGCCGCACGTCGCGGCGGCTGCGGCCAGCTGCTCGGCGTCCAGCCCGTAGCACCGGATGGCGTTGCCGCCCAGGATCGCCCGCACGTCGGCCTCGGGGATGTCCTCGAACGCCCGCTGCAGCCACTTGACCGTCGTCGGCCACGTGCCCTCGTTGTGGGGGTAGTCGGTGCCGAACATCATCGTCTCCAGGCCGATCTCGTCCCGCAGGGCGACCTCGTTCCGCGAGATCGACGACGCGCCGACGAAGCACTGCCGCTTCCAGAACTCGCTCGGCGGCATGGAGAGGTGCTGGTTGAGCTTCCGGGCGCTGCGCAGGTAGTCGTCGTAGATGCCGTCCATCTGGCGGAGGTAGGTGGGCACCCAGTCGGCGTTGAGCTCGGTGAACACCACCTTCAGCCCGGGGTGCCGGTCGAGGACCCCGCCGAAGGTCAGCAGCCAGAGGGCGCGGCGGGGGTACCAGAACATCTCGATGTCGCTGATGGCCTGCACGCCGGGATCGAACTCGGGGGAGTCCGGACGCCGGAGCGACACGCGGGGGTCGAGCTTCTCGCCCCACCCG
Organism: Actinomycetes bacterium; assembly: GCA_025464025.1. The sequence goes on along the minus strand of JAODBP010000226.1, from coordinate 49,810 downwards.
GCGTGCAGGTGGACCGGCATGTCGAGCTCGGCGAGCTTGGCCCACACCGGGTCGAGGCACCGGTCCCAGAGGGCCGGCGCCGAGAGGACCGGCGGCGGGCACATCACGGCACCGACGCCGAGCGACCGCATCAGCTCGAGGTCGTCGATGGTCTCCTGGACGTCGTCGATCGGGTAGAGGACCCCGACGCCGACCCGGCGCCCGGGGTGGGCCTGGCACAGCTCGCCCAGCCACCGGTGGTAGGCGCGCTTGCCGGCCGTCTGCAGCTCCCGCTCCCGCCCCGAGCTGCCGTCGTCCCGCGGCGGCTGGCGGAAGTCGCTGATGCCGGTGGGGGCGAAGGGCCAGGCGGCGTTGACGAAGATCACCTCGGCCACGACCCCGTCGGCCTCGAGGTCGCGGAGCCGCACGTCGGGATCGGACGTCAGCGACAGGTTGCTCCCGATGGTGCTGGCCGCCCCGTCGGTCGGCATCGTGCCACCGACCGCCGCCTCCAGCTTGGCGTGGTGGTCGGACGAGAAGAAGGCGGTCCGGTCGTGGCCCGTGCCCTGGCCCACGTCGGCCAGCACCGCTCGCAGGTCGGCGACGTAGGCCGCGTAGTCGTCCTGGTACTCGGCCTCGAGGTATGGGCCGTACCCGTCGACCTCGGCCGGATCGGCGTGGCAGTCGGCCGACACCACGGTCAATCGGTCCATGTGCGTTCTCCTACTGGTAGGTCCCGAACTCCCGGAACGCCCCGCCGCGGCCGGCCGGGACCTCCTCGGGCCGCAGCGGCGTCGCCACCTGCTGGGGCGACGGGCCGACGCGAGCCGCCACCTTCGCCAGCGCGTCGCGGTCGAAGCGGTAGACGTCGAGCGCGGTCTCGCCGAGCATGAGGCGGGCCTCGTCCTCGGGCACCTCGGCGAACGTGTGGCGGATGGCCTCGGGCGTGTAGGGCCACGTGCCTTCGCAGTGCGGGTAGTCGCTGCCCCACATCAGGTTGGTGAGCCCGACCTCGTGCCGGTAGGCGACCTCGTAGGGCGCCATGAAGCTGCCGCTGAGGAAGCAGTTCGTCGCCCAGTACTCGCTGGGTCGCTTCGGCAGGGCGTCGGGGCTCGACGGGTCGTCGTCGATGCCGGCGTCGCCGTACACGAACGGGGCCGCAGGGAGCACGCCGCCGCCGACGTGATCGGTCGTCGTCGCGCTCTGGTACACGGAATCGAGGTGGCGCACCAGGTCGGGGGCGAAGCTGATCCGCTGCTCGGTCAGCACGAACTTGATGTTGGGGTGGCGGTGGAACAGGCCGCCGAAGATCAGCTGGGGGAGGCCCCGGTTGCCGAGCCAGTGGTTCTCGGTGATGTGGAGCATGCCGCCCCGGCGGGCACCCATTCCCAGCGGCTCCTCGCCGCCACCGCTGTGGGTCACCAGGATCGCCTCGGCGGCGCCCAGGGCGTCCCACAGGCGGTCGTAGACCGGTTCGGTGTAGACGGGGAAGTCGGCGCGGGGCGCGGGCAGGTTGACCACGCGCACGCCGTTCTCGGCGCCCCACTCGACCTCGCGGACGGCGGCCTCGAGGTCCCACACGGCGAGCTGGAGCACACCGGTGAGGCGGTCGGGGTCGGCGCTGCAGTAGTCGCGGACCCACCGGTTCCAGATCCAGCCGGCCAGCGAGCGCAGCTCGGGGCGGATGCCGGCGGGCCCGGCGTTCCAGCCCTTTCCCATGAAGGGGAGCTCCTGGAAGTTCTGGCCGCCGGCGAACACGACTTCGGCGGCGATGCCCGACTCGTCCATGTGGCGCAGGTGGGCGTGGGGGTCGTGGTGGCCCTCGCACTCGATGTTGCGGGCGAACGCCTCGAGGCCGAGCTCCTTGAGCGTCGGGTCGGGCTTGGCGCCGGCCCGGCCCGCCATGATCGCGGCGAGGGGGCCGGCGGCGGAGGCCTTCGACTGGCGGCAGAACTCGTCGAACTCGTCGAGGTACTTGGCCGGGCAGTACGGGCGCAGGTGCACCTCGGGGTCCGGCCCGGCGTGGGCGTCGGTCGACACGATGGTGTACGGGTCGCCGCGGTGCTCCGCCATGCCGTGCAGGGCCTCGGCGACCCTCGTCGACGCGCCGCTGGTGGTGGTCATGACGTCCCCCCGTCTCGTTGCTGCGGTGATGATCGCCGGGGTGGCGACCGAGGTCAACTGTAGCGTTTACCCCTGCGATAAACATCTGCGTTGACGACATCAGCGATGGCTGGCTACGGTCGGCCCGCCCCGAGCAAGGAGCCCCCATGCGCAGTGCCGTCATCGTCGATGCCGTCCGGACGGCCACCGGGAAGCGCAACGGCGCGCTCTCCGGCGTGCATCCCGTCGATCTCGCCGCCGCGACGCTGCGCGAGGTCGTGCAGCGCAACGACCTCGACCCGGCCCTCGTCGAGGACGTGATCATGGGGTGCGTCACCCAGACGGGTGGTCAGAGCTACAACATCGCGAGGAACGCGTCACTGGCCGCCGGGTTCCCGGAGAGCGTGGTCGGCACGACCGTCGACCGGCAGTGCGGGTCCTCGCAGCAGGCGCTCCACTTCGCCGCCCAGGGCGTGATGGCCGGGGCGTACGACGTGGTCATCGCCGCCGGCGTGGAGCACATGACCGCCGTGCCCATGGGGGTGACGGCCGAGCTGGGCGACCCCTACGGGCCGAGCATGCACGCCCGGTACGCCACGGGCGGCGAGGTCATCAACCAGGGGGTGTCGGCCGAGATGATCGCGGCCCGCTGGGGCATCGACCGGGAGGCGCTCGACGCCTTCTCCCTCGAGTCGCACCGCCGCGCCGCGGCGGCGACGAGCGAGGGTCGGTTCAAGGGCGAGATCGTGTCGGTCGACATCGAGGTCGACGGCGTGCCCACCGCCTTCGCCGTCGACCAGGGCATCCGGGTCGACAGCTCGATGGAGGCCCTGGGCCGGCTCCGGCCCGCGTTCAAGGAGGACGGCGTGGTGACCGCCGGGAACTCGTCGCAGCTCAGCGACGGGTCGGCCGCCGTGCTGGTGATGGACGAGGAGCTGGCCGCCGGCCTCGGGCTGCGGCCGCTGGCCCGCGTGCACGCGTTCGCCCTCGCCGGCGTGGACCCGGTCGAGATGCTCACCGGGCCGATCCCGGCGACGACGAAGGTGCTCGAGCGCGCCGGCCTGGCCCTCGACGACATCGACCTGGTGGAGATCAACGAGGCGTTCGCCAGCGTGGTGCTGGCCTGGGAGCGGGAGCTGGGCGCCGACCTCGCCAAGGTGAACGTGAACGGCGGCGCCATCGCCCTCGGCCACCCCCTGGGTTGCTCCGGCGCCCGGCTGATGACGACGCTGGTGCACGAGCTGGTCCGCACGGGCGGCCGGTTCGGGCTCCAGACGATGTGCGAGGGCGGTGGCATGGCCAACGCCACGATCGTCGAGCGCCTCACGTGAGCGACACCGTCGTCGACGTCCGCGTCGATGGCCACGTGGCCGTGATCACCCTCGACCGCCCGGAGGCCCGCAACGCCGTCGACGGCCGGGTCGCCCGGCAGCTCGAGGCCGCCCTCGACGCCGTCGAGTCCGACGACGACGTGCGCGTGGCCGTCCTGGCCGCCACCGGGCCGGTGTTCTGCGCCGGGGCCGACCTGAAGGCGATCGCGGCCGGCGACGCGGCGTCGCTGGAGACCGAGCGGGGTGGCTTCGCCGGGATCTGCCGGCGGACCCGGGTGAAGCCGCTCGTCGCCGTCGTCGACGGCCCGGCGCTCGCCGGCGGATGTGAGATCGTGGCGGCCTGCGACCTGGTGGTCGCCTCGACGGCGGCGTCGTTCGGCATCCCCGAGGTGACCCGCGGCCTCGTCGCCGCCGCCGGCGGGCTGTTCCGCCTGCCCGACCGGCTCCCGTTGAACCTGGCCGTCGAAGCGGCGCTCACCGGTGCGCCGATCACCGCCGAGCGGGCCTACGTCGTCGGGTTCGTGAACGCGCTCACCGAGCCGGGTGGCGCCCTGGCGGCCGGCCTGGCCCTCGCCGAGCGGGTGGCGGCGAACGCGCCCGAGGCCGTGCGGGTGAGCCGCCGGCTGGCGCTCGGCGCGGCCGGCATGTCCGAGGACGAGCGCTGGCAGGCGAGCACCGATGCCTTCGCCACCGCCGTGACGTCGGCCGAGGCCCAGGAGGGCACCGCCGCCTTCATCGAGAAGCGCCCGCCGGCATGGCCGGCGCTGACCACGCCCTAGGAGGTCGAAGTGGAACTTGCTGGATCCAGCTGCATCGTGTCCGGTGGCGCGTCCGGCCTCGGAGCGGCGACCGTCCGGGTGCTGGCCGCCGCCGGCGTCGTGCCCGTCGTCGCCGACCGCGACGAGGCGCGGGGCAAGGAGGTCGCCGCCGAGGTGGGTGGCGTCTTCGCCCACACCGACGTCACCGACGAGGCGTCGGTGGCCGAGGCGGTCGCCGCGGCCCGCGACACCGGGCTCCCGCTGCGCGTGGCGGTCGCCTGCGCGGGGATCGGCCCGGCGTCCCGGACGCTGAGCCGGAGCGGCGAGCCGCACGACGAGGGCACCTTCCGCTCGACGATCGACGTCAACCTCGTCGGCACCTTCAACCTGCTGCGCCTGGCCGCCGCCGAGATCGCCCGGTCCGAGCCTCTGGCCGACGGGGAGCGGGGCCTCGTCGTGATGACGGCCTCGGTCGCCGCCTTCGAGGGCCAGATCGGCCAGCTGGCCTACTCGGCGTCCAAGGGCGGTGTCGTCGGCATGATGGTGCCCGCGGCGCGCGACCTGGCGCCGGTGGGCATCCGGGTCTGCACGATCGCCCCGGGCCTGTTCGACACGCCGCTGCTGGCCACGGTGCCGGAGGCGCAGCGGGCCGCGCTCGCCAAGGACGTCGTCTTCCCCGGCCGGCTGGGCCGCCCGGAGGAGTACGGGAAGCTGGTGCGGGCGATCGCCGAGATCTCGTACCTCAACGGCGAGGTCTTCCGCCTGGACGGCGGGATCCGGATGGGCCCGAAGTGATCGACGTGGAACGGGAGGCCGATGCCCGGGCCGACGCCCCTCCCGGCACGGCGCTCGACGTCGCCGCGTACCTCACCGCGATCGCCGACCGCAACGCCCGGCGCGGCCTTCGCCGCACCGCGCACCGCCTGCGACGACGCCTGGTGCAGATCGAGTCCGAGCTCGCGGGTGCCTCGCCGATCGAGCGCCTCCGCCTCGTCCGGGAGCGGGCCGACGCGGTGGCCGAGATCGAGGTGCTGGACGCGGGCCCCGACCTCACGCTGCTCGAACGGAGGTTCATCCGGGTGGCCGACGCGTACGGCGCGGTCCGCGGCATCGAGTACGCCGCCTGGCGGGAGCTGGGAGTGCAGGCGTCCGTGCTTCGCCACGCCCGCATCTGGCACCGGCCCTGATCCGCAGTCGGGCCGGGCGCGGGGCGATGTCGGTCCGCTACGTTGTCAACATGCGCGCTGATCGCGGGCCCGGGGCGGTGAGGCAGGTTCGGCCGGGGCCGCCCCGCTGGGCCGTGCTGCGGGTGCGGTCGTCGATCGTGGCCTGGGCGCCGGCCGAGGTGCCGACCAGTCGCGCCGCGTTGATCGACGGGTTGGCTCGTCGCACCGGCGTGAGCCGGCGCCTCGTGCGGATGGTGCTCGAGGAGCTCACCGATGCGACCGCGCCGACCGTGGACGGGAGGGTGTCATGACCTTTGCCGGGTTCGACGCGAAGCGGTTGCGCACGGAGCTCCGCAACGGTGTGGGCCGGATCATCGTCGACGCGCCACCGGCCCAGGTCATCACCTGGCGCCTGGTCCACGAGCTCGCCGGCGCCTGCACCGCGGCCGCCGACGACGTCGACGTCCGCGTCGTCGTCCTGGAGAGCGCCGACCCGGCCTTCTGGCTCACGCACTTCGACGTCGAGGCGATCCTCGCGATCCCCTTGGACGGCCCGGCGGAGGCCCGCAGCGAGCTGCACGCGTTCTACCGAGCCTGCCTCGCCTTCCGGACGTCACCCGTGCCCTCGATCGCCCTGATCGACGGTCGCGTCGGCGGTGGCGGTGCCGAGCTGGCCGCCTCCCTCGACATGCGGTTCGGGAGCCTCGAGCGCACGGTCGTCACCCAGATGGAGGTGCCCCTGGGCATCGTCCCGGGCGGGGGTGGCACCCAGCTCCTCCCGGAGCTGGTGGGACGGGGCCGGGCGCTGGAGATGGTGCTCGGTGGCAGCGAGATCGACGCGGCTCGGGCCGAGGCGTGGGGCTGGCTCAACCGTGCCCTCCCCGCCGCCGAGCTCCGGCCGTTCGTCGACGAGCTGGCCGAGCGGATCGCCACGTTCGACCCAGCCGTCGTGCGGCGGGCCAAGCGTGCCGTGGCCCTGGGCGACGAGGCCGCCGAGCTGACCGGGCGCCTCCGCACCGAGGCGCTGCTGTTCGACGAGTGCATCCGACTCCCTCGCTCGGCCGCGTCGATGCGCCGGTTCCTCGACCTCGGCGGGCAGACGCCCGAGGGCGAGCACCGGGTCGGCCCCCTCGCGGCCGAGGCTGCGAGCGGAGGCGCGTGATGGCGCGTCGCGACGTAGGGTCCGAGGAGAGGTAGCGGACATGGCAGCAGCAGGGAGCGGCGCAGGGCTGGAGGTCACCAGGGCCCTGGCGTCGATGGTGGTGGACGAGCCTGGGGGCGGGTTCGCGCCGGCCGCGGTCGAAGAGGTGAAGCGGGCGCTGCTCGACCTCCTCGGCGTCACGGTGATCGGGGCCCCCGAGCCGGCCGGGCGACTGGCGCTCGAGTACGCCCGGAGCCAGGGTGCGACGGGCCCGGCCGCGGTGATCGGCGGCGGGGTGCGGCTGGCGCCCACGTTCGCCGCGCTGGTCAACGGCACCGCCGGCCACGCCCTCGACCTCGACGACATCGGGGTCGGTGCCGGGCACGTCAGCGTCGCCGTCATGCCGGCCGTGCTCGCCGTCGCCGAGCTCACCGAGGCGACCGGCGCCGCGTTCGTCGACGCCATGGTGCTGGGCTACGAAGTGGCCCACCGCCTGACCCGCATGTACGCCGACAGCATCTCCGGCCCCTACGCGTCCGGCTACCACAAGCCGTCCGTCTACGCGATGTTCGGTGCCACGGCGGGCGCCGGTCGCCTCCTCGGGCTCGATCGCGACGAGCTCCAGCGGGCGTTCGGCATCGCCGCCTCGCAGGCCGGCGGCCTCCGCCTGAACTTCGGGACGATGACGAAGCCGTTCCACGCCGGCCTCTCGTGTCGCACGGGCGTGGAGGCGGCGCTGCTGGCCAAGTCCGGCTTCACGGCCACCGAGGTCGCCATCGAGGGCCGCTTCGGCTGGCACGAGGTGATCTGCCGGAACGAGGGCGACCTCGAGCTGGTGCTGTCCGAGCCGCCGCCGCCGTACGCCGTCGAGGAGGGCCTGCGCTACAAGCCCTATCCGTGCTGCGGGGCGAACCACCACGCCATCGACGCCGTCATCGGGCTCATGGCCGAGCACGGCCTGGGCCGCGACGACGTCGCCCAGGTCGATGTGGCGATCGAGTCGCGGACGCTGCGAGACGTGCTCGTCTACGACTGGCCGGTCACCGGGCTGGAGGGCAAGTTCTCGCTCGCCTACAACGTCGCCGCCGCCATGGTCGACGGCGAGGTCACGGTCGGCACGTTCGCCGACGACCACCTCGCCACGCTCGAGTCGGCCCGCTCGCGGGTGCACGTGGTCGGACGTGACGACTTCCCGACCCGGGGCGCCGACGTCACCATCCGCACCGTCGACGGGCGCACGTTCCATCGCGAGCAGCTCGTGCTCCGGGGCGACATCGAGGACCCGTTCACCTGGGACGACCTGGCGCGGAAGTTCCGGGCCAACACCAGCGAGTTCGTCAAGGCCGACGACGTGGAGGGCGTCATCGACGCCATCCGCCACCTCGACTCGGCGCCGTCGCTGCGGGCGATCACCGAACCGCTGGTCGGCGCCCCTCAGTCGAGGTAGACGACGTCGTCGACCGTGAACGGCCCGTCGAAGTAGTGCTCCTCGGCGATGATCCGGTCGCCGTCGAACGGCATGACGTGGCACATCCGCTTGCGCAGCACGCAGGGTCGTGACAGATCGAGCTGGGCGGCCACCTGGGGCGCCCGGACCTGGAGCCCGAGACCCGAGTACAGGACCGTGCCGACCTTGACGAAGGCGTCCTCGCCGACCACGAGCCGCTCGACCTCCATCCCGCCGCGGTTCGGCCCGGCGTCGGTGAACGTCCGGAGGTAGTAGGAGCGCACGGCCTCCTGGCCCACCAGGTGGGGGATGCCCGGCAGCCCGTAGAACTCGTGGCGAGGCTCGTCGACCATGGTGGCCATGAGCCGGTCGATGTCGTGGTCGACGATCTCGGCCACGACGTGCTCGATGACGACGTCGAGGATGTCGCGCTGGCGGCCGGCGCCGACGACGTCCCGCTCGGCCCGGAGCGACACGAGGAACGCGTTGGCGTCGATGGTGGTGTTCACGGCTTCCGGCATGGCCATCCGTTCCCCTTCGGCCAGCGATGCCGGCGTCGATGTTGCTTCCCGTTCGACCAGGTGCCCTGGTTCGACGGTGCGCCGTGGTCTTCCATCAGGCGCACGCGCCCCACTCCCGGAAGGCGCCACCGCGACCCATCGGGTACTCCTCGGGCTCGAGGGGCGTGGCCACCTCGTCTGTCGTCATGCCGATGCGCCGGGCGACCGGCGCGAGCGCGTCGCGATCGAGGCCGTAGACGTCGATCGCGGTCTCCCCGAGGATGAGGCGTGCCTCGGCCTCGGGGACGTCCCAGAACGTGTTGCGGATGGCCTGCCGGGAGTAGGGCCAGGTGCCCTCCTGGTGCGGGTAGTCCGAGCCCCACATGAGGTTGCCGACGCCGACCTCGTGGCGCATCGCCACCTCGAACGGTGCGAGGAAGCTCCCGCTCAGGTAGCAGTTGCTGGCCCAGTACTCGCTCGGCCGCTTGGGCAGCGCGTTGGGGTCGGACGGATCCGAGGCGATCTGGTTCGGGCCGTACTCCAACGGCGCCCAGGCCACGATCCCACCGGCCGGCGCCACGCGGTCGACGCGCATCCCTCCCTCGTAGACGGAGTCGAGGTGCCGCAGGAAGTACGGCGCGAACTCCACCCGCTGCTCGGTCAGGACGAGCTTCAGCTGCGGGTGGCGGTGGAAGACGCCGCCGAACGTGAGCTGCGTCAGCCCCCGGCTGCTGAGCCACTGGTGCTCGGCGATCATGATGAAGTCGCCCCGGAAGTCGTTCGCCCCGAGCGGATCCTCGCCGCCGCCGCTGTGGGTCACGAGGGCCACGCCGGCCTCCTCGCACACCGACCACAGCGGCTCGTACATCGGGTTGGCGTACGACGGGAAGTCGAGCCGGGGTGCCGGCAGGTTGACGACGCGCGCGCCGCGCTCGACGCCCCACCTCACCTCGCGGACGGCGGCCTCGACGTCCCAGATCGGGATCTGCAGCACGCCGACGAGTCGGGCGGTGTCGACGCTGATGTAGTCGGCGATCCAGCGGTTCCAGATCTGGATGGCGACGGCGCGCAGCTCCTCGTCGTACTCGGTGTTGCCGGCGGTCCACCCCTTCCCCAGGAACGGCAGCTGCTCGAAGTTCTGACCGCCGGCGAAGATGACCTCGGCGGCGATGCCCTCGTCGTCCATGTGACCCAGCCGCACGTGGGGGTCGTGGTGGCCCTCGCACTCGACGCAGCGCATGCAGGCCTCGCGGCCGAGGTCACCCAACGTGGGGTTGGGCATGTCGCCGGCGCGATGCTCGTCGATCCACGGGATCTTCTGGTTCGCGTTGTGGCGGGCCTGCCGGCAGAACTCGTCGAAGGCGTCGAGGTGCTTCTCCGGGCAGTACGACCGGAGGTGCTGCTCCGGTGCCGGGCCGGCGTGGGCGTCGGTCGACACCACCAGGTACGGCTCCCCGGCCGTCATCGATCGCCGCCGTGCTTCTCGGCCAGCTCGCGCAGCAGCGCGTCCTGCGCCGCGCCGTCGCCGCACACCTTCTCGTTGCCCTGGGCCCAGATGGGGTTCGAGTTGAGCGACTGGATCCGCCAGCCGTCCGGGGTGCGCACCATCCCGAACTGGTAGTAGGACGCGTGCACCACCCGGTTCTCGGCGATCCCGGCCGGGCCGATGTGCATGTTGTAGCCGTTGGCGTAGCAGGTGGCCGTGTCGCCATCGAGGTCGACGTGGTGCCCGGCCACGATGTGCTGCGTCGTCAGCTCGTGCATCATCACCTCGATGCTCGCCGTGAGGTCGGCGAGGGGTCGGGGCGAGCCCTTGGCCGACTCTCCCGGCTTCAGCGCGGCGAACTCGGCGCGCGTCGGCAGGGAGATCTCGGCGGCGAACACCTCGGGGTAGCGGTCCCAGGCCTTGCGGTCGAGGAAGAAGTGCATCCGGGTGCACACCTCGATGATCTCGGCGCGATCGACGACCGCGGCGAGCCGCTGCTCCAGGTCCTTCGCATCCGTCATCGCTGCTCCTCGTCCACGGCGTCGCCGCCAGTCGTCGTCACCGGAGGCTGTTCGAGGCCGAAGATCCTCACGGCGTTGCCACACAGGATCTTCCTCCGGTCCTCGCCGTCGACGTCGGCCATGATCTCGGCGACGACCTCCCGGGACCGCGGGAACGAGGACTCGGAGTGCGGGTAGTCGGTGCTGAACATCAGGTTGTCGACGCCGATGAGGTCCCGGTCCCGGAGCCCGAGCGGGTCCTCGGTGAACGTCACGAAGACGTTCCGGCGGAAGACGTCGCTCGGGAGCATCCCGTCGGAGTACCGGTGCACCTGCCGGCCCTGCCAGCGAGCCGTGTACACGTGGTCGAGGGCGACCTGGAACGCCGGCACCCACGCGCACTCGTACTCGACCACCCCGACCCGCAGCCCCGGGAACCGGCCGAACGCGCCGCCGTAGATCAGCGCGGTCACGGCGCACTTCGGGAGGTACTCCTTCATCGTGTTGTAGATCGCGTTGTCCATGAAGCTGGCGTCGTAGGCGACCGATCCCTCCCGCCCGGGGATCGGGGTCGTCGACTTCGACTGCAGCGTCCCGGTGTGCATCACGAGCGGGACCTCGAGGGCCTCGGCCGCGGCCCACAGGGGATCGAACTTCGGGTCGGCGTACGAGACCGGGGGGCGAGGGAAGACCGGGATCAGCGCGGTGCCGAGGCCGCGCTCGCGGATGCGGTGCAGCTCGGCCACGGCCTCGTCGACGTCGTCGACGTTCAACATGGCGGCGCCGCGGATCCGCCGGGGTGCGGCCGCCTGGAACTCGGAGATCCAGTCGTTGTAGGCGCGCGTGCAGGCCGAGATCGCGGTCGAGTCCTCGAGCCGGTAGAGGAGGAGCCCCACCGTCGGGAACACGATCGACCCGTAGATCCCGTCCTTGGCGTTCTCGACGAGGTGCACCTCGGGGTCGTACGCCCCCGGCACGATGTCGGCCCAGCGTCCGGTGATCTTCAAGGTGTCGTTGCCGGCCCAGCGGGCGCCGGGCTGCGAGCCGGCGTTGAACGTCAGCAGCTTGCGGCCCTCGAAGTAGATCCAGTCACCGTCGTCCTCGACGACGACGATCGGCGCCCGGTCCCGGAGCCCGGCGGGGACGCGGTCCCACAGCTCCGGCGGCTCGACCACGTGGGAGTCGGCGGACAGCATCCAGGGGATCGCCGGGCTCTCCACCGCGTGTGCAGCCACCGGCGCTCCTCGACTCGGGTGCAGGACAACTGCTGTTAGGGATACATCTATCCCGATGAGCTGTCAACCTTCACGTTGACAGCTCGTGGCGTCATCCCTCCCGTTCGATGCGGCGGTGCTGCACGAGCGCCTGGTTGAGCTTGACGAGGGCGCGGCCGATCTCGAGCCGCTCCTCGTCGCTCCACTCCTGGAGCTGCTCCTCCACCCGGCGCCGTCGACCGGCCTGGTCGTGGAGCATCTTCGACCGGCCCTCGGGGGACAGGCTGATCACCTTGACCCGGCCGTCGGCGGGATCGCTCTGCCGGACCACCAGCCGGGCTCGTTCCATGGCCTGGACCTGGCGGGTGACGGTCGTCGCGTCGAGGGCGAGGATCGACGCCAGTGCGTTGTTGGTGAGCGGGCCGCTGATGTCGAGCGTGCGGGCCAGGAGGTAGCTGGCCCGATCGAGCTGGTCCTCGTGCGGTCGAGGCCGGAACAGCGCCCGGGAGAGCAGCGCCATCTCCGTCTCGATGACGTCGTACGCGTCCTGGTCGTCGGCGGCGCGGGGCCGCGCCACCGACCGCTCAGTCGCCACTCGGCGTCGTCTCGTCGCCCTGCGGCTGCACGGCGTGACCGTATCCGACGGCTTTCCTCAGACCTGGATGCGGTGGAGCAACGGCGATGACTCGATCCACGACGTCGCCGCCAAGCAGGTCGAGTGGGCGAAGCAGGTGCAGGCCGCGGGGTGATGGGCCATCGGGGTCGGACGCCCGACCCCGATGCTCGCCCTACTTGTCCGAGTAGATCGTGGAGAACGACGGGGCCGGCCGCTGGACGCTCAGGCCACCGTCGACGCCGATGATCTGGCCGCTCACGTGGGCCGCCATGTCCGACAGCAGGAACACCACGGCATCGGCGATGTTCTCCGGGGCGCCCCAGTGGCCGAGCGGGATGAGCGAGCTCATGGCGTCGCGGGTCTCGGCCGGCATCGACGCCACGTTGCCGGTGGCCGTCGGACCGGGGGAGACCATGTTCACGCGAATGCCATCGGGGCCGTACTCGACGGCGAGCGACTTGGTCAGGTGGGAGAGGCCGCACTTGGCCGCGCTGTAGGGCCCGTTGAGCGGCGAGCCGTGCCCGGCCGTGCCGCCGTCGGAGCCCACGGTCACGATGGTCCCGCCGGTGCCCTGCTCGAGCAGGACCTTCAGCACCGGGCGGAGGAAGCGGAAGACGTAGCGGATGTTCAGGTCGAACGTCTTGTCCCAGCTGTCGTCGGTGTGCTCGTGGACGCGCACGAACGGCAGGCCGAAGGCCATCGTGCCGCCGAGGCTGGGGACCAGCCCGTCGAGGCCGCCGAGGGCGGCAGCGGCCTCGGCGACGACCCGCTCGATGTCGTCCCCGTTGCGGACGTCACCGGAGAGGGGGATCACCCGGGAGGCCCCGGCGTCGAGGACCTCCTTCGCCGTCGCCTCCGCCGCCGCCTGGTCCAGGTCGACGATGGCGATGTCGGCACCGGCGGCCGCGGTGGCGACCGAGATGGCGTGCCCGACCCCCGTGCCGGCCCCGCCGACGATCAGGAGCCGTCGGCCGCGCAGCAGATCAGATCGTGTGGACACGTGTTCCTCCTGGAGCTTGGTTCAGATGGGCGTGGCGAGATCGCGCCGAGGCGCACGGGCTAGGCCGTGGCGGCCGGCGCGATGAGCTCGGCCACCTCGGCGACCGAGCGGTTCTCGAGGTCCATCACCGTCTCGATGAAGCGCTCGGTGCGGTCCGGGCCCATGCTCGCCACCGTGTTGCGCACCATCTCGATGCGCTCGTCGACCGTGAACGGGTTGGCGATGTGGCCCCGGACCAGCTTGCCGTCGACGACCTTCGACACCGTCCGCCCGTCCTTGAGCGTGATCGTCACGGTCTGGAGGGCGAACCCCCGCTGGTTCTCCCCGCCCTCCTCGATGTTGAGGATGACGCGCTCGCGGGCCCGGATGTAGCGCAGGTCGTTGCACGTGTCGTCGGAGAACGGCCGCAGGTAGGGGAGCGTGGGGACGCCGTCGACGAGCAGGGCCGCCACGCCCTGGCGGATGCTGAACTTCGCCTGCTCGCCGTTCTGCGGCTCCCGGAACGACGCCACGCGGTCGGCCCACGGCGGGACCAGCAGGTCGATGCGCACGATGTCCGCCGGCTTGAGGTCGTGCTCGACCATGAGGTCGATCGTGCCCTCGATGGTCTGGTGGGTCAGGCCGCACGAGCCGTACTGCTTCGGGGAGACGCCGCACGTCTCCAGGAAGAGGCTGCCGCCCAGGCCGGCGGTCAACGCCGCGGCGTCGTACGGGCGGGGCGCGTCCCCGGCGAACTGCTCGCCCCAGGAGTGGGCGCCGTCGAGGAAGTCGGGTGCCCCGGTGAAGCCGGTCGAGGCCAGCTGGGCGGCGAACACGCCGGTGCGGGTCGGGATGCCCGCCTCGTGGACGTGCGTCATGTACCCGCAGCCGCGGAGGCTGCCGTTGCCGAGCGGCAGGGCGATGCCGAGGCAGTTGCGCATCTGGTCGACGTCGAGGCCGAGCAGCCGACCGGCGGTCACCGCCGCGCCGCCGGGGCCGACGAGCGAGATGCCCATGAAGCCGCGGTCGCACGCGCCGATGCCGGCCGTGCCGAGGCGGCCCTGCATCTCGATGCCGGCGACCAGGGCGGTGAGGAAGGCGGTGCCGCTGGTGCCCGGCACCCAGTCGCCCACGCTGATCGCGGCGGCGATCGGCGGGACCAGCCCGGTCCCGGGCAACGTCCCGTGCGACTCGAGCTCGTCGGCGTGGGCGAAGGTGCCGTTGGCGTAGGCCGCCTCGGCCACCGCCGTGCGGATCCCCGTGCCGACCACGATCGCCTGCGGTGCGGCGCCGAGCTGGCGGACGTAGGCGACGACCATCTGGCTCACCTGCTGGGCCTGGGCGCTCACCATGTGGCCGAGGCACTCGAGCGTGTAGAGCTTGGCCGACTCGACGACGTCCGAGGGGATGTCGCCGAACTCGAGGCCGACCAGGTACTCGGTGAGCGTCCTGGTGATCTCGCTCGTCTCGACGTCAGCTTCCATCGTGCTCATGTGGTCCCCTCACTCGTGCGGTCGTGCTGCCACCCGAGGGTACGACCGGTGGCCCTCCCAGTCAACGCGTGTGTTGCCTGAGCGGGGCGATCGGCCGTCCTCAGCCGGCAGAGGTGAGCAGGTGGCCGAGCCGAGCCCGCTTGGCGCTCAGGTAGCGGAGGTTGTCGGCCGACTCCTTCGCCCGCAGCGGCACCCGCTCGGCGACCTCGATGCCCTCCGCCTCCATGGCGGCGAGCTTCCGCGGGTTGTTGGTCAGGAGCCGGATGCGACGGATGCCGAGCTGGCGCAGGACGGCCGCCCCGCCGCGGTAGTCGCGCAGGTCGGCCTCGTAGCCGAGCTCGAGGTTGGCGTCGACGGTGTCCCGGCCGCGGTCCTGGAGGGCGTAGGCCTGGAGCTTGGGCAGGAGCCCGATGCCCCGGCCCTCGTGGCCCCGGATGTAGACGATGGTGCCCGAGCCCTCCTCGGCGATCAGCTGCATGGCCATCTCGAGCTGCTGGCCGCAGTCGCACCGGTCGGACCCGAGCGCGTCGCCCGTGAGGCACTCCGAGTGGAGGCGGACGGTGGTCGTCGAGCTCGGGTCGACCTCACCGAGCTGGAGGGCGACGTACTCGAGGCCGTCCTCGTCGCGGAACCCGATCGTGCGCCACCGCCCGAAGCGGGTCGGCAGCGTGGTCTCGACGACCCGCTCGACGTACACCTGCTCGGCCACCTCGGTGGTCCAGCCGTCGCCGCCCTCGTGCCGGAGGTGCTCGACGAGCTCGGCGATGGAGACCATCAGCAGCCCGTGGCGCTCGGCGAACGCCTCGAGGTCGGCGCCCCGGGCCATCGTGCCGTCGTCGTTCATGATCTCGCAGATGACGCCGGCCGGCGCCCGGCCGGCCAGGCGGGCCAGCTCGACGGACGCCTCGGTGTGGCCCCGGCGCGCGGCCAGCCCGCCGTCGACGGCCCGGAGCGGGAAGACGTGGCCGGGCCGGCGGAAGTCCTGGGCCACGCCGCCGTCGACGGCCCGCCGGATCGTGCGGGCCCGGTCGGCCGCGGAGATGCCGGTCGAGCCGGGGACGTCGAGGTCGATGCTGACGGTGAAGTTGGTCTCCGCCTCGGCGCCCGGCACCATCGGGCCGAGGTCGAGCTCGGCCAGGCGAGCGCCAGGCAGCGACAGGCAGATCAGCCCCCGGCAGTGCACGGCCATGAACGCGATCGACGCGGCGTCGACGGCATCGGCGGCGATGATGACGTCGCCCTCGTTCTCCCGGTCGGGGTCGTCGGTGACGATGACCGCCTCGCCCCGGGCGATGGCTTCGATTGCGGCGACAACCTTGGTCGACATGGAGCGATCGTACGGAGTCGCAGGAGTGTTGTCAACACGGTTGTTGATCCGAGTCAACGAGGTAGTTGACAGACCGGAGGGCACGAGGCATCATCCACGCTCCGGGTCGGCGATCCTGCCGGCTGCCGAGGACTGGGGGTCCGGGATGGGTTCGCTGCGACGCGCCGAGGTCTCGCGATGATCAACCTGGCCGGGATGGCGATGGGCTTCGCGGACCGGGACCCGGGCTCACCGGCCCTGATCGAGCCGAAGCTCGGCCTCTCCCGCACGTTCGGCGACCTCGGTCGGCGCACGGAGCTGCTGGCGACCGCGCTCCACGGGCTCTACGACCTCGGACCTGGGAAGCGGGTGGCCGCGCTGTCCCGCAACACGCTCGAGATGGTGGAGCTCTACCTCGCCGCCGCCCGCACCGGCGCCCTCCTCTTCCCGCTGAACTGGCGGTTCTCGCCGTCGCAGGTCGTCGAGGCCCTGCGCGACGCGACGCCGACCGTCGTGTTCTACGAGGCCGAGTTCCGCCCGATCGTCGACCAGATCCGCTCCCAGGTCGAGGTCGAGGCGTGGATCGAGTGGTCCACCGGCAACGACTCGGACTACGAGGACCTGCTGGCCCGGGTCGCGAGCAAGCCCGCCGACCTCGGCGTCGGCCTGCCCGATCCGCTCACCCTCGCCCACGAGCCGTACCTCGCGGTCTCGACGGGTGGCACCACGGGCATCCCGAAGAGCGCCATGCACAGCCAGTACACGTACGGCGCGGCGACGCTCGACTACCTGGCCGCCGCCCGCATCGCCGAGACCGACACCTACCTGATGCTCGGGCAGTTCTTCCACGTCATCGGCTACATGTCGCTGGCGTACCTGCTCCAGGGCCGACCGGTGGTGATCGCCAACTTCGACGCCGACCCCATGCTCGAGGTCATCCGGGAGGAGAAGGTGAGCGGCTTCATGGCCATCGCCACGATGCTCCCGCGCCTCATCGAGAGCCTCAAGCAGGATGGTCGGCCGTGCCCGTCCGTGCGCCTCGTCGAGTACGGCGGCGCCCCGATGGGCGAGGACGTGATCCGCGAGGCCGGTGAGCTCTTCGAGGCCGACCTGCTCCAGGCCTGGGGCATGTCCGAGTTCGGGCCTGGCACCTACCTCGGCCCCGAGGCCCATCGGCGGGCCTTGCGGGGGGAGCGGCCCGAGCTGCTCCGGTCCTGTGGCCAGGCCGCCCTGCTCAGCACCGTCGCCGTGCTCGACGAGGACGGCAAGCCGGTCCCGCGCGATGGCCAGACGATGGGCGAGATCTGCCACCGCGGGCCCAACAACATGCTCTCCTACTGGAACAAGCCGGAGGAGACCGCCGAACTGGTCCGTGACGGGTGGATCCACACCGGCGACGGCGGGGCGTGGGACGAGGAGGGCTTCTTCTTCATCGTCGACCGGATCAAGAGCATGATCATCTCCGGCGGCGAGAACATCTTCCCGAGTGAGATCGAGCGGGCGCTCGGCAACCACCCGGACATCGCCGAGGTGGCCGTCGTCGGCGTCCCCGACGCCACGTGGGGCGAGCTCGTGAAGGCGGTCGTCGTCAGGGCCAAGGGCGCCGAGCTGACCGAGGAGCAGGTGACGCAGTACGTCGGGGACCACCTGGCCTCCTACAAGAAGCCCCGCATCGTCCAGTTCGTGGACGAGCTCCCGATGACGCCGACGGGCAAGGTCAACCGCAAGGTCCTCCGCGAGGGCTGACGCAACAGGGTGGGTCCCACCGCCCGATCCAATCATCAACGTTACCGTTGACGGTGGCCCATCGCCGGGGCTACCCTCGACGAAGGTCGCCGGCAAGGGGAGAAGAATGTTCAAGCCTCGTGAGACGGGCCCGTTCAAGGGCCTGAAGCTGATCGACGCTGACTCGCACCTCACCGAAGCCGAGGACCTCTGGACCTCGCGGGCGCCGGCCAAGTACGCCGATCGGGTCCCGCAGGTGCAGACCGACGCCGACGGTCAGCGGTACTGGTTCATCGACGGCGACGTGAAGCTGAGCCGGGCCAACAGCATCGCCTTCGTGCGCAAGAACGGCGAGAAGATCCCGTACTACGGCGCCGACATGGACAAGTTCGACCGGGACACCTCCCAGATCGGCGGCACGGAGGACGAGATCCACGCTGCCGCCACCGAGGCCAAGCCGCGGATCGACCTGCTCGACGAGATGGGCATCTACGCCCAGATCGTCTACCCGAACATCATGGGGTTCGCCGCCCCGGCGATGGTCCAGGGCCTCGATCCCGAGCTCTCCTACGTGATCTGCCAGATCTTCAACGACGCGATGCGCGAGTGGCAGGAGGAGGGCGACAACCGGCTGCTGCCGCAGGCGATGCTGCCGTTCTGGGACATCGAGCAGTCGGTGGCCGAGGCCCACCGGGCCAAGGACATCGGGCTGACCGGCGTGCTCATGGCCGGCGAGCCGCACCTCGGCGGCCTGCCCGACCTCGGCACCGAGCACTGGTCTCCGCTGTACGAGGCGCTGTCGGACCTCGAGCTTCCGATCAACATCCACATCGGTGCCCGCAACTGGAAGGGCGAGCAGGGCGGCGCGGCGTGGCCGTCCCTCCCCGAGCGGGCCGCCAAGCCGGTGCGGTCGATCCAGACCGAGCTCTCGAACTCGCGCTTCATCTCCAACCTGTGCGCCAGCGATCTGCTGATCCGGTTCCCCAAGCTCAACTGGGTGAGCGTCGAGAGCGGGATCGGTTGGATCCCGTACGTGCTCGAGCGGATCGACTACGAGTACCGCGAGGAGTTCCCCGGTGGGGACGCGCCCGAGCTTCCGCCGGCCAAGGAGCTCTTCCAGCGCGGCATCTACGGCACGTTCTGGTTCGAGGACGCCGGTCCGCTGGCGCTGCTCGACCGGATCGGCGCCGACAACGTGCTGTGGGAGACCGACTTCCCCCACCCGACGAGCCTCTACCCGTCGCCCGTCGAGCGGTCGGAGGAGAAGCTCAAGGACCTCGACCCCGCCGTGATCCGCAAGATCGTCCAGGACAACGCCGCCCGCCTCTACAAGATCGACGTCTGACCATGTCGACGACCACGCGCCCGCAGCTCCTCCAGGGTCGGAGGATCCTCGTCGTCGGTGGCGGCGGCGGTGGGGTGGGTCACGCCATCAGCGTGGCCACCGCCGGTGCCGGTGCCGATGTCGCCATCGTCGACATCAGCCTCGAGGCCTCCGAGTCGACCGCCAAGGAGGTGCTCGACGCCGGTGCGTCGCGTGCCGTCGCCCTCGCCGGCGACGTGACGATCGACGCCGACGTCGAGCGGTTCGTGGCCGAGGCCCATGCCGCCCTGGGCGGGTTCGACGGCGTCGTCACCAGCCTCGGTGGGCTCATGGCCTTCAACATCCCGTTCGTCCGCCTCCACGAGTTCGGCGACGACGACTGGGACCGGGTCTTCGACCTCAACATCACCTACGTCTTCCGGGTCCTGCGCCGGGTCCTGCCGGTCATGCTCGAGCAGGGCACCGGCGGGTCGGTCGTGACGATCGGCTCCGACGGCGGCACCGCCGGCCACGGCTCGCCCCGCACCGCGGCCTACGGCGCGGCGAAGGCCGGCCTGGCCCACCTCACGAAGACCCTCGCGGTCGAGTACGGCCCCGACGGCATCCGGGCCAACATGATCTCGCCCGGCCCCACCGCGACCAGCAACGTGGCCGGCATGAACCCCGAGACGCGGGCGGCGATCGACTCGCTCATCCCGCTCGGGCACCCGGGCCGGCCGGAGGACATCGCCAACGGCGTCGTGTACCTCCTGTCGGACATGGCGGCCCACACGAGCGGCCAGGTCATCGGCGTCGACGGCGGCCTCAGCGTCCAGCGCCCGGCACCGTCGTTCTCCAAGATCTACGACGCCAAGTAGTCATCGCCCGACCTCGATCCGGCCGGTGTCGCCGTCGAGCTGCACCTCGGTCCCGAACGGCGCCGACAGCGCCCGGAGGTGCTCGAGCACGGCGGTCGCTCTCGTGCCGGTGAGGCGGCGGGGGAAGCCGCTGGCCGCCTTGGTCGGCGCGCCCGACCACGAGGCCGGGTGGATGGCGATGGCGGTGACCCGGTGGTGGTCGTCGACCTCGCACACCGGGACGAAGAAGCCGGGTTCGTGGGCAACGCCCTCCCGCGGGTGCAGGACCTCATGGGTGCCGGGTCCGCCGCCGAGCACGCCGGCCCGGGCCTCGAACGCCTCCAGGATCCCGGCGTCGGCCGCTCGGGCGGCCGGGCCGTTGCCCCAGCGCACGTAGAAGTCCTGGGGTTGGGCGTTGCGCCGGCCCTGCCGGAAGAGCGGCCCGGGGTCGTGGAGGATCGGGACCCCGCGGTGGACCTCGATGCCGCGGAACGGTGCGTGCGAGCCTTGGACGACGACGACGGAGGCGCCGGCCTCGACGGCGGCATGGGCGTACTCCCGGACGAAGGCCGGGCTGGTGCCGAGGCGCCCGTCGGTCGCCTCCCACTCGTGGGAGTGGAGGTGGGCGATCACGAAGTCGGCCGCTGAGGCGGCGTGCCGGATCGCCTGCACGTTGCCGGCGAGGTCGTCCTCGTCGCAGCGGGTCGTGATGCCCTCGACCCGGTCGTCGACGACGAAGCGCAGGAGCGAGTTGTGCAGGCCCGGCGGGTTCACCGCCAGCTCGTCGCCGGCCCGGGTCACCCACCAGCCGAGTCGGCCGTAGAGGTCGACCAGCTCCGTCGCCGTCGACGGGTCGACGACGTGGTGGTGGCGCAGCCCGTTCACGCCGGGCCGGCCGCGCATGTCGACGCGGGCGGCGCCGGCCCGGGCGGCCATCGGGAACGACGACACGGCCGACACGAGGCCCACCCGAGCCACCGCCGTGTCGACGAACGCCGGCGCCCGGGCGGCCCCGAGGTCGGCGCCGGTGCCAGCGTGGGGGAGGTCGACGGCGTCCAGTGCGTCGAGGGTCGACAGCAGGCCGCCGAAGGAGAAGTCGAAGCTGTGGTTCGACGCCGTGGACACGATGTCGAGGCCGCACCACCGCAGCTCCTCGGCCGTCACCGTCGGGGCACACATCCAGCTCAGCGCGCCTTCGGCCGAGGGGAAGGTGTCGTCCGTGGCGAAGTCGTGGAGGGGGATCTCGACGTGGCCGTAGGCGACGTCGGCCCCGCGCAGGAGGTCGAGCACGTCGAGCACCTCGCGATCGGCGCAGGACGAGACGCGCGTGTTCAGGATCGCGTCGCCGGTGAGGGCGACCCGGTAGCTCACATCGTCTGGCTACCAGAGGCACCTGCTTCCGTCAACTGAGACGTTGACAGCGGCGCCGGCCCGAACGTACGCTGCGCGGAGGGGGGTCCGGCGATGCAGTCGCGCTCCCGACAGGAGGAACGATGACCCGAGCTGCCGTGCTCCGCACGCCGAACCAGCCCCTCACGATCGAGGACATCGAGGTCGACGCACCGAAGGCGGGGGAGGTCCGGATCCGGCTCAGCGCCGCCGGCCTCTGCCACTCGGACGTGGGGCTCATGGAGGGCAAGTTCCCGATCGCCCTGCCGGCCGTGCCCGGCCACGAGGGCGCGGGCATCGTCGAGTCGGTGGGCGAGGGCGTGACGCGGGTCGTGGCCGGCGACCACGTGATCCTCTCGCCGATCCCGCAGTGCGGGCAGTGCTTCTGGTGCCGGCGCGGCCAGCCGACGCAGTGCGAGGTCCGCATGCTGGCGCCCGTCGCCGGCGGCCTGCTCGACGGCACGAGCCGGTACCGCTCGGCGTCGGGCGAGAGCATCAGCCAGTTCTGCTTCTCCGGCACGTTCAGCGAGGTGACGGTCGCGCCCGAGATGTCGGTCGTGAAGGTTCCGGCGGGCAGCAACATGGTGGCCGCCTCCCTGGTGGGCTGCGCCGTGACCACCGGTGTCGGCGCCGCCCGCAACACCGCCGACATCCAGCCGGGCGACTCCGTCGCCGTCATCGGCTGCGGCGGCGTGGGCCTCAACGTGGTGCAGGGGGCCAAGCTCGCCGGCGCCGGCCAGATCATCGCCATCGACATGGTGGACCTGAAGCTCGACCTCGCCCGCAAGCTGGGTGCGACCGACGTGGTCAACGCCGCCAAGGACGACGTCGTCGAAGCCGTGAAGAAGCTCACGGGTGGGAACGGCGTGGACGTCGCGTTCGACGTCACCGGCTTCCCGACCGCCGTGACGCAGATGTACGAGATGACGCGCCGGGGCGGCGAGATGGTGCTCATCGGCGTGGGGCAGCCCGAGTCGGCGCTCGCCACCCGGCCGATCCAGACGACGAGCAAGACGCTGAAGGGCTGCTGCTTCGGCGACGCCAAGGTCGACGAGTTCTTCCCGCTGCTCCTGCAGGAGTACGTCGACGGGCTGCTCGACATCGACACGCTCATCTCGAAGCAGATCTCGCTCGACGAGATCAACGCCGGGTTCGAGGACATGGAGGGGGGCCGCGTGGCCCGCTCCGTCATCGTCTTCGACTGAATGGACGCCCTCTCCGACCTCCGTGTGGTGGAGCTGGCGACCGGGATCGCCGGCCCCTACGCGGGCAAGCTCTTCGCCGACGCCGGAGCCGACGTCGTCAAGGTCGAGCCGGCCGACGGCGACCCGATCCGCACGCGGTCGGCCAGCGGTGCCGACCTCGGCGGCGAGGACAGCGCGTTCTTCCGGTACCTCAACGCCTCCAAGCGGTCGGTCGTGGGCGATCCGTCCGACCCACACGTCGAGGAGCTCGTGGCCGGCGCCGACCTCGTCATCGAGTCCTTCGTGCCGCAGCGCCCCGACGTCGACGCGTGGGTCGACCGGTGGCCGCAGCTCGTGGTCCTCTCCCTCACGCCCTTCGGTCGGTCGGGGCCGTGGCGGGACCGGCCGGCGACCGGGTTCACCGTCCAGGCGGCGAGCGGGTCGCTCGGCGCGCGCGGTCGGCCCGACGGCGTGCCGTTCCAGGCCGGCGGGCGCACCGCGGAGTGGTGCGCCGGCGTGTTCGGTGCGGTGGGCGCGTTCGCCGCGGTCACCCGCGCCCGGGCGACGGGCCAGGGCGCGCGGGTCGACACCCCGTGGCTGCCCGCCGACCACCTCTCGACCAACCCGAACATGTCGATGCGCTACAACCTCCTGGGCCAGCCGCCGATCGCCGGTCCGGCCCGGGTCGTGGACGCTCCCTCCATCGAGCGGACCAAGGATGGCTTCATCGGGCTGACCACCAACAGCCGGCAGCAGTTCGAGGACTTCCTCCGGATGATCGACCAGCTCGAGCTCCTCGACGACGAGCGGTGGGCGTCGGCCGACTTCCGGGTGGCGCACCTCGACGAGTGGAACGAGCGGACGTCGGGCTGGTTCCTGGAGCACACGACCGACGAGGTGCGAGACCTGGCGTCGCTGTGGCGCATCCCGGTGGCGCCGGTCAACGACGCCCCGGCGATGCTGGCCCAGGAGCACTACCGGGCTCGGGGCATCTTCGGCCCGTCGCACCACGGGTTCGTGCAGCCGCTGCCCCCGTACCGCATCGACGGGATCCGACCTGTGCCGGGCGGTCCGGCCCCGACGCTCGGACAGCACGACGGCGCGGTGGAGCCCCGCACCCGACCGGCGGCAGACGGCGTCGCCGGCACGGGCCTCCCGTTCGCCGGCCTCCGCGTGCTCGACGCCACGGCGATGGTCGCCGGCCCGACGGTCGGCCTGGTCTTCGGTTCCCTGGGCGCCGACGTGATCCACCTGGAGTCGATCCAGCGCCTCGACCTGGCCCGGCTCAAGGTCGACGGGGCGTACGGCTCGCCCCAGTGGTGGGAGAAGGGCCAGAACTGGTTCATGGTCGGGCCCAACAAGCGCGACCTCACGTTGGACCTCGGGGACGAGCGCGGTCGCGAGCTCGTCGAGCAGCTGATCGCCGAGTGCGACGTCGTCGTGGAGAACTTCTCACCTCGCGTGTTCGAGCGCTTCGGCCTCACGGCCGAGCGCGTCCGCGAGCTGAACCCGCGGGCGGTCTACGCCCGCATGCCGGCGTTCGGCCTCGACGGGCCGTGGCGGGACAACGTCGGGTTCGCCCAGACGATGGAGCAGGTGAGCGGGATGGCGTGGATCACCGGGCACCCCGACGACCCTGCGCCCTCCGTGCCGCGTGGGCCGTGCGACTCCCTCGCCGGCTACCACGCCGTGTTCGCCATCTTCCTCGCCCTCTGGCGCCGCCGGCGCACCGGTGACGGCGCGTTCCTCGAGCTCGCCATGGCCGAGACCGCGGTGAACGCCAGCGCCGAGCTCGTCGTCGAGCACACGGCCTACGGGCGCTCGCTCGAGCGCCGGGGCAACCGCAGCTGCGACGCCGCGCCCCAGGGCCTGTACCGGTGCGAGGGCGACGACGCCTGGTTGGCGCTGTCGATCGAGACCGACGAGCAGTGGGCCGCGGCGGTCGAGGTGCTCGGGAGCCCCGGGTGGGCGGCGGCGCCGGAGCTGGCGACGGCCGCCGGACGCCAGGCCGGGCACGATCGACTCGACGTCGAGCTGGTGGCGTGGGCGGCGACGCAGGACGTGCTCGAGGCGACTGAGCGCTTCGTCGCCGCCGGCGTGCCGGCCGGGACCCTGACCGATCCCCGCCTGGCCCACGAGCAGCCGCAGATGGCGGGCTGGGGCTACTTCGAAGTGGTCGACCACCCTGTCGCCGGCCGCCACCCGGCGCCCTCGCTCCCCTTCCGGTTCACCGACGTCGACCGGTGGTTCCGGACGTCGGCGCCGCTGCTCGGCGAGCACAACGAGGCGATCCTCTGCGGGCTCCTCGGCGTCGATCCCGCCGAGCTGGCCGAGCTGGCCGAGCGCAACGTCATCGGCGACGCGCCCCTCGGGTCGAACCCGTCGTTCAACCTCTGACCAACGAAGGACCGACATGGACCAGGCGTTCGGCATCAAGCTCCCCGGGCTCGTCCCCGGCTACGCGAGGACCTTCCGGGACCTGCCCGACCTCGTGGTCGAGCTCGAGGCCCTCGGCTACGACGACGTCTGGGACGGCGAGCACATCCTCTTCGGCCCGGTGATGCCCCACCCCGGCGGGGCCGGGAACATGGTGCACGGGCGCACGGAGAAGCGCTCCGACCGGGCCGACACGATGATCATGTTCGCCGCCATCGCCGCCCGCACGTCGACGATCAAGATGTACTCCAGCGTGATCCTGGCGGCGGCGCACAACTTCGCCATCCTCGCCCGCCAGGCGGCCACGCTCGACGTGATCTCGAACGGGCGCTTCGTGCTCGGCGTCGGCATGGGCTGGTTCGCCAAGGAGTTCGTGGCCATGGGCATCCCGCCCAAGGAGCGCGACGAGCGGCTCGAGGAGGTCATCCGGGCCTGCCAGGAGCTGTGGTCACCCGGGCTGTCGAGCTTCGAGGGCATGTACATCAAGTTCCAGGACGTGCTCTCCGAGCCGGCCCCGGTGACCCCGGGCGGCGTGCCCGTGTGGTGGGGCGGCAACGCCATCGAGGGGCCGACGGCGCGCCGGATCGCCACGCTGGGCCACGGCTGGCTGTCGCGCGAGGCGGCCGACTACGACGAGGTCGCCCGGTCGATCGAGGGCATCCGCAAGGCCTGCGCCGACGTGGGCCGGGATCCCGACGAGATCGGCTACCGCGCCTCGATCAGCCCGACGCCGCCGGAGGAGGGCCCGATCGAGCGACGCCCGTTGGACGACGTGGTGGAGGAGTACGTCGCCTACGGCTCCCGCCTCGCCGACCTCGGCATCACGCACTTCAACATCCCGGCCAACTACCTCCAGTTCGAGGTCGAGGAGCTCGGCCAGCTGCTGGTCGCGCTGCGCCGGGCATGAGCACGTTCAGCCTCGCCGGCGGGGCCATCGACGCCTGGATCAACCCCAACCTCGGGCCGCCCACCGACCCCGGGCGCGACGCGTCCGCCCTCTTCCCGGAGATGGCGGCCCGGCTCGAGCGGGGCACCACGCTGCCCCAGCTCATCGACGAGATGGACGAGGCCGGGGTCCGCAAGGCGGTCCTGTGCTCCGGCTACACCGGCTACGACGACCTCACCTGGGTGCGCAAGGCCCTGGCCGAGCACCCCGACCGCTTCGTCGGGTCGCACGTGATCGACCCCCACCAGGGCATGGCGGCCGTGCGCCTGGTGGAGGAGCTCGTGAACGGCGACGGCTACCGGTTGATCCGCGTCCTCGGCCTGGCGACCCAGATGCCGTACAACGACGCCCGCAACTACCCGGTGTACGCCAAGTGCATCGAGCTGGGCGTGCCGGTCGGCATGAACGTCGGCTTCCCCGGCCCGCTGGTGCCGAGCAAGTACCAGGACCCGCTGCCGATCGACGACGTGTGTGCGTTCTTCCCCGAGCTGAAGATCGTGCTCCAGCACGGCGGCGAGCCCTGGGTCGACGTCTGCGTGAAGCTGATGATCAAGTGGCAGAACATCCACTACATGACGTCGGCGTTCGCGCCCAAGCACATCCCGGCGCAGATCATCCAGTACGCCAACACGCGCGGTGCGGACCGGGTCATGTTCGCCAGCGACTACCCGCTGTTGACGCTGGAGCGCTGCATGCGCGAAGTGGTCGCCCTCCCGTTCCGTGATCAGGAGCGGTTCGACAAGTTCGTGTACGGCAACGCCAACAAGATGTTCTTCGAATGATTCAATCAACGTGGGAGTTGACAGTCGCCGCCGGCCGGTGGGACACTCGCTCGACACCACTCGCGAGGAGGCCCCTGTGAAGTTCCACCTGATCCAGCCGGGAACGATCGGCCGTCGGTCGGACATCGAGAAGGGGATGGCGGGCCAGAACGGCGAGCTGTACCAGCAGTTCCTCGAGGAGATCCGCTACTACATCAGCATCGCTGACGAGTACGGCTACGCCAGCTACGGCCACAACGAGCACCACCTCCAGATCGAGGGGTTCGAGATCACGAACCACCCCGGGATGTTCAGCCTCTTCATCGGCCTGCACTCCAAGCGGCTCAAGGTGGCGACGCTCGGCTACGTCCTCCCGACCCACAACCCGGTGCGGGCGGCGGAGGAGATCGCCACGCTCGACCACATGCTGAAGGGCCGCCTGATGGTGGGCTTCACCCGTGGCTACCAGCCTCGGTGGGTCGGCAACTACGCCGCCGTGCCCGGCGTGCGGGCGACGACGCCCGGCGCCGCCAAGGCGCGCGAGGACAGCGACACGATGAACCGCGAGATCTTCGAGGAGTCGGTCGGCATCGTGAAGCAGGCGTGGCTCAACGCCACGTTCAGCCACAAGGGCAAGTACTGGGAGTTCCCGCCGGCCGAGGGCCTGCCCGGCCACCCGGTGTACGAGGCGTACGGCCAGGGGATGGACGCCGAAGGGGTCGTCCGCGAGATCGGGATCGCGCCGCGCTGCTACCAGCAGCCCCACCCGCCGCTGTACGGGGCCTTCGCCCACAGCATGCGGACCATCGACATGTGGGCCCGTGAGGGCGGCAAGCCGATCGTCCTGGCCAACCAGATGGACTTCTGCGAGGCGCTCTGGAACCGCTACATCGCGACGGCCGCCGAGGCCGGCCGCGACGTGAGCAAGGCCGACGCCGCGGCGTGGGGTGGGGTGCTGATGCTCGCCGACACCAAGGAGAAGGCGGCCGAGCTGAAGGCCGAGCACGACTGGATCTGGGAGACCTTCTTCCTCCCGTTCGGCCAGGGCTACGCCAACTGCCTCATCGGGACGGCCGACCAGATCTCCGACCAGATCGAGCAGGCCCAGGAGCGGCTCGGCTTCAACGAGATGTGGCTGCAGTTCGGCCAGGGCCACCTGCCGCCGGAGGAGAACCAGGAGGAGCTGTACCGCTTCGCCACGGAGATCGCACCGCGGTTCGCGACCAAGGACGCCGAGGGCACGTTCGTCTGATTCGGAGCAGGATTCGCGGCAGCACCGGCTGTTGAGAGGAGCAACGCGAGCATGGGGGTCAGCACCGCGGTCACCGGCATCGGTGAGTCGCCGTACTTCCGGGCGGGGAAGTCGCCGCACTCGGTGCGCCAGCTCGCGTCGATGGCCGTGCACGCGGCCATCGAGGACGCCGGCCTCACGCCGGCCGACGTCGACGGCATCGTCACCTACCACGACAACGAGCACGACTCGGCCCGCCTCTGGTCGTGGCTCGGCCTCGGCAACCTGACGTTCAGCGCCAAGGCGTGGGGCGGCGGCGGCAACGGCGGCGGCAGCGCCGTCCAGCTCGCCGACGCTGCCGTCCAGGCCGGCTACGCCAAGAACGTGCTCGTGTACCGGGCGCTGCACCAGGGCCACGAGGGCCGGTACGGCCGCTACAACGTCAAGGGGCCGTACAGCCCGACGGGCACCGCGGCGACCGACGAGGCGTTCATGGTGCCGTTCGGCGGCGCCGCCCCGGTCATCAAGAACGCCCTGCTGATCAAGCGGTTCATGCACCTCTACGGGGTCAGCCAGGAGGCGCTCTGTGAGATCTCGCTGGCCTGCTACGACCACGCCCAGTCGAACCCGCGCGCCGTCATGTACGGCAAGCCGCTGACGCGGGAGGAGTACCACGCCTCGCGGTGGATCGCCGAGCCGCTCCACCTCTATGACTGCTGCCAGGAGACCGACGGCGCCTGCGCCATCATCGTGAGCCGGGCGGAGGAGGCCGTCGACCGCCCGCAACGCCCCGTGTACATCGCGGCCACGGCGAACGGGATGGACCACGACGGCGGGCTCGGGTCGTTCAACGACTCCGCCTACCCGAACGGCCGGCTGCGCTCGGTGGGGCGCCAGCTGTGGGCCAAGGCCGGCGTGTCGCCCGAAGACGTCGACGTGGCGCAGATGTACGAGAACTTCACCGGCAGCACGCTCATGGCGATCAGCGACATCGGGTTCTGCGAGCCGGGCGACGTCGAGGCGTTCGTCAGCGACGGCAACCTCCACCGGGGCGGCCGGCTCCCGTTCAACACGAGCGGCGGCAACATCGCCGAGGGCTACATCCACGGCTTCCAGCTCATGGTGGAGGCCGTCCGCCAGGTCCGGGGGACGTCGACCTACCAGATCGACGACGTCGAGCTCAGCCTCTTCGTCGCCGGCCCCGGGACGGCACCGAGCAGCGCCGCGCTGCTGTCGGCGAGCCGGTGAGAGGAGCCTGACGTGGCCGAGCGCGTGAGCAAGCGGTACATGCCCGACGGGTGGACGCTGCCGCTGCCCTTCGACTTCAACCGCCCGTTCTTCACCGCCGGTGAGCTGCGGGTGCAGCGGTGCGATGCCTGCCATCGGGTGCAGCACCCGCCGATGGACGTGTGCCACCACTGCCAGTCGTTGGAGCTGTCGTCGGAGGCCGCCGCCGGCACCGGCACGATCAGCAGCTTCTCGATCGTGCACCACGCGGCCGACAAGCGGCTCGAGGCGATCCTCCCCTACAACGTCACGATCGTCGTCCTCGACGACCACCCCGAGGTGCACGTCGTCGGCAACGTGATCGATGCTCGCCCCGAGGAGCTCGCCATCGACGCTGCCGTCCGCTGCACGTTCGCCGAGGTGCCCGACGAGCAGACCGGGGAGACCCTGTGGTTCCCGCAGTGGGAGCTGGTCCGCGGATGAGCGCGGGTGAGCGGCTCGCCGGCGAGGTCGCGGTGGTCACCGGCTCGACGCACGGGATCGGCCGGGCCACCGCGATCACGTTCGCCTCGGAGGGGGCGTCGGTCGTCGTGACCGGCCGGGACGCCGACGCCGGGGCCGAGGTCCTGGAGCGGATCTGCGAGGTGGGGGGCAAGGGCCTGTTCGTGCTCGCCGACCTCCTGGACCCCGCCGTCGGGGAGCAGATCGTCGACGCCGCCCTGCGGGTGCTCGGCCCGCCGTCGATCCTGGTGAACAACGCGGCCAGCAGCGACCTCGTGCGCAACGGGACCGATCGGGCCGTGAGCGAGATCGAGGACGCGGCGTGGGAGCGCATCCTGGCGACGAACCTCACCGGGCCCATCCGGATCACCCGGGCCGTCCTCGGCCCGATGATCCGGGGTCGCGGCGGGTCCATCGTCAACATCTCGTCGCACGCGGCGCGGGTCGGCGTGCCGGGCATCGACGGCTACACCGCGGTGAAGGGGGCCATGGAGTCCCTGACCCGCTCGTGGGCCACCGAGTACGCCGAGTACGGCGTGCGCTGCAACTGCATCCAGGTGTCGTTCGTGCAGGTCGTCGACGAGCGCAAGGGCCGGGCATCCCTGGATGCCGACAACGATCCACGCTTCAAGTCGCTGATCCTCACCCGGGGTGGCCGTCCACCCGACGTCGCCAAGGCGGCGCTCTACCTCGTGTCGTCCGACGCCGAGTTCGTGACCGGCATCGTCATGCCCGTCGACGGCGGGGCGGCGGCGATGTCCGGCATGCCGTGGGTGACGGCGAAGCCGTCGACCGGCGCCGACGACGTCGAGCCGGTGTCGCACTGGTCGACCGTCTCCTAGATCCCTGATCCGAACCTGACTCGAGGAGCTCTCCGTGTTCGAGCGTGACGACGTGTTCATCGGCAACCGCTGGGTGAAGCCCAGCGGGACCGACCGCATCGAGGTGGTGTCGCCGTCGACCGAGGAGGTCGTGGGCCGCGTGCCGGCGTCCACCGCCGAGGACGTCGACCGTGCCGTTGCCGCGGCCCGGAAGGCGTTCACCGACGGGCCGTGGCCCCGGATGTCGCTGGCCGAGCGGTCCGACGCGCTCCGCCGCCTCGTCCAGGAGTTCGACAAGGTGGCCGACGAGGCCGTCGAGCTCCAGATCGACGAGATGGGCGGCACCCGCCAGTTCGTGAACGGCGTCACCCGGTTCTGGGCCGCCTTCCTCGAGCGCTACATCCAGGACACCGAGCTGGTGCAGTTCCGCGAGGTGCGGGCCGGGACGGCGGGGGAGGTCCTCGTCCTCCGCGAGCCGATCGGTGTGACGGCCGGCGTGACCCCGTGGAACGCGCCGCTGATGACGATGGCGACGAAGTTCATCCCGTCGCTGCTCATGGGGTGCCCGATGGTCCTCAAGCCGGCGCCCGAGGCGCCGCTGAGCTGCTACGCGCTGGCCGACGCGGTCATCGCGGCCGGGCTCCCCGAGGGCACGCTGTCGTTCCTGAACGGCGGCATCGACGTCGGGCAGGCGCTCGTCGGCCACGCCGGCATCGACATGGCGACGTTCACCGGCAGCCCCGGCGGCGGCGCAGCGGTGGCCAGCCTCTGCGGCTCGCAGGTGAAGCCGGCCCAGCTCGAACTTGGCGGCAAGTCGGCGGCGATCATCCTCGACGGCGACATCGACTCGTACCTCCCGTCGCTGATCGGCAACTCGCTGCGCAACGTCGGGCAGATCTGCATCTCGACCAACCGGGTCCTCGTCAACGAGGACCAGCACGACGAGCTGGTCGAGCGCCTGGTCGACCGCGTCGCGTCCATGAAGGTCGGCGATCCCCACGACGACGACACCGACTTCGGGCCGCTGGTCGCCTCGCGGCAGCGGGACCGGGTCGAGCACTTCATCGCCGCGGGTCAGGCGGAGGGCGCCAAGGTCGTCCTCGGAGGCGGGCGCCCGCCCGGCTTCGACAAGGGCTGGTACGTGGAGCCCACGATCTTCGTCAACGTCGAGAACTCGATGAGCATCGCCCAGGAGGAGATCTTCGGGCCGGTGCTGTCGGTGATCAAGTACCGGGACGAGGACGAAGCCGTGGCCATCGCCAACGACTCCGTCTACGGCCTCGGCGGCGCCGTGTTCAGCTCGGACGTCGAGCGGGCGGTGTCGGTGGCGAGCCGCATCGAGACGGGCACGTGCGCCATCAACGACGCCATGCCCTCCGGCGGTGGTGGTCCGTTCGGTGGCTACAAGCGGTCCGGCCTCGGGCGGGAGCGCAGCCGCGAGGGCCTCGAGGCCTTCCTCGAGATCAAGTCCGTTTCCCTCCCGCCGGGCTACTCGCTCGACGCCGCATCCTGAGGAGCGCCGATGCGTGACGGCTTCAAGGTCATCGATGGCGACGGGCACATGATGGAGCCCCACGACATCTGGCGCGACTACGTCGAGGCCGCGTTCCAGGACCGCATCCCGAACGTGGTGGGCGACATGGGCCGCCAGAAGCACACCTACGGGCCGTCGGAGATCCACCCCGAGGGCTTCACCTCCATGCCGTACGTCTCGGAGCGCTTCGCCAAGGCCGGCAAGGAGAAGTACGGCGACGCCTTCGACTCCTACTGGAGCCTGGAGACCCGCCTCCGCGACATGGACGCCGAGGGCATCGACCTCATGGTGTGCTTCCCGACGAGCGGCACGGTCGCGACCTTCCCGGGGGTCGCGCCCGACCTCCAGGTCGCGCTCTGCCGGGCCTACAACGACTGGGCGACCGACTTCTGCAGCGGGTCGGGCGGTCGGGTGAAGTTCATGGCCCAGGTCAGCCTGGCGATGCCGGGGGCTGCCGCCGACGAGGTCCGCCGCATCAGCGACCGGCGGGAGATCGCCGGCGTGATGCTGAACGACCCGACGTTCGAGCGGCTGTGGGCGGCCGACGAGTACGTGCCGCTGTGGACGGCGTTGAGCGACACCTCGCTCCCGGGCGGGTTCCACGGCTCGGTCTCCCAGCAGTTCCTCTTCCGGTCGTGGACGAAGGCCGGTGGCTACGCCATGGCGGTGGGCCACACGCTCTCGTTCCCGATGGAGGCCATGGCGTCCCTCGGCGGTCTGATCCTCGGCGGGGTGCTCGACCGCCACCCGGACCTGCGGGTCGGGTTCTACGAGGGCAACGCCGGTTGGGTGCCGTGGTTCCTCGGCCGCCTCGACATGCACGACACCGGGCGCCAGAACCACTACTCGGACGGCGCGCTCGACCTGGGCCCGACCGAGCGGTTCCGGCGCCAGTGCTGGGTCGCGGGTGACTCGGACGAGAGCACGCTCCCCGCGGCCGTCGAGGCCCTCGAGGGCGGGAACCTCATCTGGAACAGCGACTACCCGCACCTCGACGCCGGCTTCCCGGGCAGCGTCGACTACTTCCTGACCCGGGACCTGACCGACGACGCCAAGCGCAGGATCCTCTGCGACAACGCGGTGGCGCTGTACGGCGAACGCATCGTGAAGGACCTCGAGTCGGCGGCCGGCGCGGCCGCCGGGTGATGCGCTCGACGCTCCTCAGGGCGCTTCGGGCCCCCCGCTACAGTCTCGGCACGTCCTGACCCGAGGAGTTCGAGATGGCGCAGAGTGGCATCGCCGGCCGCCGCAAGGCAGCCATGGCGGAGGGCGGGGAGGCGTACAAGTCCCGTCGCGACGAGATCATCCGCGTAGCCGCCGATGTCTTCAAGGAGCGGGGGTACGAGGCCGCCACGCTCAACGACATCGCCGAGCGCCTCGACACCGATCGCGCCTCGCTCTACTACTACGTGGGGAGCAAGGAAGAGCTCGTCCACGAGATCATCCGGTCGATGCTCGACCAGAACGTGGCCACGGCCGAGCGGGTGGCCAGCCAGAGCGGATCGCCGCAGGACAAGCTCGTCACCCTGATCGAGGACATGATCGAGTCCTTCGATCGCAACTACCCGCACATGTACGTCCACATCGAGGACCTGGCCCGGATCGCGCGGCTCGAGAGCGACTGGGCGCGGGAGGTGCTGCGCAGCATGCGCCGCTTCGAGTCGATCGTCATCGGGATCCTCGAGGAGGGCCGGGAGGACGGCTCGTTCCGGGTCGACCTCCCCAGCGACCTCTCGGCGTTCGCCCTCTTCGGCATGGTGAACTGGAGCCACCGCTGGTACAAGCCGGGCGAGGGTCACGACCCCAAGGAGATCGCGACCACGTTCGCGGCGATCTTCCTCGACGGCTACAACACCAAGCGCCGCAAGCGGCGCACCTGACCTTCGCGTTCTATCAACGTTATAGTTGACTTCGGCGGCGCGACGGAGGAGACGGGGAATGCGGGGCTTGACGGGCAAGGTCGCGCTGGTGACCGGCGCGACGCAGGCGATGGGTGGCGCCATCGCCTTGCGACTGGCCGACGAGGGCGCGGCGATCGTCGGCGTCGGTCGATCGGTCGAGCGGGGCGAGGCGGTCGCCGCCGCCATCCGGGCCACGGGCGGCGAGGCCATCTTCGTGCCGACCGACATCAGCGACGAGGGCCAGGTCCGGCGGTCGGTCGAGCAGGCCGTCGAGCGGTTCGGGCGCCTCGACATCGTCGTGAACAACGCGGCGTCGATGGACGAGGAGACGGGGGAGAGCCCGGTCGTCGACGAGCCGTCGGAGATCTTCGAGCAGATCCTCAAGGTCGGCCTCTTCGGCCCCTTCTGGTTGGCCAAGTACGCGATCCCGGTGATGCTCGGCGGCGGTGCCGGCGGCGCGTTCGTCAACATCTCGTCGTACGCGTCCTCCAAGGGCGTTCGTGGCCTCCCCGCCTACAGCGTGTCGAAGGGCGGGCTCGAGGCGTTCACCCGGCAGCTCGCCGCCGAGTACGCCGAGCACGGCATCCGTTCGAACGCGGTGATGCTGGGGTCGATCGCGGTGCCGAGGAACGTCGCCGTGCACGGCGACCCCGAGCGGGCGGCGCGCTCTCGGTCCGGGCGGCTGATCGCCCGGCCGGGGACGCCGGACGACGTGGCCAGCATGGTGGCGTTCCTCGCCTCCGACGAGGCCGGCTTCGTGACCGGCGCGGTCATCCCGCTCGACGGCGGGCTGTCCGTCACGAGCCCGGGGACAAGCGTCGTCCACGGCGCCCCGGCGCCCGCGCCGTCGAGCTGAACGGCGCTACGAACCGGTGCGGACGGGCAGCGAGTAGTAGCAGTCCCGGTGGACGTCGAACCCGGCGAACAGCATCACGAAGCGAGGCCCACGGATGAGGGCGAGCTGCGGCACCCGCTGCCACGGCTCCTCGCCGGCCACGCTCACCTGCAGCCCCGGCACCCAGAAGCCCGGCACCTCCTGGTAGTCGAGGTTCGGGATGTAGTGGGCGTGGTGGAGCGCCAGCGCCGTCACCAGCTCGAGCCCGGCGGACGTCACCGGGTCGCGGACCTCGGCGGGTGGCCTCCCGTCCGTGTCGTCCCTCGATGCCCAGGCGCCGCTGCTCGCCGGCGTGAAGTTGGCGGCATAGTCGATGGTCACCCAGCCGACGCTCGGCTCGTGGCCGTAGCGACCCGGGTCGAGCAGGCGCAGGTGGTCGGGGTCGAACGTCACCGCCTCCCACAGCGTGAAGCCCGGAAGCTCGTCCCGGAGCCACTCGATCAGCTCGGTCATCGTGGTCTCGAGGTCGCCGAGCCAGATGTCGAAGCTCAGGTCGACCAGCCACTCGGACGGCACCGCGGGGACGTTGGCCGCGAGGTCGTCGAGCTGGTCCCGGCTGAGCGGCCAGCCCCGCTCCTCCACCCGGGACCGCAACTTGGCGAGCATCTCCTCGGGCGGCGTGAACAGTTGCGGGAGCGGGGCGGGCACGTCTTCGTACGTCGCTGGCGTCGGCACGGCGTCAGCCTTCCATCGGGCCCACGCGCCCGTCAACGGTCGTGCTGACATCTGCGGGTACCGCTCCGAGCACGCCGCCTCGGACGCGTGACCGGCGGCTGATCAGACCTTGCTGATGGTGGGGTCGGACACTGCGTCCCGCTGCTGCACGGCGGCGGCGACGCCGCCGCTCGCGTCCCAGGACGCCATGTCGGTGCCCCGCCGGTCGATCCGGTTCTGCACCATCTCCATGTTGGCCATGCCCATCAGCTCGTACTGGCGGTGGATGCCCATCTTGGCGATCTTCATGGCCTCGATGGGCCCGGCGGCGAGGTATTCGGCCCACTCCCGGAGCACGCCGGGCAGCTCCTCCTCGGGGACGATCCGCTGCACGAAGTGGAAGTCGAGGGCCTGCTCGGCGTCGAACCACCCGCCCATGAGGATGAGCTTCTTCCAGACCCGCATGGGGAGGAGGAAGGGGAGGGCGGTGCCGCCCGGCGCCGACGTGGCGATGCGGGCCTGCTCGTAGCTGAACCGGGTCCCGGGGGCGGCGAGGACGAAGTCGAAGTGGGAGATGATCTTGAGCGCCTCGGGCCCGACGAAGCCGTGCACGCCGGCGATCAGCGGCTTCGGGAAGTACCACGACCGCATGAGCCGAGGCTGCGACAGCGGATCGACCTCGGGGTGGCGCTCGCCGGAGGACTTGGCCGCGGCCAGCTCCTTCTGGTCGGCGAGGTCGTGGCCGGCCGAGAAGCAGGCGCCCGCGCCACGGACCATCACGGCTCGGACGTCGTCGTCGAGCGCGGCCTCGGTGAGCACGTCGTCGAGCTCGTGGTCCATCTCGAAGTTGATGGCGTTGCGCTTCTCCGGCCGGTTGAGCACCACCTCGACGACCGGGCCATCGACGTTGACGAGCAGCGTGGTGTAGTCGGTGCGCATGGTGTCGATGCTAGTTCAACGCGTGAGTTGACAGGAGGGCGGACCGGTGGGAGCGTGGTGCCGTGCCCACCAGGTCGATCGGGGTCAAGCTCGGTGGTCTCGTCCCGGAGCGGGCGCCGACGCTCGTCGAGCTGGTCGAGCTCGCGGTCGAGCTCGAGCGGGTCGGCGCCGACGGGATCGTCGACAGCGAGCACATCCTCTTCACCGAGGACATGCCGCACCCGGGCGGCTCCGGGAAGGTCGTGCACGAGCGAACCTCCCAGCTGTCGAACCGTGGCGACCCCCTCATGATGCTCACCGCCATCGCGGCCCGGACCACGACGCTCGAGCTGTTCATCGGGGTGCTGCTCGGCGCCGGGCACTCGTTCGCCGTGCTGGCCAAGCAGTGCTCGACGCTCGACGTGCTGTCGAAGGGCCGGTTCAGCCTCGGTGTGGCCAGCGGCTGGCACGCCCCCGAGTTCCGCGCCATGGGCATCCCGCCCAAGGAGCGCGACGAGCGCCTCGAGGAGATCATCCTGGCGTGCCGCGAGCTCTGGTCGCCCGGCCGGTCGCAC
Organism: Actinomycetes bacterium; assembly: GCA_025464025.1. The sequence continues at coordinate 12,933 of JAODBP010000226.1, read as the reverse complement.
TTCGAGGGCCGCTGGATCAACTTCGACGGCGTCTTCTCGGAGCCGGCCCCGGTCACTCCCGGCGGCGTGCCGATCTGGTGGGGCGGCAACGCCCTGAAGGGCCCCACCGCCCGTCGCGTCGCCACCCTCGGCCAGGGCTGGACCAGTCGAGAGGCGGCCCAGTACGACGAGATCGCCGAGTCGATCGACCACATCTCCGAGGTCTGCGTCGAGCACGGTCGTGACCCGTCGACCGTCGGGTTCCGGACCGCGCTCTCACCGACGCCGGCAGACCCCACCCGTCGCCCGGCCGGCGAGGTCATCGAGGAGGCGCTGGCCAACCACCGCAAGCTGGAGGCGGCCGGCGTCACCCACTTCACGATCCCGCTCGACTTCTACGAGCTCGAGCTCGACGACCTCGGCGTGCTCATCGGCGAGATGCGGGCCTGAGCGATCGGAGGAAGGCGAGCACGGCGTCGTTGAACGCCGCGTTGTCGTCGCCGACCACCATGTGACCGGCGTCCCGCACGTTGACGTAGTCGGCGTGGGGCATGTCGGCCTGCAGCTGCCGCACGCTCTCGTCGCTGATGAGCTCGCTCCGCTGCCCGCGCACGAGCAAGGTCGGCAGCGTCACGGCCCGGGCTGCGGCCCGGACGACGGCCCGGTGGGCCAGCTCGACCTCGCCGGTGTGGACGTTGCGCACCTCGTGGGTGAGCGAGTCGACGCCCCCGTCCATCAGCCGTGGGTCCCAGTGCCACTCCCACCGGCCGTCCGGGCGTCGGCGCACGTTCCTGCGGAGTCGGGAGACGTCGTTCGTCGGAGGTCGTTCGGGCCGGAACGCCGACACGGCGGCGGCGACCTCCTCGAGCGAGTCGAACCCGTCCGGGTGGCGCCGCATGAAGTCCTGCACCCGCGCCGATCCCGAACGCTCGACGTGGGTGGCGATGTCGACGAGCACGAGGCCGCTGGCGGTGCCCGGGCCGCCCTCGGCGATGGCCACCAAGGAGGCCAGTCCGCCGAGCGACGCGCCGATCAGGACCGGGGGCCCCGGCATCGCCCGCGCCAGGCCGAGGACGTCGTCGGCGAAGGCGCGGAGGACGTAGCGGCCGTCGGCGGCCCGGTCGCTGTCGCCGTGCCCCCGCAGGTCGACGGCGACCGCCCGCCACCCGTGCCCGCCGAGGAGCTCGCCGGTGCTCCGCCAGGCGTGGCGGGTCTGGCCGGCCCCGTGGAGCAGGAGGACCGGCGGGCCGTCGTCGGGACCCCAGGCGTCGGCGACGAGGGCGAGACCGGCGCCGGCGAGGGAGAGGGTCGCCACGTCAGTTGACGGCGTCGATGCCGGTGAGCTCTCGGCCGATGATGAGCCGTTGGATCTGCGCCGTCCCGTCGGGGACGATCAGCATCCGGGCATCGCGGAAGAGGCGCTCGGCGCCCGCCTCGCGCGTGATCCCCATCGCGCCCTGCACCTCCATCCCGAGCGACGCCACCCGCACCGCGGCCTCGGTGCAGTACGCCTTGGCCATCGACACCGCGGCCCGCGACCCGTCCGGGCCGAGCGTGAGCAGTGCGTTCATCGCGTTGTAGGCCATCAGTCGACTCGACGTCACGCCCATCGCCATGTCGGCGATCAGGCCCTGCACGAGCTGGAAGCCGCCGATCGGGCGGCCGAACTGGTGGCGCTCCTTGGCGTAGGGGAGGGCCAGGTCGAGCGCGGCCTGGGCGAACCCGGTGGCGATCAGCGCCTGGGACGCCCGGCCGGGCCCGATCGCCTCGAAGATCTTCCGCCGGCCCTCACCGGCGATCCGGGCCTCGTCCGGCACGACGAGGTCGTCGAGGAACACGTCGCAGAGGTCCTGCGCGGCCAGGCCGAGCGTCCGGACCGGCGAGGCGTGGAACCCCTCGCCGACGTCGGCGACGAACAGGGCGAAGCGCCCGGCTGTGCCGTCGTCGAGGATCCGGGCGTAGATCAGTGCCACGTCGGCCCGAGACCCTCGTGAGATCCAGCTCTTGCGGCCGTTGATGACCCAGGTCCCGTCCGGCCGCCGCTTCGCCGTCGTGGTCATGCCGAGCGTGTCCGATCCGGCATCCGGCTCGCTGATGCAGACGGCGATGTTCGACTCGCCCGTCGTGTGGTGCCCGTAGCGCTCGCGCTGGTCGGGCCCGAGGAGCTGGCCGAGGAACCTCGGCACGTACACCCGGTCGGAGACGTAGGACGCACCGAAGCTGCTGACCCTCGCCATCGACTCGAGCAGGATCCCGAAGGCGAGGAGGTCGGGCTGGCCGTCGACGTCGGTCGGGTACTCGTCGACGATGCCCTTGCCGTGCAGGGCCAGGCGGAACGCCGCCCACTCCTCCTTCGTCGGTGGACGATCGAGGTCCATCGTGGCCAGGTGGGGCCGGACGGTGCGCTCGCAGAAGTCGTCCACGGCGTCCCGCCAGGCCGCGTGGTCCTCCGAGAAGCCGATGTGCATGTCGCGTCCCCTTCGTGGCTCAGACCGCGCCGGCGCGGTGGAGGGTCGAGATCTCGGCGTCGTCGAGGCCGACGTCGCGCAGGATCTCGTCGGTGTGCTCGCCGGTCCGATCGATGAAGTGGGCGGCGTCCTCGGCGTCGAAGCCCCGCAGCGGCGATCGCAGCGCCCGGTAGGTCCGCCCGTCGCTCGATCGCACGTCGACGAGCAGGTCGTTGGCCACGACCTGCTCGCAGGTCGCCACCTCCTCGTAGTCCCGGACCACGCCGGCCATCAGGCCGGCGCCGTCGAGGAGCCGGAACAGCTCCTCGGCCGTGAACGTGGTGGTGCGTTGCTCGAGCTCCGCCTCCAGCGCCTGGCGGTTGGCCATCCGGTCGAGCCGGTCGCGGAAGCGGGGGTCCCCGGTCAGCTCCGGGCAGCCGAGCACGTCGCAGAGCGCCACCCAGTGGTGGGGCAGGTAGGCGGCCATCATCACGCTGCCGTCGCTGGTGCGCAGCGACTGGTTCGGTGCGCTCAGCTGCGAGGCGTTGCCGAGCCGCCGAGGGAGGACGCCGCTGACGAGGTAGTCGGTGAAGCCCGTTGCCTGCATGCTCAGCGCCACGTCGAAGAGCGCGACGACGTGGTGGCGCTGCTCCGGCCCCATCTGCGTGCCCCGCGCCCGACGCAGGAGCGCCGCCAGGGCCGTCGAGACGATGACGTGCCCGGCGGCGTGGTCGACGACCGGGAAGCCGGCCTTGACGCCCGGGCCGTCGGGGTGGCCGGTGATCTCCACCATCCCGCTGTCGGCCTGGATGATGCCGTCCACGGCCGGTCGGGCCCGCCACCCGCCCTCGGGCCCGTAGCCACGGATCGAGATCCAGGTCAGACCCGGGTTCGACCGGAGCGCCTCCTCGGCGATGAGGCCGAGCTGGTCGAGGGCGCCCGGCCGGAAGTTCTCGATCACGACGTCGGCGGAGGCGACCAGCCGCCGGGCGGCCTCGATGCCGGCCGCCTGCTTCAGGTCGATCGTCACCGACCGCTTCCCGACGTTGTTGGCGAGGTACGGCGGGGCGACCCGGTCGGGTGCCGTGGGCGCCACCAACGAGCGTGACGGGTCGCCGCCGATCGGCTCGACCTTGATCACGTCCGCACCGAGCTGGGCGAGGTACGACCCGGCGATCGGACCGGCGACGAGCGTGGCGAACTCGATGATCCGGACCCCGGCGAGTGCGGCGGTCTCGGGGAGCACGGCACGGAAGTCTAAACGAGTTTCTCCCGCCGTGCTCGCAAGCTGTTTCTGAGTTTCCGGCGATCTGATCTGCGAGACTCTTGGGAAATGAGCACCACAAGGTGCGCGCCAAGGAGCAGATTTCGTGCGCTTCAGCGTGACGATGGTCCCCACCGACCTCGGCATCCCGGTGGCCGCCCTGGCCCGGGCGGTGGAGGAGCGGGGCCTCGACGGCCTCTGGTTCCCGGACCACACCCACATCCCGGTGAGCCGGACGACGCCCTACCCGCTCGGCGGCGACCTGCCCGCGCGCTACCACCGGATCCTCGAACCGGTCGTGGCCCTGGCGATGGCGGCCTCCTCGACCGACCGGATCCGGCTCGGCACCGGCATCCTCCTCGTCGGCCAGCGTGACCCGATCGTGACGGCCAAGGCGCTGGCCACGATCGACCAGCAGTCGGGTGGCCGGGTGGCCGTCGGCGTCGGCTACGGCTGGAACGTGGAGGAGATGGTCGACCATGGTGTCGACCCCCGCACCCGCCGGGCCCGGGTGCGTGAGCACGTGCTCGCCATGCGCCGGCTGTGGGAGGACGAGGTCGCCACCTACGACGGTGCGTTCGTGACCTTCGCCCCGTCGTGGTCGTGGCCCAAGCCGGTGCAAGGTCCCCTGCCCGTCCTCGTCGGTGGTGCCCCCACCGACGCGACGTTCCGCCACGTCGCCGAGCTGGGCCAGGGCTGGATCCCGACCGGCGGACACGGGCTGGCCGAGGCGGTGCCCCGCCTGCGGGACCACCTGGAGGCGGCCGGTCGCGACCCGCTCGCCGTCGAGATCGTGCCGTTCACGACCGGGGAGCTGAGCCACGACAAGGTCGACCGGCTCGAGGCGGCTGGCGCCACCGAGGTCGCCTTCGACGTCCCGCCCCTCGCCGCGTCGGAGGTCCTCCCGATCCTGGACGGGATCGCCACGTTCGCCACCGCTCGCAGGGAAGGTCGGTAGATGCCCGAGATGATCCGGCTCGAGCGCCGCGGCGCCGTCGCCCACGTGGTGCTCGATCGCCCGGAGCGGTTGAACGCGCTCGACCTCGACGGCCTGGCCGGGTTGCGGCGCGCCGTGGCCGAGGTCGAGGCCGACCCCGAGATCAGGGTGATGCTGCTCCGGGGCGAGGGCCGCGCGTTCTGCAGCGGCGTCGACCTGGGCCTCACCGATCCGGACACGACCGAGCGCGCCGACTGGGACCGGGTGGTGTCGGTCGTCCACGAGACGTTCGCGGCCATCGAGGCGTCACCGGTGCCGTCGATCGCCGCCGTCCACGGCATGGCCTACGCCGGCGGCCTCGAGCTGGTGCTCTCGTGCGACCTCGCGGTGGCGGCCGACGACGCCCGGCTGGGCGACTTCCACGCCCGCCACGGGCTGTTCCCGGGCGGTGGGTCGAGCCAGCGACTGCCCCGGATGATCGGTGCTCGGCGGGCGCGGTGGCTGCTGCTCTCCGGCGACTGGGTCTCCGGTGCGACCGCGGCCGAGTGGGGCCTGGTGAACGAGGCTGTCGCCGGGGACGACCTGCTCGGTCGGGTGGACGACCTCGCCGGAGTGCTCGCCGAGCGGAGCCCGCTGCTGTCGGCGGCCATCAAGCAGGCGATGCAGTTGGGTGAGGGGCTCGATGTGCGTGCCGCGCTCGCCGCCGAGCGGCCGCTGTTCCTCGACTACATGGTCAGCGAAGACGCCAAGATCGGCCTGCGGGCGTTCGCCGCCAAGACGACTCCTCGCTTCATCGGCCGCTGACGGCTGGGTGAAAACCCGCCTATGGGATCCACCTTCTTCTTGCTATGTTCGGCATCACTGCGGCGAAATGCTCTCGCCGCCGAGGAGGTCGATCGTGTCTGTCGTCGAGGCTCCCACCGAGGACATCACGGCCCGTCTGTGCGACTACGCCGTGGCCATGTCGTACGCGGACCTGCCCGCGTCGGCGGTCCTCTCGGCGAAGCTGTTCACGCTCGAGTGCATCGGCCACATGGTGCACGCCAACCCACAGCCGGTGAGCCAGCTGCTCCTGCGGGTCATCCGGTCGCTCGGCGCCACCGGGCAGGCGGTGGTGGTCGGGACCGACCTGCGCACGGCCGTGGCCGAGGCGGCCTACGCCAACGGGGCGCTGGCCCACGGCGACGAGCTCGAGGCGTGCGGGACGTTGCCGGGAACCGGCCTGATCCCGCCGATCGCGGCCGGCCTGGCCGTCGGCGAGCTGCAGCGGTCGTCGGGCGCCGAGTACCTGGCCGCGCTGGTCGCGGGCATCGAGGTGCAGGGTCGCCTCGGCACCGCCGCCATCGGCGCCTGCGACCGCGGCTTCATGGGGTTCTCCTTCGTGGGGCCCGCCGGTGCGGGCGTGACGGCGGGGAAGCTCTTCGGCCTCGACGGGGCCGGCATGCGGAGCTGCCTCGGCGGCGCCCTGCCGCTCGGCGGCGGCAGCCTGCGGGGCGACGGCTACATGAGCCACGTCCACGAGGCGGGCGTGCCGGCGAGGGTCGGCGTGTGGTCGGCGCTGCTGGCGTCCGAGGGCTTCACCGCCAACCCCGAGTACCTCGACGGCCGGTTCTCCTGGGGCGAGCAGTACGTCGGCGACAGCTCGACGCGCCCGTACCGCCCCGAGGTCATCACCGCCGACCTGGGCGGGCCGCTCTTCCTGGAGACCTCGGACGTGTCGGCGAAGATGTACGGCACCAGCGGCGTGACCCACCAGGCCGTCGAGGGCGTCATCACGATCATGACCGACGAGGGCCTCACCGCCGACGACGTGGCCACGGTCGAGCTGCTGGTGCCGCCGTTCGCCGTGCGCATCGCGTCGTTCCCCGCGCCGACGACGGGGGAGCAGGCCAAGTTCAGCCTGGAGCAGGCGATCGCGGGCATCCTCGTGGACGGGGTGCCGCGGCTGCCGTACGTGCACGCCTTCACCGACGAGGCCGTGGTCGACCGCCGCTACGTCGAGGCGCGCGACCGGGTGAAGGTGGTGATCGACGAGACCCGGCCCAACGTCCGGGGCTTCGACGACCAGGTCGTGACGGTCAACACCCGGGACGGGCGCAGCTTCACGGTGACCGTCGACCGCCTCCAGGTCCGGGGCCGGGTGGGCAACCTGCTCACCACCGACGAGCGCATCGAGGTGTTCCGGAACACCGCCGAGCGGCTGGGCCACGACCGCACCGAGCGCCTCGTCGAAGTCGTCATGGACCTCGAGCACCACGCCGTCACCGACATCGCCGAGCTCGTCGCCCTGCCCTGATCAGCTGGTGACCGACCAGGCGTCGACCGACCCCGCGCCGGTCCCGTCGAGGTCGGGCTTCGGCGACACCCACGGCATGCCGGAGACGACCGACGCGCCGCCGTCGACCGGCACGATGGCGCCGGTGACGAAGCCAGCGTCCCGGGACACCAGGTACAGCGCGGCGTGGGCGACGTCGGGCGGGTGGCCGCCGCGGATGGCGACCATCGCCCGCATGCGGGCGTCCTTGTCGGGGTCGAGCGACACCCGGCCCTTGCGCTCGTCGACGACCTGGACGAACGACACCTGGATGCAGTTGGCTCGCACGCCGTACTCGCCGTACTCGGCGGCGAGCGACCGGGTCAGCGCCTCGATGGCGCCCTTGACCGCGGTGTAGCCGTCGGCGCCCGGCACGCCGACGCGGGCGGCCCGGGAGGAGATGTTCAGGATGGCCCCACCCCCGTTGCGGATCATGTGGTTGAGCGCGGCGCGCGTCACCCGCATGGGCCCGGTGAGGTTGGTCTCGAGGATCGTGGCCCAGTTCTCGTCGGTGATCTCGCTGAGCGCCCGGTCGCGACCGTCGCGCACGAGGTCGTTGCTGCCGGCGTTGTTCATGAGGATGGTGGGCGGACCGAACGCCTCGAGCGTCGCCGCCAGCACCCGGTCACCGACGTCGAGGTCGAGGAGGTCGGCGCGCACGAACGTCGCCCGCCCGCCGGCCTCGCTGATCCGCTCCAGCACCTCGGCGCCGGCGGCGGGGTCACGCCCGGTCACGACGACCGAGGCCCCCTCGCTGGCGAAGAGGATCGCCGACGCCCGCCCGATGCCGTGCGTCGAGCCGGTGACGATGGCGACCTCGTCCTGGAGCCGTCCCGTCCCGTTCACCAGCTCGGCACCACGTCGGCGTACTCCTGGGCGAACACCGGGGAGTAGTTGTCCTCGGGGAAGGTCGTGAGCGGCTGGTCGACCGCTTCGACGCTCGGTCCGAACCGGGCGGCCGCGTCGGCCACGGCCTTCTCGTCGAAGCGGTACACACCGAGGGCGTTCCCGGCGAGCATGGTCGCCACCTCGTCCTCGGGGACCCCGGCGAACGTGGCCTGCAGGCCTTCGAGCGTGTACGGGTAGACGCCCTCGCTGTGGGGGAAGTCGGTGCCCCACATGAGCCGGTCGACGCCGATCTCGTACCGGAGCTCGGCCTCCTTGGGGGTCATGATGCTGGCGCCGAGGTAGCAGTTCCGCTTGAAGTAGAAGCTCGGGGCCTCCGGGATCTTGGCCATGCCGGCACCGCCGAGCTGGTGCTCGGACGTGCCCTTGCGGCGGAGGCCGTGCGCCATCCGGTCGAGCCCGGCGACGGTGTGGACCGTCCACGCCGAGCCCTGCTCGCTGAGCACCAGCTTGAGACCGGGGTGGCGCTCGAAGACGCCGCTGAAGATCAGGTGCCACAGCGGGCGGTGGGCCCAGAAGCGGAGCTCCACGTAGCCGATGGTCGCCCACGAGTCGTCCGTCGTCTGGGTGTGCGGCGCGTAGTCGGGCGCCGCCGACGGCACGGTGTGGTGGTTGAGCGGGACGTCGAGCTCCTCGCACAGCGACCACAGCGGCTCCCAGTGCGGGTCGTAGAACGGGGGCAGGCCGCTCCCGGGTGGCGTGCCAGGGAGGAGGATCCCGCCACCGAGCCCCTGCTCGTGGGCGAAGCGGACGTCGTCGAGCACCTGGTCGAGGTCGTTCAGGAACAGCTGGACGATGCCGACCCGGCGGCCGGGGACCATGGCGCAGTAGTCGACGAGCCAGCGGTTGTGGGCCCGCAGCCCGGCGAGCCGGTGCTCGTAGTCGGCCTGGTCCTTCGGGTTGGGTGCCACCAGGGCGCCCTTGCTCGGGTAGAAGGGCGGCACCGTGTTCGGGTAGAGGACCTCGGCGGCGACACCCTCGCCCTCGATCACCTGCTGGCGCAGCTGGCTGTTCCAGTTCGTCTCCAGCGTGGAGCTGGCCGAGCCGCCCTTGCGGTCGCCCTCGCCGATGCCCATCCACGGGTCGACGTAGGCGTCGGCCCAGGCATCGAACTCCTCGTGCCAGCGCTTCTCGAGGTACGGCTTGTACTCGTGGAGCGCGGCGCCGGCGTGACTGTCGGAGGAGACGACGGCATAGCGCCGCACCCCCTCGCTGTCGGTGACGATCAACAGAACCTCCTGGCCGACGCGAGCACCTTGCCGGCGTGTCCGCCCATCATTGGGCAGTTTCTCCCAGCACGTCCAGACCCTATGTTCTAGTTTTTCCGGAGGATCTGGGGCACCATTCTGCCGTGACGGATGCCCTGACCGCCGAGAGTGACGGGCGCCGCTGGCTGACCTTCGCCATCGTCGTCACGTCGATGTTCATCGTCGGCGTCGACAACACGATCTTCGGTGTGCTGCTGCCGAGCCTGCTGCACGATCTCCGGACCACCCTGCCGTCGGTGCAGTGGGTGATCACCGGCTACCCGCTCGTGTTCGCCTCGCTGCTGATCGTCGGCGGGCGCATCGGCGACATCTTCGGGTTCCGGCGCACGTTCGTCACCGGCGCCGGCCTCTTCGGGTTCGGGTCGCTGCTCTGCGCGTTCGCCACGTCGGTGCCGCACCTCCTGGTGGGCTACGTCTTCCTCGAGGGCGCCGGTGCGGCCCTGATGCTCCCCTCCGCGCTCGCCATCATCTCGACGGTCTTCCACGGGCGGGAGCGGGGGATGGCGTTCACCTGGTACGGCGTGGTCGCCGGCCTCGGCGTGGCCCTGGGACCGGTGGTCGGCGGCTTCCTGACCAGCTCGTACTCGTGGCGCTGGGCCTACGGCATCAACGTCATCGTGAGCCCGCTCGTCGCCATCGGCGCCCTGCTGCTGATGCCGCACGACCACCCGAACGGCGGCCGGCGGGGGCTCGACCTGCGGGGCGCGGCGCTCTCGGCGCTGGCGATGTTCTCGCTCGTGTTCGGCATCTCGCAGTCCGCTCGCTACGGCTGGTGGCGGCCGGTCGGTGACGTCACGGTGCTCGGCCGCGTCGTCTGGCCCACCACCCGCCCGGTCTCGGCGGCGCCGCTCGCGTTCGTGGTCGCCGCCGTCGCCGCCGCGTGGTTCGTGCACGTCGAGCGCCGAGGGCAGCGGGAGGGGCGCGACGTGCTGTTCGACCTCACCCAGCTCCGGTACCCGCGGTTCCGGTACGGGCTGCTCACGACCGCCGTGGCCGTCACGGGGCAGATGGGCATGTTGCTCGTCCTCGGCGTCTACCTGCAGACCGGTCGCGGGCTCAGCGCGGCCGAGAGCGGGCTCTGGATCCTGCCGTACGGGATCGGCTCGATCCTCGGTGCCCGGTTCGTGGGGTGGCTCGTGCGTCGGTGGACCACGACGGCCGCGCTGCGGCTCGGCGTCGCCCTGCTCGTGCTGGGGCCGCTCCTGATGGCCGCGGCCCTCCGACGCGACGCCACGTTCCTCTCGATCCTGCCCGCCACGGTGGGGATGGGCATCGGCGCGGGCATGACCAACGCCCAACTGGTGAACATCTCGCTCTGGGACGTTGCCGACGCCCAGATGGGGACGGCCAGCGGGATGGTCGCCACCGCCCGCCAGGCCGGCGTCGCGTTCGGCCTCGCCGTCATGGGCGCGACGCTCGCCACGGTCTCGGCCAGCCGCAGCCTCGCCGCGGTCGGGCGACTCCCGATCCCGGCCTCGGTCCGGGCCGCCGCCCTGCGGGAGATCGAGCGATCGGGGCCGAGCGTGGCGAGCTCGGCCGGCGCGGTGCGCGAGGCGATCAGCGCCGGCGTCCTCTCGGCGGCCCAGCTGGCGCTGGTGCTCGCCGCCGCCCTGGCCGCCCTCGGTGTCCTCACCACGCTGCTGATCCCTCGCCTCGACGAGCGCGATGGCGCGCCGGAGGCGGAGCGGCCGAGGCTGCCCCCGGAGGCGGTGGCGGTCGCCGGCGCCGCCACCTGACCCCGGGTGCCCGGTCAGTCCAGCGAGGCGCGGGCCGCCGGGTTGACGGTGCCGGCCATCGAGCCGCCGTCGCAGAAGTACTCGGCGCCGGTGCAGTAGGCCGCCTCGTCGCTGGCGAGGAAGAGGACGAGGTTGGTGACGTCCTCGGGCTGGCCGACCCGGCCCATCGCCACGTTGGCGAAACGGGTCTCGTCGATCACGCCGCTGCCGCTCCCGGCGCTGATGTTGCGGATCAGGTCGGTGTCGACGGCTCCGGGGTGGACGGAGTTGACCCGGATGCCGGCCTTGCCGTACTCGAGCGCGGCCGTCTTGCTCATGCCCCGGACGGCGAACTTCGCCGCGGTGTAGGCGATGGTGCCGCCGAAGCCGACGATCCCGCCGGCCGAGGAGATGTTGACGATGGACCCGCCGCGGTTGCGGAGCAGGGCGGGGAGCGTCGCGTGCATGCCGATGAACACGCCGAACTGGTTGATCTCGATGTTCCGCCGGTACGCGTCCACGGACAGCTCGTGGGTCATCTCGCCGAACTGGGCGACGCCGGCGTTGTTGACGAGGATGTCGACCTTCCCGAACTCGCGCTCGGCCGTGGCGACGAACTGCTCCCACTCCGCCTCGGACGTGACGTCGAGGTGCTGGTAGATCGCGGCGTCGCCGAGCTCGTCGGCCAGCGCCTTGCCGAGGTCGTCGAGGATGTCGCCGATCACGACCTTGGCCCCCTCGGCGACGAAGCGGCGAGCGTGGGACTCGCCCTGGCCCCGGGCTCCGCCGGTGATGACTGCCACCTTGCCGTCCAAACGTCCTGTCATCCCTGCTCCTTTGGTGCGGCAATTCGAGAACGATGCCCTCGCCTGTGCCGCCGAAATTCGACAATGTAGGTCCGAGAGCGACAGTACCAACGGTGTCTCGCACTCACCAGCGTCACCGACAATCGCGACCATGGATCGGGAGCGAGGGGCCATCGGGTGCCGGAACGGCCCGGATGTCCCGTATCAACACAGGGGTTGACACAGCTTGCGACCGGTGTGAGGGTGAGGAAGAGGTCGGGCTGCCGGGCCCGGTCCGAGAGGGGGACGTGATGCACACCGTCAGCCGAGACGACCTGCTGCGGCGGCTTCGATCGCTGGATGACGAGATCGCCCGGGCGGAGGACGTGCTGGTGAAGCTCGACCTGCTCCAGGAGAGGGTCATGCTGCGCGAGGTGCTCGCCGGCGAGGCGGGTGCGCTCGTGGCTCGCCGCACCGCCTGAGAGGGCCGCTCAGGCCGTCGGCCCGCTGCCGTCGGCTGCCATCGAGGCCAGCCACTGGCGCTGCTTGGCGCCCACGTCGTGGGCCTGTTCGTCACCCTCGCTCCACAGGATCCGCGTGCGGCGGCCCGTGATCCGCCAGCCGGCGGGGGTGCGGGCGAGCTCGAACAGGTACTCGTTGCCGTGGGTGACTCGGGAGCCCTCAGCCGGCGGGAGCGGGTAGTGGACGTTGATCGAGTGGGCCTGGCAGACGGCGGTGTCCCCGTCCAGCTCGACCTGGTGGCCGGCGATGAGGTGCTGCGTGAACAGCCCGCCGAGCGTGATCTCGTAGCTCGCCATGATGCTCTCGAGGGAACGGACGCAGGACGCCGGGTCGAACCCGTCGCTCTCCTGCTCCTCGAGGGTGGGGAAGCAGACCTCGGATGCCAGCACCTCGTGGAGGCGGTCCCACTGCTTCCGGTCGACCAGCCAGTGCATCTTCGTGCAGGTCTCGATCACGTCGAGCCGGTCTTCGACGGCGCGTGCGTCGGTCACGTGGACTCCTCCCCAGCTCTTCGACAGGATCGTTGACGGACAGTAGCTCTGCCAGCCGACGGGCGCACAAGGTCCGTTCGTCTGGAGAACGTCCGGTCTGCTCAGTTGTTGCGGACCGTCACCATGCGCAATACATTGCCAGAGTCAACATATGAGTTGACGATCGGGCGACCGGGACTAGGGAGTGTGTGATGGAGTTCGGACTGCTCTATGAGTGGCAGGTCCCGGCGGACGCGGATCGGGCGACCGAGGCGCGGATCCTGTCGGACGCGGTGGAGCAGTGCCGCTTGGCCGAGGAGTACGGG
>JAODBP010000125.1 GCA_025464025.1 Actinomycetes bacterium | reverse complement strand
CCCGCCGGATCCTGGCCGGGCTCCGGACCTCGGGGCAGAGCGATCTCGCCATCCCGGTGAGCGTCTACATGGCCGTCATCGCGGCGATGGCCATCAGCGCGACCGGCGCCGGCCCGGTGCTTGCCATCGCCGGTGCGTGGCTGTTCCTCGCGTCCGACGCGCTCCTGGCCTGGAACAAGTTCGTCCGGCCGGTGGCCTGGGCGCCGGTCGGGATCATGGTCACGTACCACCTGGCCCAGGCCGGCCTCGCCCTGTCGCTCGCCTGAGGAGAACGCCCCGTCTGTTTCCGCGGAAAGACGAAAGACGCTCCGAGGGGACGACCTGGGCGCGCCGGACCTGATGCTCCCCGAACCGGCGACGGATTGACATCAAAAATGGTGTCAATCCGTCGCCGGTTCGGGCGCGGACTCGGGCGCGCCCAACGTCGCCTCAGAGCGTCCTTCATCTTTCGACCCTCACGCGGACGCCCGATACCCAGCGCCTATCGGGGGCATCGGCACAATCGATCGACACAGTCGATCGATTTCGGTAGGAGCCATATAGGTTCGCTATCACTACCCCCGAGACCGAAGAGGTGCTTCCCCCATGGCCCTGATCAACACCGAGATCAAGCCGTTCGCCGCCACCGCCTACAAGGACGGGTCGTTCGTCGACGTCACCGACGCCGACCTCAAGGGCCACTGGTCGGTGGTGTTCTTCTACCCGGCCGACTTCACGTTCGTCTGCCCGACCGAGCTGGGCGACCTGGCCGACCACCACGACGAGCTCCAGCAGCTCGGTGTCGAGATCTACTCGGTGTCGACCGACACCCACTTCACCCACAAGGCCTGGCACGACACGTCGGACACGATCGGCAAGATCCGCTACACGATGATCGGCGACCCGACCACGACGATCAGCCAGAACTTCGACGTGCTGCGGGCCGGCCAGGGCTTGGCCGATCGGGGCACGTTCGTGATCGACCCCGACGGCGTGATCCAGGTGCTGGAGATCACCGCCGAGGGCGTCGGCCGCAACGCGGCCGAGCTGGTCCGCAAGGTGAAGGCCGCCATCTACGTCCGGGAGCACCCGGGCGAGGTGTGCCCGGCGAAGTGGGAAGAGGGCGCCGAGACCCTCGCCCCGTCGCTGGACCTCGTCGGCAAGATCTGACGCCCTCCGGCCCGGGGCCACGCGCCCCGGGCCGGCCGCGCCCGCCCGTCCCCACCCCCTCACGACGCAAGGAGCGCCCCCGATGCTCGACCCCGCCCTCGCCGCCCAGCTGAAGACCCACCTCGAGAAGGTCACCCGCCCTGTCGAGCTCGTCGCATCCCTCGACGACAGCCCCAAGTCGGCCGAGCTGCTCGAGCTGCTCACCGAGATCGCCTCGCTGTCCGACGAGATCACCCTCGTGCGGCGCGACGACGACGAGCGCCGACCGTCGTTCGCCATCGAGCGCGCCGGCACCGACATCTCGGTCCGCTTCGCCGGCATCCCCATGGGCCACGAGTTCACCTCCCTCGTCCTCGCCCTCCTCCAGGTCGGCGGCCACCCGTCGACGGCGTCGGCCGAGACCATCCGCGCGATCGAGGACCTCGAGGGCGAGCACCGCTTCGAGACGTTCTTCTCGCTGTCGTGCCAGAACTGCCCCGACGTGGTCCAGGCCCTCAACCTCATGAGCGTGCTGAACCCGAAGATCAGCCACGTCGCCATCGACGGCGCCCTCTTCCAGGACGAGGTCGACGCCCGCGGCATCAAGGCCGTGCCGACCGTCTTCCTGAACGGCGAGCCGTTCGGCCAGGGCCGGATGACGCTCGAGGAGATCGTCGCCAAGCTCGACAGCGGCGCCGCCGAGCGCGAGGCGGAGAAGCTGGCCGGCAAGGACGACTTCGACGTCCTCGTCGTCGGCGGCGGCCCGGCCGGGGCCACCGCCGCCATCTACGCCGCCCGCAAGGGCATCCGGACCGGCGTGCTCGCCGAGCGGTTCGGCGGCCAGGTGCTCGACACCATGGCCATCGAGAACTTCGTCTCCGTGCCCTACACCGAGGGACCGAAGCTGGCGGTCGCCCTGGAGCAGCACGTCAAGGAGTACGACGCCGACATCATGGACCTCCAGCGAGCGGTGAAGCTCGTGCCGGCCGCCGAGCCGGGCGGCCTGGTCGAGGTCGAGCTGGAGAGCGGCGTCTCGCTGCGCTCCCGGACGGTCGTGCTGTCGACCGGCGCCCGCTGGCGCCACATGGGCGTGCCGGGCGAGGAGCAGTACCGCAACAAGGGCGTGACGTACTGCCCGCACTGCGACGGCCCGCTGTTCAAGGGCAAGCGCGTCGCCGTGATCGGCGGCGGCAACTCCGGCGTCGAGGCCGCCATCGACCTGGCCGGCGTCGTGCAGCACGTCACGCTCATCGAGTTCGACGACAAGCTCCGGGCCGACGACGTGCTCCAGCGCAAGCTGCGCTCGCTGCCGAACGTCGACATCATCCTGAGCGGGCTCAGCACCGAGGTCCTCGGTGACGGCTCGCAGGTGACCGGGCTCGTCTACCAGGACCGCGAGACGAGCGAGTCGCACACGATCGAGCTCGAGGGCATCTTCGTGCAGATCGGCCTGCTGCCGAACACCGAGTGGCTCAAGGGCGACCTCGAGCTGTCGCCCCGGGGTGAGGTCGTGATCGACGAGCGGGGGGCCACCTCGGTGCCCGGCGTGTTCGCGGCTGGCGACTGCACCACCGTGCCGTTCAAGCAGATCGTGATCGCCATGGGCGCCGGCTCGACCGCCGCCCTCAGCGCCTTCGACCACCTCATCCGCACGTCGGCGCCGGCCCCAGCGGCGTAGCGTCGCCGACGGTGAACCTCAGGGACCTGCAGTACCTGGTCGCCGTCGCCGAGCACCGGCACTTCGGGAAGGCGGCCGACGCCTCGTTCGTCAGCCAGCCCACGCTCTCGACCCAGATCAAGAAGCTGGAGCAGGAGCTCGGCGTCGACCTGATCGAGCGCAACCCGCGACAGATCCTGCTCACCGACGCCGGCGAGCTGGTCGTCGAGCGGGCCAAGGTGATCCTCGCCGAGGCCGAGAACATCCGCGGCATCGCCAAGCGGGCCCAGGACCCGGAGTCCGGGACGATCCGCATGGGGCTGTTCCCGACCCTGGCGCCCTACCTGCTCCCGCACGTGGTGCCCCAGCTCCACCGTCGGTTCCCGAAGCTCGAGCTGCTGCTGGTGGAGGAGAAGACCGAGGTCGTGCTCGATCGGTTGCGCTCCGGCCAGCTCGACGTCGCCATCCTCGCCCTCCCGATCCTCGACCCGCAGCTCCACCAGGAGCCGCTCTTCGACGAGGACTTCGTGCTGGCCGTGCCGTCCGACCACCCCCTGGCCTCGAAGAAGGGCCCGGTCGACGTGAGCGTGCTGGCCGGCGAGCACGTGCTCCTGCTGGAGGAGGGGCACTGCCTCCGCGACCAGGCGCTGTCGGTGTGCCACCTCGCCGGCGCCGACGAGCGCACCGGCTTCCGGGCCACGAGTCTGGAGACGCTGCGCCAGATGGTGGCCGCCGGCGTCGGCGTGACCCTGCTGCCCGAGCTCGCCGTGCAGCCGCCGGTGCCGCAGTCGGAGGACATCGTGCTCCTGCGGTTCACCGAACCCGTGCCCCGGCGGCAGCTCGCCATGTGCTGGCGGCGGACCAACGTCTACCGCGACTTCTTCCCGAAGCTGGCCGATGTGGTGCGGGAGAATGTCGGTCAGCGCCTCCGGCAGCGCTGACCTGGTTCCGCCCCGACGCGGGCGCCGAGCCGCGCGGCCCTCGAGCCACCAGCCTCGGTGGCGGGCGCCCGCCCGGGGCGGGGCCGGGTCACTTGCTCCTATGTCAAGCGGCGTTGTTGATGCAGGCGGTGTTGAGGGGTTCGGCGTCGGCGAGGAGGGCTCGATAGACGACGTCGGAGAGTCGTCGCTTCAGGGCTCG
>JAODBP010000214.1 GCA_025464025.1 Actinomycetes bacterium | reverse complement strand
GTCGCCACGGTCTGCATGTACCGTACGGCCTCGATCACGGCCGACACGGCGCGGCTGCTGGGACACCAGGACGACACCGAGTACTTCGAGCAGCTGGCGGCACGGGTCCAGGCCTCGTTCCTGGAGCACTACGTTGCCGCCGACGGCACCATCCGGAGCGACTGCACCACGGTGTACGCGCTGGCCATCGCCTTCGGCATCCTGCCCAGCGCCGAGCACATCGACTTCGCCGGGGAGCGCCTTGCCGAGCTGGTCCGGAAAAACAACTACCGCGTGTCCACGGGCTTCGCCGGCACCCCGTTCATCACCGACGCCCTCACCGACACCGGTCACCTCGACGACACCTGGAACGGCCGACCCGCCTGCGGCTTCCACAACCGACAACGCAGCCGCGGCCCGTAGCTCCGTGGCGGGAGCAGTCCCGCCACGACCCGAGGATCCGTGCCGAACACCCTCCGATGCGCCATCGCGCCGGCGAACGCGTCCCGTCGTCGAACTGGCGGGGTGGGGACAACCCCACCATGGAGACGCCGGGCTGCGGGATGGGCGGGGAGGCGGCCGGTCCGTAGCGTGACCCCGGTGAACGAGCTCCTCCGACCGTGGCGCACGGCCCGCACCTGGCGGGCGCTGCTGCACGTGATGCTCGACGTGCCGATGGCGACGGTCGGGTTCGTCGTCATCGTCGTGCTGTTCGCCCTGGCCGGCTCGCTCGCCATCCTCCTGCCGCTGGCGCTCCCGTTCGCCTGGCTGCTGTTCGCCGGCTCGGCCGGCCTCGGCGCGGCCGAGCGCAACCGGGCCGCCGCCCTCCTCGACCTCGACCTCCCCTGGCCCCACGCCCCGCTCGCGGCCACCACCTGGATCGGTCGGTTGCGAGAGCGCCTCGGCACGGCCAGCCGGTGGCGGGAGATCGGCTACCACGTCGCCCACCTCTTCGTCGCCGTCGTGTCCTTCAGCCTCGTCGTCGTCGCCTGGTCGGGCTCGCTGGCCCTCTTCACCCTCCCGGCCTACGTCAACGCCCTCCCCGGCAACTCCGCCGAGCTCGGCCTGTTCGACCTCACCGGCACGCCCGTGCTCCTCGCCGCCCTCCTCGGCCTGGTCGGCCTGGTGCTCGTCGCCCCGTGGGCCACGACCGCGGCCGGCATCGTCGATCGGGCGTTCACCCGCGCCCTCCTCGGGCCGGCCCGGGCCAACATCCTCGAGGCCCAGGTGTCCCGGCTGCAGGACAGCCGCGCCGCGGCGGTCGACACCGCCGAGTCCGAGCGTCGGCGCATCGAGCGCGACCTGCACGACGGTGCCCAGCAGCGCCTCGTCGCCCTGGCCATGGACCTCGGCATGGCCAAGGAGCGGTTCGACACCGATCCGGAGGGCGCCCGCGAGCTGGTGGTCGGCGCTCACGAGGAGGCCAAGGCCGCCATCGCCGAGCTGCGCCAGCTCGTCCAGGGGTTCCGCCCCGCCGTGCTCGAGGACCGCGGTCTCGACGCCGCCCTCTCGGCGATCGTGGCCCGGGTGCCGATCCCCGTGACCCTCCAGGTCGACGTCGACCGCCGGCCCACCCCGGCCGTCGAGAGCGCCGCCTACTTCATCGTGGCCGAGGCGCTCACCAACGTGACGAAGCACGCCGAGGCCAGCCGGGCCTCGGTGACCATCGCCCGGCGGGCCGATCGGCTGGCCATCGAGGTCACCGACGACGGCAAGGGCGGCGCCGATGTCAGCGCCGGCACCGGCATCCAGGGCCTGGCCGAGCGCGTCCACGCCCTCGACGGGCGGTTCCAGGTCCTCAGCCCGGTCGGCGGTCCGACCACCCTCCTCGTGGAGCTCCCGTGCGCATCGTGATCGCCGAGGACTCCGTCCTCCTCCGGGCCGGCCTGACCCGGCTCCTCACCGACGCCGGCGAGGACGTCGTGGCCGCCGTCGGCGACGGCGAGCAGGCGTTCGACGCCGTCGAGCGCCACCAGCCCGACCTCGCCCTGCTCGACGTGCGCATGCCGCCGACCCACACCGACGAGGGGATCCGCGCCGCCCTGGCCATCCGGTCCGCCCACCCCGACGTCCGCATCCTCGTGCTCTCCCAGTACGTCGAGGAGACCTACGCCGTCGAGCTGCTCGGCGGCGACACGGCCGGCATCGGCTACCTGCTCAAGGAGCGGGTGGCCGACGTGGCCGACTTCCTCGACGCCGCCCGGCGGGTCGGTGCCGGTGGCACCGCCCTCGACCCGGAGGTGATCGCCCAGTTGCTGTCGCGCAGCCGCCGCCAGGACCCACTCGACCGGCTCACCCCGCGCGAGCGCGAGGTGCTCGCCCTCATGGCCGAGGGCCGCTCCAACGGCGCCATCGCCGAGGCCCTCGTGGTCAGCGACGGGGCCGTGGAGAAGCACGTCCGCAACATCTTCACCAAGCTCGACCTGCCGGCCACCGAGCAGGACCACCGACGGGTCCTCGCCGTCCTGCGCTGGATCGGAGACTGACGTGCAGGCCACGTTCGCCCCCACGACACGACCGGCCGGCCGCGCGGCCTGGATCGCCGTCGGCTCCGTCCTCGCCGTCGCCGCCATCGTCTACGGCGCCTTCTCCGTCGCCAGCCTCCTCGCCTACGACGCCTACGACCGCCGCGCCACGTTCACCGGTGCCGTCCGCGTGGTCGAGGTCCACGCCAGCGCCGGCGGGGTGCGCATCACCGGCAGCGACCGCACCGGCGCCGAGGTCGACACCCACGTGATCCGCGGCTTCGTCGACGCGCGCCACGCCGTGACGCTCGTCGACGGGCGCCTGGTGGTCCGCAACTCGTGCTCGTTCACGGCGAGCTGGTGCTCGGTGATGTCGACGATCCGGGTGCCGAACGGCGTGCAGGTCGTCATCCGGGCCAGCGGCGGCAGCGCGCGGGTCACCGACGTGCACGGCGACCTCGACATCGACTCGTCCGGCGGTGGCGTCCACGTCCGCCGGGCCGCTGGCCACCTCACCCTCCGCTCGAGCGGCGGCGGCATCGACGCCACCGGGCTCACGTCGCAGGTCGTCGACGCCAGCTCCAGCGGCGGCGGCGTCACGCTCACCTTCGCCGAACCCCCGTCGTCGGTGCGGGGACGGTCGAGCGGCGGCGGCGTCACCGTCGTCGTGCCCCACGACTCGACCTCGTACCAGGTCGACGCCCGGTCGAGCGGCGGCGGCACCACCACCGACGTCCGCTCCGACCCGAACGGCCGCCGGCACATCGACATCAGCTCCTCGGGCGGTGGCGTCACCGTCCGCTACCCGGACTGAGCGGCGATGGACAAGGCCTTCCCCTCGCGCGCCCTCGTGGCGGCCGTGCTCGCCCTCGTCGCCTGCCTCGCGCTGCTCGGACCGGGTCGAAGCGGCTGGGACCGGCCTTTGTTGCTCGCATGTGAACACTCGCCGGTGTGGTTGACGGTTTGTTGAACGGACGGCCACGCTGGTGCCGTGCCCGTGCTGATCCCCGACACCCTCGAGGAGGCGTGCGCCGCCCTGGCGGCCCACCCCGGAGCGACGCTGCTCGCCGGCGGCACCGACCTCATGGTCGGCGTCAACGCCGGCCGGACCCGTCCCGACGACGTCGTCGCCGTCGGCCGGATCGCCGAGCTGCGGGGCTGGCAGCGCGACGGCGACCACGTCGTCCTCGGCGCCGGCACCACCTACACGCAGTGCATGACCGAGCCGCTGGCCTCGCTCGTGCCGGTGCTGGCCCAGGCCGCCCGATCGGTGGGCTCGCCCCAGATCCGCAACGCCGGGACGATCGGGGGCAACCTCGGCACCGCCTCCCCCGCCGGCGACGGCACCACCGCCCTGGTCGCCCTGGGCGGCACCGTCCGCGTCCGCTCGGTCGACGGCGAGCGCGACCTCGACCTGGCCACGTTCGTCACCGGGCCCCGGCGCACCGAGCGCCGGCCCGACGAGCTCATCGTGTCGATCCGGGTACCGGTCCTCGACGGCCCCCAGGAGTTCCTCAAGCTCGGGACCCGCAACGCCATGGTCATCGCCGTGGCCAGCGTCGCCCTCGTGGTCGATGCGGGACCAGCCGGCGGCAGCCAGGGCATGGTTCGCCTGGCCATGGGATCGGTCGGCCCCGGCCCGGTCCGCGCCACCGAGGCGGAAGCGTTCGCCGCCTCGGCCGTGGACTGGACAACGGGGTCGGCCACCGCCGGCGCCGCCGACGAGTTCGGCGCGCTGGCGGCGGCCGCCTCGAAGCCGATCGACGACCACCGCTCCTCCGCCGCCTACCGCCGCCATGCCGTCGAGGTGCTGGCCACCCGGGCGTTCCGGAGGGCGTTCCCGTGAGCTCGTACCGCCTGACCGTGAACGGCGTCGAGCAGCCGGTCGAGTCGACCTGGGAGGGCGAGAGCCTGCTCTACGTCCTGCGCGAGCGCCTCGGCCTGCCCGGGGCCAAGGGCGCGTGCGAGCAGGGCGAGTGCGGCTCGTGCTCGGTGCTGGTCGACGGCGACCTGGTGTGCTCGTGCCTGGTGCTGGCCGCCGCGTCCGAGGGTCGAGACATCCGCACCGTCGAGGCGGTGGCCGGACCGGAGGGCCTGTCCGACGTGCAGCGGGCGTTCCTCGACGCCGGCGCCGTGCAGTGCGGGTTCTGCACGCCAGGCCTCATCGTCGCCGTGCACGACCTGCTCGAGCGCCACCCCGACCCCGACGACCTCACCGTGCGCGAGGAGCTGGCCGGCAACCTGTGCCGCTGCACCGGCTACGGCCGGATCATGGAGGCCGTGCGCATGGCCGCCGACCGGCGGTTGCAGGCATGACGACGTTCACCCGAGGGCGGAACCGGTCCGGCGTCGGCACAGGGGCGGCGCGCCCGGACGGCATCCCGAAGGTCACCGGCGAGTTCGCCTACTCCTCCGACCTCCACGAGGCCGGGATGCTGTGGGGCGCCACCCTCCGCTCGCCCCACCCCCACGCCCGCATCACCTCGATCGACACGTCGCCGGCCCTGGCCATGCCCGGCGTCCGCGCCGTGCTCACCCACGAGGACGTGCCGGGTCGGCCGACGTACGGCCTCGAGGTCCACGACCAGCCGGTGTTCGCGTCCGACGTCGTGCGCTACGTCGGCGAGCCGATCGCGGCCGTGGCCGCCGACCACTACGACCTGGCTCGTCGGGCCGCCGCTGCCATCGTCGTCACCTACGAGGTGCTCGAGCCCCACCTCGACCCCGAAGCCGTCATCACCGGCGAGCCGCTGCACCCCGACGGCAACGTCTTCCGCCACATGGTGATCCGCCACGGCGATCCCGACGCGGTGCCGTCAGGCGAGAACGGGGTCGTGGTGGAGGGCACCTACGAGGTCGGCATGCAGGACCAGGCCCCGCTCGGCACCGAGTCGGGCCTGGCCATGCCCACGGCCGACGGCGGCGTCGAGCTGCGCATCGGCACCCAGTGGCTGCACGTCGACCGCGACCAGATCGCCGCCTCGCTGGACATGGCCCCCGAGCTGGTGCGGGTCACCCTCGCCGGGGTCGGCGGCGCGTTCGGCGCCCGGGAGGACGTGAGCCTCCAGCTCCACCTGTGCCTGCTCGCCCTGCGGACCGGGCGCCCGGTGAAGATGGTCTACGGCCGGGAGGAGTCGTTCCTCGGCCACGTGCACCGGCACCCGGCCCGCATGTGGTTCCGCCACACGGCCGAAGCCGACGGCACGCTGGTGAAGGTCGAGGCCCGACTGCTGTTCGACGGCGGCGCCTACTGCTCGTCGTCGCCGGCTGTGCTGGGCAACGCCACGTGCTTCGCCTCCGGCCCGTACAAGGTGCCCAACGCGCTGATCGAGGGCTGGGCCGTGCGCACCAACGGCCCACCGTGCGGCGCCATGCGCGGCTTCGGTTCGGTCCAGGTCTGCATCGGCCACGAGGCCCAGATGGATCGCCTGGCCACCGCCCTCGGGATGGATCCGGTCGAGCTCCGCATCATGAACGCCCTCGCCCCCGGCGACCACCTCATCACCGGCCAGCGCATCGACGGTGCCGCCCCGGTGAAGGAGCTCATCGAGGCGGTCGCCGCCGCCCCGCTGCCGGGCGAGAACCCGGGCGGCATGGCGTTGCCCGGTGGTCCGGGCCGCACCACCGAGGCGGGCGACGTCCGCCGGGGCACGGCCCTCGCCGTGGGGTTCAAGAACCTCATGTTCTCCGAGGGCTACGACGACTCGTCGGCCTGCAAGATCCACCTGGCCGGCGGCGTGGCCACGGTGACCACGGCGTGCGCCGAGGTCGGCCAGGGCTTCGTCACCCTCGTGCAGCAGATCGTCAACGAGGTGCTGGGTGACGGCGTCGAGGTCGTGCTCCAGGTGCCCAGCACCACCGACGTCGGCTCGGCCGGCTCGACCTCGGCCAGCCGCCAGACGTGGATGTCGGGCGGGGCCGTGAAGCTGGCCGCCGACGACATCAAGGCCCAGCTCGACGTCGACCCCGACCGGGCCGAGTACGTCGCCGACGTGGTGCACCAGCACACGCCCACCACCCCGCTCGACGCCGACGGCCAGGGCCAGCCCCACGTGAGCTTCACGTTCGCCTGCCACCGGGCCACGGTCGACGTCGACCCCGACCTCGGCCTGCTCCGCCTGGTCGACCTCGTCACCAGCCAGGAGGTCGGGAAGATCCTCAACCCGGTGCAGCTCCTCGGCCAGCTCGAGGGCGGGGCGGCCCAGGGCGCCGGGCTCGCCCTCATGGAGGAGATCGTCGTGGAGGGCGGGCACATCAAGAACCCGTCGTTCACCGACTACCTGATCCCCACCGCCCTCGACCTCCCCGAGCTGCGGGTGGCCGCCATCATCGAGGAGCCCGAGCTCCACCTCGGCGCCCCGTTCGGCGCCAAGGGCGTGGGCGAGGCGCCGGCGATCAGCTCCGGCGCCGCCGTGGTCGCCGCCATCCGGGCCGCCACCGGGCTGAAGCTGCCGAGGGTCCCCGTCCGGCCCACCGACATCGTCTTCGCCAGGGAGTAGCAGCGCCGAGAGGCAGCCTGGCCCGGCTCCGCCCCGAAGCCGCCGTCGACGCGGGCCCAACTCGAAAGCCCGGAGCGACGTGCGGATGGCGGCCGGGGCGGAGCCGGGTCAGGCGGCCGAAGGCTCGTCCTCGCGCCGAAGGCGCCGCACGCGAAGCCATCTCGGCACGCGCCGCAGGCGCCCCCGACCAGGCGCCCCCGAACCCCTACAGCCAGAGCTTGATGCCGTAGCCGACGGCGACGGCGAGGCCGATGGTGACCACGACCAGGCGCAGCTTGGCCGGCTGGACCGTGCCGGCGAGGCGGCCGCCGACGTTGCCGCCGGCCAGGCTGGCCACCGCCATCACCAGGGCGACGACCCAGTAGACCTTGCCCGACGTCAGGAAGAAGAGGGCGGCGGTGCCGTTGATGGCGAAGGCCAGCACCTGCTTGAGGGCGTTGAGCCGGGGCAGCGAGTCGTGCAGCACCACGCCCATGACGGCGAGCAGCATGATCCCGAGCCCGGCACCGAAGTAGCCGCCGTAGAGCGAGACCACGAACACCGGGACCGGCAACCACGTCGGATCGCCTGACTCACTGGCAGACGGCTCGGTTGCGATGCCGCCGGCGCCGAGCTTCAGCACCTTGCGGATGCGGTCCTGCCCGGCGAGCAGCAGCGTGGCGACCAGGAGCAGGACGGGGATCAGGTTGCGGAAGGCGTCGTCGCTGGTGAGCAGCAGCAGGATCGAGCCGACCAGCCCGCCGAGCGCGGCGGCGGCGGTGAGCCGTCGGATGCGGTGGCCCTGGTCGGCGAGCTGGCTGCGCTGCGACAGCACACCGCCGAGGTAGCCGGGGCTGAGGGCGACGGTGTTCGTCACGTTGGCCGACACCGGCGGCAGGCCGAGGGCGATGAGGATCGGGAACGAGAGCAGCGTGCCGCCCCCCGCCAGGGCGTTGACGCCGCCAGCGAGGAAGCCACCACCTGCGGCGAGCACGTAGTCGAGGAACGTCATGCCGCCAGCCGATCGGCGGCCCACCGCAGCAGCGGGAGGTCCGAGCCGGGCGCGCCCATGCAGGCGACACCGAGCGGGAGCCCGTCGTCCTGGGCGAGTGGGAGCACGACCACCGGCGCGCCGGCCAACCCGGCGACGCAGGTGAGCTGGAGCGTCCGGGCCCGGAGCCCGGCGGCGTCGTCGGGGGTCGGCGCCGCCCCGGCCGCGGCGGGACCGACGAGCACCCGCCCGCCGGCGGTGGCCTCGGCCACCACCCGGCGCACGTCGTCACGCACGAGGTGGGCCGCCTCGGCCGCCTCGGCGGTGACGTGCGACGCCGCCTCGAACCGACCGGCCACGCCCGGCCCCATGGCCGGTCGGGTCCGGCTGATCCAGTCACCGTGCTCGGCCCACGCCTCGCGGCCCTGGATGGTGTGGAAGGCGTCGGCGCAAGCAGCGAGGTCGAGGCCCAGCGCCACCTCCTCGACGTCGATGGCGGACGCCACCGACGCGCCGGCCCCCTCGTCGACCAGCTCGAGCAGCTCGGCGACGAGCACCGCGGAGGTGACGGCACCGCTCGGGTGTCGCTCGAGCAGCAGCTCGGCGGCGGCGAGCAGCAGGCCGGCCGACCGGGCGAACAGCCCGACGGTGTCGAACGAGCGGGCCAGGTGGACGACGCCGGAGGTGTCGACGGCGCCGTGGGTCGGGCGCCACCCGACGAGCCCGCAGTAGCTGGCCGGCACCCGCACCGAGCCGCCGGTGTCGGTGCCGAGGGCCAGGTCGCAGAGCCCGGCGGCGACGGCCGCGGCCGAACCGGCCGACGAGCCTCCCGGGATCCGCCCCGGCGCGGCGACGTTCACCGGCGTGCCGAAGTGGGTGTTGGTGCCGGCCAACGACCAGGCCAGCTCGTCGGTGATCGTCTTGCCCACCACGGTGGCGCCGCCACCGACCAGCGCCCGCACCGCGCCGGCGTGCACCGCCGCTGGGGCCCGGCCGGCCGCGAAGTCGGGGTTGCCGGCACCGGTGACGGAGCCGGCCACGTCGAGGACGTCCTTCACGGCCAGCGTGGTGCCGGCCAGCGGGCCGTCGCCCGTCCCGGTGGCCAGGACGCGCGGCTCCCCGACGAAGGCGTGCACGGTGTCGATCACCGGAGGTCGCGGGTGCGGATGAGGCAGTGCACGCCCACGACGAGGTTGACGGCCTGGGAGATCTCGAAGTCGGCGGCGGCCGACAGGAAGGCCAGGGCCGACGCCGGGTCGGCGCCGGTGACCTCGCCGACGAAGGCCACGGCCCGCCGGACGCAGGCCCGCATGGCCTCGTCGAGCGTGTCGCCCAGGCCGACGAGGATCGTGTGCGTCGACGTCTCGCCCCACGGAGCGGCGAGGAGGGCGGCCAGCCGGCGGGCCTCGTCACCGTCGAGCACGGTCACGCGGAGGCTGGCCCGCAGCGGCGCCTCGAAGGCGGTGAGCGCCACCTCGCCGTTGCCCTGGGCGAAGTGGGGGTCGCCGACGTAGAGCCCGGCATCGGCCGCCTGCACCGGCAGCAGCAGCCGGCTGCCCAGGCCGAGGTGGCGGATGTCGAGGTTGCCGCCGTGGGGGCCGGGCGGCGTCGAGGAGTGCGACCCCTCGGCCGGTGTGATCCCCACGAGCCCGAGGAACGGGCGCAGGTCGAACCCCAGCGAGCCGGTGCCGTGGTCGATCCGGCCCCGGTCGCCGTCGACCCGGGCCAGCACCGACACCACAGCCGGGTCGTGGCCGTGGTCGTCGGGGAGCGGCATCTCGCCGCTGAGCACGCCACGGCCGTGCCGGTTGCTGACGATGCCGTAGCCCACCCGGTAGGCCAGCTCGACCGGCTCGATGCACAGCACGTCGCCCGGCTTCGCACCCCGGACCGCGACCGGGCCGAGCACGGCGTGAGGCCCGTCGGTCCCCTCGCGCGCCAACGACGCACCGGTGAGCTCGCGCACGTCGTCGAGCACCTCGTCGGGTCCGATGCCCCACCGGCCGAAGAACTCGACCGGGTCGGCGCCCTGGTCGGCCAGCAGGCCCTCGTGGCTCACCGTGTCGAACGTGACGATGTCGCCCGACGCGACCGCGGCGATCGGATCCTGGCCGGCCGACGGGAGCCGTCCCCATCGCAGGGTCTCGGGTGTGGCGTGGACGTAGGTCGAGCCCGGGATGTCGCCGGTGCCGGTGTGGAGGAGGCGCTCGCTCACGAGCCGGCCGCCATCTCGGCGGCCGTCTTGGCGAACCGCAGGCCGGAGCCGGCGTGCTCCCGCGCCGCCCGCTCGGCCGCTTCGGCATCGCCGTCGGCCAGCGTGCGGACGAGGGCGACGTGCTGGTGGAACGCACCCTCCGGATCGGACTCCTTGCCCGGACCCACGTTCACGGCCTCCTCGACGTAGGGCAGCAGCTGGCTGTTGAAGAAGGCGGCCATGCGCGGGCTGAAGGCGATGGCGTAGATCTCGCGGTGCAGGAGCAGGTGCGCGTGGGCCAGCTCGGCCTCGTCGGCCGCCGTGCGGAGCTGGGACACGAGGAAGAACACCTCGTCCCAGTTCGCCGCCGTGCCCCGGACCGCGGCCAACCGGGCGGCCAGGCCGTCGATCTCGACCCGCAGCAGGCCGATGTCGCCGAGGTCGTCGGGCCCGGTGGTCGTGGCGACGAGTCCGCCCCCCGGCGCCCGCTCGACGAAGCCGTCGCTCTCCAGCCGGCGCAGCGCCTCCCGCACCGGAGTGCGGCTGACGTGGAGCCGCTCGGCCAGCTCGACCTCGCGGAGGTGGGTGCCGGCCGGGATCACGTCGGTGAGCAGCTCGCGGCGGAGCTGGGCGTAGATCGAGGCGTACGACGACGGCTGTGTGGACCGCAATGTATGCACACCTCCTCCGGCTGTGACCCATGCCCAGCAACGAATTCAACAAACTGTTGCTTTGAGCATTGCAGGCGTTGTATGCATGGTCAACCCGCCGAACGAGAGGACGGACAGCGCGGTGCGTGACCTGGATGTGGTGGTGGTGGGAGGCGGCATCGGCGGCCTCACCGCGGCCATCGCGCTCCAGCGCAGCGGCCAGCGCGTGCGGGTGCTCGACCAGGTGCGCGAGCTCCGTCCCGTCGGCGCCGGCATCTCGCTGTGGTCGAACGGGGTGAAGGTGCTCGACGCCCTCGGCCTCGGCGCCGACGTCGCCGCCGTCGGCGGCCGGATGCACCGGATGGGCTACCGCGACAAGCACGGCACGACGCTCTGCGAGTTCAGCCTCGCCCCCCTCGTCGAGCGGGTGGGCGAGCACCCCTACCCCGTGCGCCGGGGCGACCTCCAGGCCCTCCTCCTCGGCGCCATCGACGGCGACGTCGTTCGCACCGGCCAGCGCTGCACCGGTGTGGCCGACGACGGCGAACAGGCCACGGTCACCCTCGAGAGCGGCGAGGAGCTGGCGGCCGACCTCGTGATCGCCGCCGACGGCACCCACTCGAAGCTGCGCGACCACGTCGTGGGACGCCCGACCGAGCGGTGCTACCTCGGGTACCACAACTGGAACGGCCTCGTCCCCGACGAGCTGGCCCTGGGCGACCCCAACACGTGGATGATGCACGTGGGCGACGGCCGCCGGGTCTCGACCATGCCGGTGCGCGACGGCCAGTACTTCTTCCTCGACGTGCCGCTGGCCGACCCCACCCCGAGCGGCGGCGATCCGCAGGAGGCGCTCCGCCGGCACTTCGAGGGCTGGGACCCGCTGGTGCAGCGGCTCATCGACGGGCTCGACCCGACGGCCGTCACCAACGTCTCGATCCACACCCACGAGCCGATCGACCGCTTCGCCCGCGGCCGGGTCGTCCTGCTCGGCGACTCGGCCCACACGACGGCGCCCGACCTGGGCCAGGGCGGGTGCATGGCCATGGAGGACGCCCTCGTGCTGGCCGGCTACCTCCAGACCACCAACGTCTCGGTCGTCGACGCCCTCCAGCGCTACTCCGACGAGCGGGTGCCCCGCGCCGCCGACATCGTGCGCCGGGCCGCCGACCGGGCCCGCACGTCGCACGCCCACGACGCCGCCGCCACCGAGGCCTGGTACGAGGAGCTCCGCCACACCGACGGGTCCGACATCATCGAGGGCATCTGCAAGTCGATCGTGACGGGACCGTGTCGTTGAAGGGCGTCAGATGACCCGACTCACCACCCACGTGCTCGACGTGACGAAGGGCCTGCCGGCGGCTGGCGTCGCCATCGAGCTGGCCCGGCTCGACATCCCCGAGGTCCTGGCCCGCACCACGACCGACGCCGACGGCCGCACCGGCGAGCCGCTGGCCACCGACCTGGAACCGGGCCGCTACGTCCTCACCTACGGCATCGGCGACTACTTCGGCACCGACGAGTACCTCGACGTGGTGCCGATCCGCTTCGGCGTCCCGAGCGGCGCCGAACACGTCCACGTCGCCCTGCTGGTGACGCCGTGGTCGTACACCACGTACCGGGGCAGCTGATGACGGTCGACCCCCTGTCGATCGAGGCCGTGAACGCCCTCGACGCGGCCGGCTTCCTGGCGACCTTCGGGCACGTCTACGAGGACAGCCCAGCCCTGGCCGCCACCGCCTTCGAGCAGCGCCCCTTCGCCGACCGCGACGCCCTGGTCGGTGCCTTCGACGCCGCCGCCGGCACGCTCGACGACGACGACGTGCTCACGCTCCTGCGGGCCCACCCCCAGCTCGCCGTGGCCGGCCCGCTGACGGCATCGTCGACCGAGGAGCAGCGGGGCGCCGGCCTCACCGGCGACGACCCGGTGCTCGATGAGATCCGGGTCCGCAACGCCCGCTACCTCGACCGCTTCGGCTTCCCGTTCATCATCGCCGTGCGCGGCCTGGGGCCCGCTGATGTCATGGCGGCGCTCGCCGAACGGCTCGAGCACGACGAGGCCGAGGAGCGGGCCACCGCCCTGACCCAGGTCCGCCGCATCGCGGCCCTCCGCATCGACCAGGTCCTGGCATGAGCCCCGTGATCGACGGCGAGCGGCTCGTCGCCCGGCTCGAGCGGCTGGCCCGCATCGGCCGGTCACCCGAGGGCGGCACCACCCGAGAGGCCTACGGCCCGCTCGACGTCGAGGCGCGCGACCTGGTCGCCGGCTGGATGGACGACGCCGGGCTGCAGGTCGAGGTCGACCCGGCCGGCAACCTCGTGGGTCGCCGGGCCGGCACCGGCTCGGGCCGCTGGTTGGCCACCGGCAGCCACCTCGACACGGTCGTCGAGGCCGGCCCCCTCGACGGGGCCTACGGCGTCGTCGCCGGCGTCGAGGTGGCTGACGCCCTGCGCCACGCCGGGGTGAAGCTGGCGCACGACCTCGTGGTCGTGGCCTTCGCCAACGAGGAGGGTGCCCGCGGCACCGACGGCATGGTCGGGAGCCGCGCGCTCGTCGGCGACGTGAGCGCGGACGAGCTCGCCGCCCCCGACGACGAGGGCGTGCTGCTGGCCCAGCGCCTGGCCGACTGCGGCGGCGACCCGGCCGCCATCGACGACGCCCGGTGGGACACGTCGGCCGTCGCCGCCTTCGTCGAGCTCCACGTCGAGCAGGGGCCGGTGCTCGACGCCGGCGGCCTCGACCTCGGCGTCGTGCTCGGCATCACCGGCCGCCAGGCCCTCGACATCGAGCTGGCCGGTGCCGCCAACCACGCCGGCACCACGCCGATGCACCTGCGCCACGACGCCCTCGCGGCCGCCGCCGAGGTCGTGCTCGCCGTCGAGGCCATGGCCCGAGACGGCATCGTGCGGGTCGCCACGTGCGGGCACATCCAGGCCTGGCCCAACGTGCGGAACGTCGTGCCCGGCCGGGTGCGCCTCAGCGCCGAGCTGCGGGCCGACGACCTGACCAAACTCACCGCGGCCCGACCCGAGGTGCAGGAGCGGCTCGAGGCGATCGGTCTCCGACGGGGCGTCGAGGTCTCGCTCGGCTGGGGCCAGCTCGTGCCGCCGATCGCCGCCGACCCCGACGTGCTCACCGCCCTGCGCGCCGAGGCCGAGCGGTCGGCCCGGCCGTGGACCGAGCTGTGGAGCGGCGCCGGCCACGACGCGCAGATCCTCGCCCCTCACGTGCCCGCCGCCATGATCTTCGTGCCCAGCGTCGGCGGCATCAGCCACGCGCCCGAGGAGCGCACCGACCCCGAGCACCTCGTCGCCGGCGCCCAGCTCCTGGCCGACTCACTGGTGCACCTCGACGGGCTGGCCCGCCGATGACCGTCGACCGCTGGGGCGACGCACCGGCGAAGTCGGGCTACCCGCGCGACATGGTCGGCTACGGCGCCGAGCCGCCCCACCCGCGGTGGCCGGGCGGCGCCCGCATCGCCGTGTCGTTCCTGCTCAACGTCGAGGAGGGCGGCGAGAACAACGTCCTCCACGGCGACCCGGCGTCGGAGACGTTCCTCTCCGAGATCGTGGCCGCCCAGGCCTTCCCCGAGCGGCACCTCAGCATGGAGTCGCTCTACGAGTACGGCAGCCGGGCCGGCGTCTGGCGCGTGCTCCGGCTCTTCGAGGAGCACGACCTTCCCCTCACCGTCTTCGCCGTGGCCCGCGCCCTGCAGGCGAACCCCACACTCGCGCCGGCATTGCTCGCGGCCGGGCACGAGGTCGCGGGCCACGGCCTCCGGTGGATCAGCTACCAGGACGTCGACATCGACACCGAGCGGGCCCACCTGGCCGAGGCGGTGCGGATCCTCACCGAGCTCACCGGCTCGGCGCCGGTCGGTTGGTACACCGGCCGGGACTCCCCCAACACCCGGAAGCTCGTCGTCGAGCACGGCGGCTTCCTCTACGACTCCGACTCCTACGCCGACGACCTGCCGTACTGGGTCGACGTCGAGGGCACGCCGCACGTGGTCGTGCCCTACACGCTCGACACCAACGACATGCGCTTCGCCACGCCCCAGGGCTTCAACTCGGGCGACCAGTTCCTCACCTACTGCCGCGACGCGTTCGACGTGCTCTACGCCGAAGGGGCGACGGCACCGAAGATGCTCTCGATCGGGTTGCACGCCCGCATCGTCGGGCGCCCGGCCCGGTTCGCCGCCCTGACCAAGCTGGTCGAGCACATCACGTCGCACGACGACGTGTGGGTGTGCCGCCGGGCCGACATCGCCCGGCACTGGGCCGAGACGTTCCCCCGGTGAACCTCCTCGACCCGTTCGTCCCGCCGACCCGGCTGCTCATGGGGCCGGGGCCGATCAACGCCGACCCCCGGGTCCTCGCCGCGATGAGCCAGCCGCTCATCGGCCAGTTCGACCCGGCCATGACCGGCGCCATGTCCCAGGTCATGGCCCTCTACCGGGGCGTGTTCCGCACCGCCAACGACGCGACCTTCCTCGTCGACGGCACGGCCCGGGCCGGCATCGAGGCCATCCTCGTGTCGCTCCTCGAACCCGGTGACCGGGTGCTGGTGCCGATCCTGGGCCGCTTCGGCCACCTGCTGGTGGAGATCGCCGAGCGGTGCGACGCCGAGGTGCACACCGTCGAGGTGCCGTGGGGCGAGGTCGTGCCCTTCGACCTGCTGGCCGAGGCCATCGAGCGGGTGCAACCGGTGCTGGTGGCCACCGTCCAGGGCGACACGTCGACGACGATGTGCCAGCCGCTCGACGGGCTCGGGGACCTGTGCCACGCCCACGGCGCCCTGCTCTACGCCGACGTGACCGCGTCGCTCGGCGGCAACGCCTTCGCGATGGACGCGTGGGGCCTCGACGCGGCGAGCGCCGGGCTCCAGAAGTGCCTGGCCGGCCCGTCGGGCAGCGCGCCGGTCACGCTGTCGCCCGCCGCCGTCGAGCGCATCGTCGCCCGCAAGCACGTCGAGGCCGGCATCCGCGACGCGTCGGATGCGCCGCGCGGTCGCGCCATCCGGTCGAACTACTTCGACATCGCCATGCTCCTCGACTACTGGGGCGAGCGGCGGCTGAACCACCACACCGAGGCGACGTCGATGCTCTACGCCGCCCTCGAGTGCGCTCGCATCCTGCTGCTCGAGGGCATGGACGTCGCCGTCGAGCGCCACCGCCTCCACGGCGCGGCCATGGCCGCCGGGGTGTCCGGCCTCGGGCTCGAGGTGTTCGGCGACCAAGCCCACAAGATGCACAACGTCGTCGGCGTCGAGATCCCCGACGGCGTCGACGGCGATGCCGTCCGATCCCGGCTGCTGCACGAGCACGGCATCGAGATCGGCACGTCGTTCGGGCCGCTCCACGGCCGCATCTGGCGCATCGGCACCATGGGCTACAACGCCCGGGCCGAGGCCGTGCTCACCACGCTGGCCGCCCTCGAGCAGGTGCTCGACCGCACCGGTGGCGTCGCCGCCGCCCAGCAGGTCTACGCGTGAGCGCAGCGAGGGCGTCCGACCGCGCGAGCGCCAGCGAGCCGGGCGGCGACGGGTCCGGGGCGCAGCCCTGGGGAGGAATCGCGTGAGCGTGAGCGACGTGGACGAGGTTCTTGTCGCGGCCCACGCCTACGAGGACGCGCTGGCCGCTGGCGACGCGCCGACCGCCACCGCGTTCTTCGACACCGAGCCGGCGACCAGCCGGTTCGGACCCGACGGCTCGCAGCTCGACCTCGAGGCCGTCCGTGCCCTGCGGGCGTCGTCGGCTCCGACCCCGGTGGCCACCTGGCTCCACGACGACGCCCGTCTCCTGGCCCCCGGCGTCGTGCTCCACCTCGCCGTGCTCGAGCGCGGCGGCCGCACCATCCAGCGCACGCAGGTCTGGGTCCGGCGGACCGGCGGCTGGCGCATCACCCACGCCCACGTCTCCAACCCCCAGGAGTGACCATGGCCGACCTGCTCGTCCGCGATGCCGAGCTGCTCGTCACCTGCGACGACGGCCGGGAGATCCCCGGCGGCTGGATCGCCGTCACCGGCGGGATGGTCGAGGCGGTGGGCGCCCCCGGCGACGAGCCCCAGGCCGACCAGGTCGTCTCCGCCGCCGGTTGCCTGGTGACGCCGGGGCTGGTGAACACCCACCACCACCTCTACCAGAACCTCACCCGGGCCCACGCCCCGGCCATCACCGGGACGCTCTTCCAGTGGCTCCAGACGCTCTACCCGCTGTGGGCCCGGCTCGACGAGGAGGCGGCCCACGTGTCGGCCTGGGTCGGGCTGGCCGAGCTGGCCCTCGGCGGGTGCACCACGTCGACCGACCACCTCTACGTGCACCCGGCCGGCGGGGGCGACCTGCTCTCGGCCGAGATCGCCGCCGCCGTCGACCTCGGCATGCGCTTCCACCCGACCCGCGGCTCGATGAGCCTGTCGGAGAAGGACGGCGGCCTCCCACCTGACTCGGTCGTGCAGGACGACGACACGATCCTCGCCGAGTCCGAGGCCGCCGTGGCCCGCCACCACGACCGCTCCCCCGGCGCCATGGTCCGCATCGCCCTGGCCCCGTGCTCGCCGTTCTCGGTGACCAAGGACCTGATGGTCCGCACCGCCGAGCTGGCCGAGCGGCTCGACGTCCGCCTGCACACCCACCTGTGCGAGGACAAGGACGAGGACGTCTTCTGCGTCGAGAGGTTCGGGCAGCGACCGGTCGAGTACTTCGAGGAGGTGGGCTGGGGCACCAGCCGCTCGTGGGTGGCCCACTGCGTGCAGCCCAACGACGAGGAGATCGCCCGCCTGGGCGCGTGGGGCACCGGCGCGGCCCACTGCCCGAGCTCGAACATGATCCTCGGCGTCGGCCTGGCCCGGGTCCACGAGCTGCGCGCCGCGGGCGTGCCGGTCGGCCTGGGCTGCGACGGCTCGGCCTCGGCCGACTCAGCATCGCTGTGGCTCGAGGCCCGCACCGCCCTGCTCCAGGCCAAGCTCCGCCACGGCCCCCAGTCGTTCGGTGCCCGCGACGCGCTGGCCCTGGCCACCACCGAGGGCGCCCGCTGCCTCGGGCGCGAGGGCGAGATCGGCGTGCTGGCCCCGGGCGCCTGCGGCGACCTCGTGGCCTGGCCCCTCGACGGCGTGCGCTTCGCCGGCGCCCTGTCCGACCCGGTCGAGGCCTGGCTGCGCTGCGGACCCGTGTCGGCCAAGCACACGATCGTCGCCGGCAAACCCGTCGTGACCGACGGCCACCTCGTCCACCCCGACGTCGAGTCGATGGTCCGCCGCCACCACGCCGCCTCGGCCCGCATCCAGGCCTGACCCTCGAACCCGCGACGGTTGGTGGACAGATGTGTCCGCCAACCGTCGCGGGTTCGGGAGGGCTAGCTGGCGCGCGCCTGCTTGGCGTCGTACATCGAGCGGTCGGCCCGGGCGAGGACGCCCTCGGCGGTGTCGTCGCGGGTCGAGCGGGCGATCCCGACACTGGCGGTCACCGGGAGGTGGCCGGGCCAGGCGGTGGCCGACGCCCAGCGCAGCCGCTCGACGAGCTCGGCCAGGTGGCGGTGCTGCACGCCCTCGCAGGCGATGACGAACTCGTCGCCGCCCAGGCGGGCCACGGTGTCGGCCGGGCGCACGGCCGCGGTGAGGGCCCGGGCCACCGAGCGCAGCACCTGGTCGCCGGCGTCGTGGCCGAGCTGGTCGTTCACGGCCTTGAAGCCGTCGAGGTCGAGGAACAGCACGGTCACCGGGTCGCCCGAGCGGGTGGACCGGGCCAGGCTCACGGCCAGGCGGTCGAGCAGCAGCCGGCGGTTGGCCAGGCCGGTGAGGCTGTCCTTCAGCGCCCGCTCCTCCTGCTCGGCGTAGTCCTGGGCGTGGCGGACCGACGTGGCGATGAAGTCGCCCATGGCATCGAGCAGCTCGACGTCGTGGTCGTCGAAGGCGGCCACCTCGGGCGACAGGACCTTGAGCACGCCGACGCAGTCCCGGCTGACCGGCAGCAGCAGCGGCACCACGACCATCGAGCGCACGCCGACCTGGCGGCACATCTCGCGATCGACCCGCTCGTCGGTCTCGCTGTCGTCGCAGCGCAGGGGCTGGCGCTCGGTGACGCACCGACCCGACAGGCTGGCGGCCACGGCGAGGCGCGTGCCGAGCGAGTCGGCCGCCGGCCCGGCGGCCGCGGCGTAGACCATCTCGTCGTCTTCGACCAGCTCGACCACCGCGCTGTCGGCGCTGGTCAGCACCCGGCTGCGCTCGACGATGATCCGCATGACGTCGTCGACGTCGTGGCTGCGCGCGTTGATGACCTGCTGCGTCTCGATGACGGTGCGCAGGAGGTCGATCTCGGAGCGGGCGCCGGGCATGTGGCCTCATCGGTCACCGATCGGGCCACCTGAGTCCGTACGCTCGGCCCTGGTGCACGACCACGACCACGCCCACGCGCACCCCGTCGACCGGGGCGCCCAGCGCCGCGCCCTGCGGCTGGCCCTGGTGGCCAACGCCGGCTTCCTCGTCGTCGAGTTCGTCACCGGCCTGGCCACGCACTCGCTCGCCCTGCTGGCCGACGCCGCCCACATGGCGTCCGACGTCGTCGCCCTGGTGATCGCCCTCGTGGCCCAGGCGCTGCTCGCCCGGCCGGCCACCGACCGCCACAGCTACGGCCTCCAGCGGGCCGAGGTGCTCGGGGCCCAGGCCAATGGCATCGGGCTCGTCGTGGTCGCCGCCTGGATCACCGTGACCGCCGTCCAGCGCCTGGGCAGCCCGGCCGACGTGCGCGGCGGCGGCCTCCTCGTCGTCGCCACCATCGGCCTCGTCGTCAACCTCGGCAGCGTCGTCGTCCTCAAGCGGGCCGCCGGCGACAGCCTCAACATGCGGGCCGCGGTGCTGCACATGGGCCTCGACGCCGCCGGTTCGGTCGCGGCGATGGCCGCTGGCGTCGCCGCCCTCGGCGGGGCCCACCGGGTCGATCCCGCCGTCTCGATCGTCGTCGCCGCCCTCGTCCTGTGGTCGGCGTGGGGCCTGCTCCGGTCGACGGCCCACGTGCTCCTCGAGGGGACGCCGCCAGGCGTCGACCCCGATGCAGTGGCCGACGCCCTCCTGGCCGAGGCCGGGGTGGAGGCGGTGCACCACCTCCACGTGTGGAGCCTGGCGTCAGACGTGCCGGCGCTGTCGGCCCACGTGGTGCTCGGCGGGGAGCAGACGCTCCACGAGGCCCAGGCCGCCGGCGGGCGGCTCAAGGAGCTGCTCGATCACCGCTTCGGCATCACCCACGCGACCCTGGAGCTGGAGTGCCATCCATGCGACGACCCGCCGGGACGTTGAACCCGAGGGCGGCCAACCCCCGCCGGTAGGCCACCGCCAGCCGGTCGAACGGCAGGTGCAGCTCCTCGAGCAGGTCGACGGGCAGGCGGCCGGGGCGCTGGCCGTTGACGATGGCCCGGTCCGGCTCCCAGATCCGGCGCTCGATCTCCTCGTACTCGTCGGCGTCGACGTCGACCCCGAGCGGGAAGGCACAGATCCAGAACAGCCGGGTGCGGTCGGCCGACATCGGCGACGGGGCGATGCACATCACCGTGCCCGGGCCGCTGGCGCCCTCCAGGTCGACGGTGAACGGCAGCTCGACGTGGTAGTCGAACACCATGTCGAACGGCCCGCTCCCGTCGGCCGGGTTGAACGACTTGTAGGGGTAGGCGAAGCGCAGGTCCCAGCCGTCGTCGGAGACCTCGACGTGGATGGCCTCCATCTCCTGGAGGTCGGGGTTGCCGAACGTGTCGACGTGCAGCACGGAGAAGTGGGCCACGTCGCAGAAGTTCTCGACCTGCCGGAACGCCTGGGCGTCCCAGTCGTAGGTCAGCCCGACGTGGACCCAGTGGGTGCCGGCCTCGGTGACCGCCCACGTGGGCCGGGGGCGGAGCTGCTCGTCCTCCCCGACCAGGCACGTCCACACCAGGCCGGCGTGCTCCGACACCCGGAACGACGGCACGTCGGCCTGGGACGGGATCGACCGGCTCGGGTCGAGCTGGGGGATCCGGGTGCAAGCGCCCTCCCCGTCGAACGACCAGCCGTGGTACGGGCAGCGGACGCATCCGTCCTCGGCGACGGTGCCGGCCGACAGCCGGGCGCCCCGGTGCGAGCACAGGTCGTCGACCACGTGGACGGCGCCACCATGGTCGCGCCAGATGGCCAGGTCGCGGTCGAGCAGGGTGGCCTTGAGCACCTGCCCCGGGGCCACGTCGACGGCCCGGGCGACCGGGTGCCAGAACCGGGCGGCGAGGTCGCTGAAGCCGTCATCGGTGTGCATGGCCCGAACGTAGGAACGCCGTGTTACCCGTCGGTTTCCCGGACGTGAACTGGGCGGCACTTCCCTTGACGATTTGTTGAAGCCGGCCGAGGCTGGGCCGGTGACGACGCTGGTGCGCAACGGGATCGTGCTACCCATGGTGGGCTCGACCACCTACGACCCGGGGTCGGTGCTCCTCGATGGGAAGGAGATCATCACCGTCGGCCCGGTGGCCGAGCTCGACGCCGATCCCCGGGCCGCCGGCGCCGAGGTCGTCGACGCCACCGACTGCGTGGTGATGCCCGGCCTGCACAACTGCCACCTGCACTCGGGGCTCTTGCGGGGCACGGCCGAGTCGCTCTCGCTGTGGGACTGGCTGAAGACCTACGTCGACCCGGCCCACAAGGCCCTCACCCCCGAGATCGCCAGGGCGGCGTCGCTCCAGTGCTACGCCGAGGGCCTCCTCGCCGGCACCACGTCGGTCATGGACATGTGGCGGTTCATGGAGGGCTCGGCCGAGGTGGCCGACGAGCTCGGCATCCGCGCCACGCTCGTGCCCTACGTGGCCGACGGGGAGTACGACTGGTTCGAGACCATCGAGTCGAACCGGCGCCTGCTCGAGTCGCACCGCACCTACGCCGACGGGCGGGTCCGCACCTGGGTCGGGCTCGAGCACCTCATGTACTGCTCCGAGACCTGCTTCGCCGATGCCGTGAAGCTCATGGAGGAGTTCGACGTCGGGCTCCACACCCACAGCTCCGAGTCGATCTGGGAGGTCGAGGAGTCGCTGAAGCGGTGGGGGCGCCGCCCGATCGAGGTCTTCTACCAGCGCGGCATCCTCGGGCCGAAAACGGTCGTGGCCCACTGCGTGTGGCTCTCCGACGTCGAGATCGAGCTCATGGCCAAGACCGGCACCTCGGCGGCCCACTGCCCGTGCTCGAACATGAAGCTCTCGTCCGGCCCGGCCCGCATCGGCGACATGCGCCGGGCCGGCATCGCCGTTGGCCTCGGCTCCGACGGCGAGAAGGAGAACAACAACACCGACCTCATCGAGGAGATGAAGTTCGCCTCGCTCCTCCAGAAGCTGACCACGCTCGACCCGACCACGGGCGACCCGTGGGACGTGCTCCCGATGGCCACCATCGACGGGGCCCGGGCCCTCGGCCTCGACGGCGTCACCGGCTCGCTCGAGCCGGGCAAGCGCGCTGACGTCATCGTGGTCGACCTCACCGGGCTGCACACCACGCCCCTGCTCCACGGGGCCGACTTCAACGCCGCCGCCCACGTGGTGTTCTCGGCGTCCGGTCGCGACGTGCGCGACGTGTGGGTCGACGGCAAGCGCCTGGTCGCCGGGTCGAAGCCGCTCACGTTCGACATCGGCACCGTGCGCTCGACGGCCCAGGCCGCGGCCGAGGAGCTGTTCGAGCGCCGGGCCAAGCTGGCAGTCGATTGAGCCGGTGGCTCCTGCGGGGAGCCGACCTCGTCGCCACGTTCGACGACGCGGGCACGGAGCTGCAGGGCGGCGACGTCCTCGTCGACGGCGACGTGATCGAGGCGGTCGGCGCCGGCCTCTCGGCCGACGGGTGTGACCGGGTGGTCGACGGCGCCGGCCTCGTCGTGCTGCCCGGCCTGGTCAACGCCCACCAGCACCTCTACCAGGGCGGGGTGCGGGCCCGGCCCGAGCTGGAGCGGGCCCTCATCGGTCCGTGGCTCCGCGCCCTCGGCGGCATCGTCAAGGACTGGTGGCAGGCCGGCGACTTCGGCCCCGACGCCGTGCAGGCGATCGCCGCCGCTGTCCTCACCGAGTCGCTGCTCGGCGGGGTCACCACCGTGGCCGACCAGCACTACTTCCACCCGGCCGGGGCCACGCTCCCCTACGTCGAGGCCACGATCGCCGCCGCCCGCGAGGTCGGCGTCCGCCTCCACGCCTGCCGGGGCACGATCACCGACGGCCCCGACCCCGACGTGGTGCAGTCGATCGACGAGGTCCTCCGCCACTGCGCCGAGCTGATCGCCACCCACCACGACCCGGCGCCGGGGTCGATGGTGCAGGTCGCCCTCGCCCCGTGCGGCGTGCACGTCGACCACCTCGACCTGTTCGACGAGCTGGCCGCGCTCGCCGCCGACCACGACGGGGTCCGCCTCCACACCCACCTCTACGAGCACGTCGACACCGAGGCCGCCTTCCACCGCTACGGGAGGAGCCCGTGGGAGCTGCTCGTCGAGCACGGCTGGGCCCAGGACCGCACGTGGCTGGCCCACGTGGTCGACGTGCCGCTCGCCGAGCTGCCCGACATGGCCGCGGCCGGCGTCGCCGTGGCCCACCTGCCGGCACCCGACCTGAAGATGGGGTGGGGCTCAGCGCCGTTCCGCCAGTTCCTCGACGCCGGCATCACCGTGGGCATGGGCACGACGGGCTCCTCGTCGAACGACGGGTCCGACCTCCTGGGCGACCTCCGCCTGGCGGCCCTGGCCCACCGCACCGGCGAGCCCGACCCCGAGCGGTGGCCCACGGCGCGCGAGCTGCTGCGGGCCGCGACGCGTGGCTCGGCCGCCTGCCTCGGTCGCCGCGACCTCGGCTCGATCGAGCCGGGCATGCGGGCCGACCTGGCAGCGTGGGACCTCCGCACGGTCGACCGGGTCGGCGTGCACGATCCGCTGGCCGGCCTGGTGCTCACCGGCCTGTCGAGCCACGCCTCGCTCGTCGCGGTCGGCGGGCAGGTGCTCGTCGAGGGCGGCGAGCCGACCTTCGACGTCGCCGCCATCGCGGCCCGGGCCCGCGAGGCCATCCCGTGCTCCTGAACGCGGGCGATCCCGCCCTGCAGGCCGACCCGTTCCCGCTCTACCGCCGCCTGCGGGAGGAGTCGCCGGTCGTCGAGCTCGACGACGGGACGTGGCTGGTGACCCGCCACGCCGACGTCAGCGCCCTGCTCCGGAACCGGTCGATCAGCTCGGCCCAGGTCGGGGGCGACCCCGGCGGCCCGGTGGCCGAGCTCGAGGTCAACGGCCGCAACCTCATGATCGCTTCCGACCCGCCGGTGCACACCCGCCGCCGGGGCGCCGTCGCACCCCGCTTCACGGTGCAGCCGGTCCAGGCCCTCCGGCCGGCGATCGAGGCCCACGTGGCGCACCGGCTCGACGAGGTCGTCGCCCGGCTGGCGGCCGACGGCGAGGTCGACCTCGTCCCCACCTTCTGCGCCCGCATCCCGATGGACACCCTGTGCAGCCTGCTCGGCCTCCCCCTGGAGGACGAAGACCGGCTGCGGCGCTGGACGACCGACCTCATCGACGGCGTCGACCCGTGGGCCGGCCCCGACGCCGCCGTCCGGGCCGGTGCCGCGCTGGCCGAGGTGTGCCCCTACCTCGACCGCTTCCTCGCCGAGCGGCGCCGCACCCCGACCGACGACCTGCTCAGCACCCTGGCCACGGCACCCGACCTCACACCGGACGAGCAGCTCCACAACGCCGTGCTGTTCCTCAACGCCGGCCTCGACACCTCGGGCGACCTGGTCGCCAACGCCCTCGGCCTCCTGCTCGACACGCCCGGCGCCTGGGCCGCCCTGGTCGCCGACCCGGAGCGGATCGCGCCGATGGCCGTCGAGGAGGCCGCCCGGTTCGACAGCCCGGTGCAGGTGTCGATGCGCCGGACCATCGACCCGGTCACGGTCGGCCACGTGGTGATCCCCAGGGGCCGTCCCCTCCTCCTCGGGCTCGGCGCGGCCAACCGCGACCCCGAGGTGTTCGACGAACCCGACCGCTTCGTCGTCGAGCGGGACGACCGGCGCCACGTGGCGTTCGGGGGCGGTGCCCACCTGTGCCTCGGCGCACCCATCGCCCGACTCGAGGTGGCCACCGCCCTCGTGGCCCTGGCCCGCCGGCTCCCCGACCTGGCGCGAGTTGGGGAGTCCGGGTGGCGACCCCGGCTGGCGTTCCGGGGTCGGGCGTCGCTGGTCGTGACGGCCTAGAGAGCCTCAGGCGAAGGCCGCGGTGATCGCGGCAGCCACGGCGGTGGGCTGCAGCACCACCAGGTTGTGGCCGCCGTCCACCACCTGGAACGAGCAGTTGGGCCGGGTCGCCACCAGCGCCTCGACCCGGTCGGCCGGGCACCACCGGTCGTCGCGGCCGTGGAGGAACGAGGTGCGGACGTGCGACGTGGCGTCGAGCCCGGCGTCGGGCCGGTGCTGCACCAGGCACTCCTCCATCGTCGAGGAGAACGAGTGGTACGGCGCCATCATCGACTCGCGCGCCACCTCGCCGGAGTAGATCCGCGGGGCCAGCAGCTTGCTCAGGACCGCGCTCCGCCGGCCCGCGCCCCAAAGCGCGCCGATGACGACGCGGGCCACCGGCGGGGCGTGGACGGTGAGCGCGGTCCAGAGGTTGTGGCTCAGCCCCTTCCGGGCCTCCTCGACGTCGCGGTAGTAGGGCAGGCCGATGTCGACGATGCCCTCGAGGTCCTCGGGCCACCGGGCGGCGTACTCCCCCGTCAGCACGGCCCCCATCGACAGGCCGACCAGCCCGTGGGGCCGGCCCTCGAGCCGGTCCGACACCGACCGGTGGATGGCCTCGACGTGGACCTCGGGGGTGTAGCGGAGGTGGGGCTTGGACGAGCGGCCGTAGCCGAGGAGGTCGACGGCGATGAGCTCGAAGTGGTCCTCGAGCAGCTCGGCCACCGGCGACCAGAGCAGCCCGCTGCCGGCGACCCCGTGGATCAGCAGGAGCGGCATCCCCGCGCCGCGCACCCGGACGTGGCAGCGGAGGTCGTCGGGCATCGTCTTGTTCTAGGTGATCGCAGCGGGCAACGGAGGAGTCCCTACGCTGCCGGTCGTGCTGTCACCGGAGCTCCTCGACCTGGCCGGATCGATCGCCGCGGTGCTCCGCGAGCGGGGCGAGACCATCGGCGTGGCCGAGGGCTCGTGCGGGGGCCTCGTCTCCGCCGCCCTGCTGTCGGTGCCGGGGGCCTCGGCGTACTACGTCGGCGGCTGCGTGGTCTACACCGGCCCCGGGCGCACGGCGTTCCTCGGCGATGCCATCGAGCGGCCGCCCGGGCTCCGCGGCGCGACCGAGGACTTCGCCCGGTACTGCGCCGAGTCGATCCGGGCCCAGCTCGGCACGACCTGGGGCGTGGGCGAGGGCGGTGCCACCGGCCCGAGCGGCAACCCCTACGGCGACCCGCCCGGCCATGCCTGGCTGGCCGTCGCCGGCCCGTACGCCGCCACCCGCCACCTGCTCACCGGCGACGACGACCGCCTGGCCAACATGGGCGCCTTCACCACCGCGCTCCTCACGCTCCTCCTGGAGACCATCCAGGCGTCGTAGCGGCGCCTGCGGCGCGCACCGAGATGGCTTCGCGTGCGGCGGCCGAGGCCGCGAGATGGAGCCTCCGGCCGCCGCTTCCTCTAGAGCAACGCGTCGAGCTCGTCCATGGCGGCGAGGCGGTCGGGGCCGACGAGGACGCCGTGGATGCCGATGGCCTGGGCCGCCACGATGTTGCCCAGGGCGTCGTCGACGAGGACGGCGGCGCTGGGGGCCACGCCGCCGAGGGCGTCGAGGGCCAGGTGGTAGATCCGCGGGTCGGGCTTGCGGATGCCCACCGCGGACGAGTCGATGACGGCGTCGAACAGCTCGTCGACCGGCACCATCTTCCGCCACCCGTCGCCGAACTCCTTGACGTTGTTGGTGACCACGGCCGTCTTCAGGCCTCGGGCCTTGATGGCCCGGGCCCGCTCGACCATGGGCTCCCGCTGGTCGTCGTCGCCGCCCATGCTGCGCAGCAGCGCCATGGGGTCGAGGTCGTGGCCGGCCGAGGCGGCGCCGGCGATGAGCTCGTCGCGGCAGTCGAGGAGCGACAGCTCGCCCCGCTCCATGCGGTGCCAGGCGTGGTCGGTGTCCTCGTCGTAGGGACCGAAGCAGAGCGCCATCACCACATCGCCGTCGACGCCCAGCGCCTCGCCGGCCGCCTTCACCGCGGTGAACGGCGACAGCGTGAACACGCCGCCGAAGTCGAACAGCACCGCCTCGATCACCAGCCGAACCTCATCAGCCAAGACCCCATCAGTACGCCGCCGGGTGCGGGTTCTCGATGCCGAGCAGGCGGGCCAGGGCGTCGGACACCTGGTTGGCGACCGACATGTTCATCTCCTTGGGCACCAACCCGGCGTCGACCATGCGGTCGGACAGCACGATCATCACCTCGCAGAACCGCATGGCCCCGAAGACCTCCCAGTAGTGCGGGTCGCGCACCTCCCGGCCGGAGACCTCCTCGTAGATCTGCACCATCTCCTCGCGCGTGGGGAAGCCCTCCATGCGGGTGGCGCCGAGGTCGTCGAACGACATGCGGTCGAACATGAGCCACCAGCCCAGGTCGGCCTCGGTCGGGCAGAGCGCGGCGGCCTCCCAGTCGCAGATCACCACCGGCTCGTAGTCGCGCCAGATGGCGTTGCCCAGCCGGGAGTCACCCCACGACAGGCCGATGCGCTCGTCCTGCGGGTCGTTGGCCTCGAGCCAGTCGAGGGCGGCGTAGAGCACCGGGTGGTCGCGGCCGGCGAGCTGC
This sequence comes from Actinomycetes bacterium, assembly GCA_025464025.1. The sequence continues at coordinate 5,460 of JAODBP010000214.1, read as the reverse complement.
TCGGTCACGAACCGCCGGTAGAGGGCGAGCTGGGTGGCCTGGGTCGGGTTGCCGGTGCCGCTGGCGTCGAGCCAGTCGAGCCCGGCTTCCTTCCAGTCGATGGCATGGACCTTGCCCATGGCCTCGAGCCCGCTGCGCACCATCCGGTGGCGCTCCTCGGGCGTGGCGTCGTCGACGAGGAAGCCGGCTTCGGAGTAGCGGGGCACGTCGGCGGGGATCACACCCTCGACGAAGCCCATGACGAAGAACGGGCGACCCAAGATGGCCGGGTCAGCCTCGTAGCCGACGAGCGGGCACATGGGCACGCCGTAGCGGGCGACCGTCTCCATGGCCCGGTGCTGCACGCCGACAGACACCGTGCACTCGGCGGTCTGGGGCGGGAACAGCGGGCCCGTCTCCGGCTCGATGCGCCCGACGAACCGCTCGCTCCGCGCCTCGCCCCCTTCGGCCCAGGAGACGTCGAAGAAGATCGTCTCGTTGGAGAAGCCGGTGGCGGCCGGGATGTCGATGTCGCCCACGGCGACGTCGATGGCCTCCGGGTGCTGCGCCGCGAACCACGTCTGGAGGGCGGCCACGTAGGCGCTGCGGTCCTTGTGGAACTTCGGCGCGTTCGACACGTCGTCGGCACTGGTCGCCGTCATCGGATCTCCCCCTTGGGTTGCACGAACATGGCCTCGGCCTCGGCCGTGACCCTGCCCTGGTCGTCGTAGATCTCGCCGGTGGCGTGGCTGATGCGACCCTCGCTGGCCACCATCCGGCCTTCGATGCGGAGGTCCTCGCGCAGGGGCGTGGCCCGCCGGTACTTCACGGTCATGCTGCCGGTCATCCCCGGCGAGCCCCCGGCGATGGCGGCGATGCCGAGCACCTGGTCGAACACGGCGGCGACGATCCCGCCGTGGGCCCGGTAGGGCGGGCCCACGTGCTGGAGGTCGAAGCGCACGGTGCCGGTCGCCGAGCCCTCGCCCACCTGGAGGTCCATGAGCGGCGACAGCGGGTTGGACCGACCGATGGCCGGGTTGATGCCCATCAGCCCGCCGGGGTCCTCGACGCCGGCCGACGAGCGGGCCGTCCACGGGTCGTCGTCGAGCACGGCGCCGGCCTTGTCGACCAGGACGTCGACCTCGGCGGCGAGGGCGCGGAGGTCGTCGGCCGGGAGGCCGGTGCCGACCGTCGCCTCCACCAGCCGGCGCACGGACGTGGTCAACGCCTCGAGCGCGTCGTGGCGTTCGGTCCGCTCCCCTGGCAGCCGCCAGCGCTTCTCCCCCTGAGGCACGGCGGCACCCTAGAAGGAAGTTCTGCGAACCTGTCGATCGGGGCCGCCGTCGATCGTCGTGTCGGTGTCGGAACACCAACCAGGAGGATCCCGATGTCCGAGTTCATGCTGCTCATCTACACCGACCAGACCAAGATCGCCGGCCTCCAGCCGTCCGACTGGGACGCCATCCACGCCGACTACGTGTCGATCACCCAGGCCATGAACGAGGCCGGCGTGAACAAGGGCGGCAACCCGCTCCAGGGCCCGGACACGGCCCGGACCGTCGGTCCCGACGGCGTCGTCACCGACGGCCCGTTCGCCGAGATCACCGAGGTCCTCGGTGGCTACTACCTCCTCGACGTGGCCGACCAGGACGAGGCGCTGGCCTGGGCGGCCAAGCTCCCCGGCGTGACCCGGGGCCTCGACAAGATCGAGGTGCGCCCCATCCAGCCGTTCATGATGTGACGGCATGAAGTACCTGTTGCTCGGCTTCGGTGGGCTCGACGCCCTCGAGGCCCGGCTCGGCCCCGAGCTGCTGGCCGGCGAGGTCCTGGCCGACGTCGACACCGCCACCACCGTCCGCGTGCGCGACGGGCGGGTGGCGGTGACCGACGGCCCGGTCACGGGTGAGCCGCTCGGCAGCTTCCTGCTCGTCGACGTCGACGACCTCGACGCCGCCATCGAGGTCGCCCGGTGCTGGCCCGCGGCCCGCCACGGGAGCGTCGAGGTGCGACCCGTCTCATGATCGTCGCGCCGTGAACGACTGGGACGAGCTGCACCGCCGGGAGTGGGCGAGGGTGGTGGCCACCCTCGCCCGCTCGTTCGACCTCGACACGGCCGAGGACGCTGCCGCCGAGGCGTTCGTCATCGCCCTCGAGCGGTGGCCGACGGCCGGCGTGCCCGACAACCCGGGCGCCTGGCTCGTCACCGCCGCCCGCAACCGCGCGCTCGACAAGGTCCGCCGCGAGCGGACCCGGCCCGAGCGCCAGGCCGCCGCCCACGACCGCCTCGTCGTCCGGGCCGAACCACCGGAGCCCACCGACGTGAGCGACGACGTGCTGCGACTCGTGTTCACCTGCTGCCACCCGGCCCTCGCCCCCGAGGCCCAGATCGCCCTGACCCTGCGCCTGGTGGGTGGCCTGGCCACGCCCGAGGTGGCCCGGGCCTTCTTCGTGCCCGAGGCGACCATGGCCCAGCGCCTGGTGCGGGCCAAGAAGAAGATCGCCGCCGCCCGCATCCCCTACCGCGTGCCCGACCGTGACGAGCTGCCCGAGCGCCTGGCCGGCGTGCTGCGCGTCGTGTACCTCGTGTTCCGCGAGGGCTACGCGCCGAGCGGCGGCGACGAGGTGGTGCGGCTCGAGCTGTGCGACGAGGCCATCCGCCTGGCCCGCCTGCTGGTCGACCTGCTGCCGGACGAGCCCGAGGTGCTCGGCCTGCTCGGCCTGCTCCTCCTCCACCACAGCCGGCGGGCCACCCGCACCGACGCCGCGGGCGACGTCGTGGTCCTCGCCGACCAGGACCGCAGCCGCTGGGACCGGGCTGCCATCGACGAGGGACGGCGCTACGCCGCCGATGCCCTGCGTCGGGCACCCGGGCCCTACGCCCTCCAGGCCGGCATCGCCGCCGGCCACGCCGAGGACCCGACCGACTGGCCGCTCATCGCCACCCTCTACGACCGGCTGGCCCGCATCGACCCGTCGCCCGCCGTCGTGCTCAACCGGGCCGTCGCCGTGGCCGAGGTGGAGGGCCCGGCGCCGGCCCTGCTCATGGTCGACTCGCTGCTGGCCTCACCGGCGGGCGAGGCGGTGGCCCGCACCAGCCACCAGCCCCACCTCGTGCGGGCCGACCTGCTCCGCCGGATGGGCCGGGCCGACGAGTCGGCCGCCGCCTTCCGGGAGGCACTGGGGCTGGCCACGACCGAGCCTCAGCGCCGCTTCCTCCAACGTCAGCTGAACGACTCGCCGGACAGCGAGTAGCTCGACTCGCCGTCGGGCCCGACGGGCACGTCACCAGCCAGCGTGATGCGCTGCATCGACCGGTGCATGCCGGGCGGGACGTCGGTGGGCACGAGGTGGCACGTGGCCCGGTTGTCCCAGAAGGCGATGCTGCCGGGCGCCCACCGGAACCGGCAGGTGAAGTTCGGGCTGGCGATGTGCTCGTAGAGCATGGCGAGGAGGTGCGAACCCTCCTTGCGCGACAGCTCGTGGACGTGGCTCGTGAAGTTGGGGTTCACGAACAGCGCCTTCTCTCCGGTCTCGGGGTGGACCCGCACGACCGGGTGGACCGACCGGATGTCCTTCGACTGGAACTGCTCCTTGAGCTTGGTGGAGAGCTCGCCCCGACCGATCGGGAGGAAGTTGTGGTGCACGGCGTGGAGCTCGTCGCACAGCCGCTGGAGCGGGGCCGACAGCGTCTCGTAGGCGGTGACCAGGTTCGTCCACTGGGTGTCGCCGCCGTAGGGCGGGACCACCACGCCGCGGAGGATCGAGCCCATCGGGGGGTTGGGCACGAACGTCACGTCGGTGTGCCAACGGCTCTCGATGCTCGGGCCCTTGCCGTTGCTCTCGGCCCCGGCGATGGCCTGGTTGTCGAGCAGGAGGATCTCCGGGTGCTCGGGGAACATCGCCGGCAGCGTGGGGTGGGCCGGCGTGACCTCACCGAACTGGCGACCGAAGGCGATGTGCTGCTCCTGGGTCAGGTGCTGGTCGCGGAAGAACACGACCTTCCACTGGAGGAGCGTGGCCCGGATCTCGGCCACGACGGCCGGGTCGAGCGGCTCGGTCAGGTCGACACCGAGGATCTCGGCGCCGGTGTGGCCCGACTGCGGGCGGATGTCGAGATCGGTGATGGTGCTCATGCGGGCCTCCTGGTTGACTGACCACGGGCCAGTCGGGCGGTCTCGGCGGACACGGGTGCGGCGGCCAGGGCGACGGCTGTGTCGACCAGGCCGGAGAGGAACAGGGCGCGATCGGTGAGCTGCTTCCGGGGCAGGTCCTCGATCTGGCGCTCGCGGTCGGCCAGGGCGTGGGTCATGTGGCCGGTGAAGAGGTTCCAGCGGTCGCGGCGCACGGCAACCGGGATGTCGAGGTCGGCGAGGACGGCCTCGAACCGCTCCCGCAGCTCGAGCACGCCGTGGGTCCACGGCTGGGCGCTGAGGTCGGTGGGGGCCGCGCCCTCCACGTAGGCAGCCTGCATGCTGAAGCGGAGGTACCAGCTCGGCCGCCCCGGCTCGCCGAGCTGCTCGCTCAGCGGGTAGAGGAACGCCTCGGCCAGGCCGCGCAGGTCGTCGTCCGGCAGCTCGGCCAGCATGGCTTCGCGCCGCTCGTTGACCGGCACCATGCGGTGCTGGAAGACGGCGTTGACCAGGCCCTCCTTGGAGCCGAAGTGGTAGCGGGCGGCGCCGGTGTTGCGCTGCCCGGCGGCGGCGCCGATCTCGCGGAGCGACACGCCGTTCACGCCCCGCTCCGACCACAGGCGCTCGGCCACCTCGACGAGGCGGGTGCGGGTGTCGACCTCCACGCCCACGACGTTAACCCGCCTGGGTTAGACCGTGCCGGCCTACCGTTCCCGTCCATGTTCGAGCGCCTCGACTTCGACGAGTTCCATCGGACGAAGGTGCCGGCGCTGCTGGCCAAGGGGAACGGCAAGCTGGCCGGCGGCTCGGTGCGCGACGCCATCGCCTTCCGCCTGCCCGACGGTCGGGCGTGGACGTTCGAGCCGGCCGACGACGACATCGCCGTGCGCCCCGGCGACGACGGCGCGTCAACCGTCGTCGAGCTCGATGCCGCGGCGTGGTCCGACTTCGTGCACGAGGCCCACACGTCGTTCGGCCTGCTCTACGCCGGCGCCCTGACGTTCCCCCGGGGCGACTTCGGCGGCCTCGACCGCTGGGAGCCGGCGCTGCGGGCGGTGTTCCACGGTCGCCCGCTCTACGACCCCGACGTCGTGGTCGACGTCGAGCTGGCCCGCACGTTCACCCTCGACGACGACCCGGCCGGGGCCGCCACCTTCCTCCGCCGCACCGGCTTCGTCCACGTGCGCGGCGTCTTCACGGCCGACGAGGTCGACGCCATGTCGATCGAGGTCGAGGCCCTGCGCCGCCGGGCCACGCCGGACGACCGGCGGTCGTGGTGGGCCAAGGACGCCGACGACCGCGACGTGTGCTGCCGGCTCATCTACGCGTCGCTCCACTCCGCCGTCCTCGG
>JAODBP010000210.1 GCA_025464025.1 Actinomycetes bacterium | reverse complement strand
GGGCGCGACGACCGGACGTCGGCGAGCTGGCGCTGGAGCCGCAGGTACTCCTCGGCGTCGCCGAGGTCGCAGGCGAGCTGGTCGCGGGACGAGGCGATCCGCTCGTCGGTCTTGGCCAGCCGGGACTCGATCCGGACGATGTCACGGTCGGCCTGGTACTGGGCGAACGAGAGGTTCAGGAGGTGGTGCGCCTCCCCCGGCTCGTACCGGCGGACCAGGTTGGCCGCCATGTTGTAGGTCGGCCGGAAGCGCGACGAGATGGCGAACGTGCGGGTCGAGACCAGGTTGGCGACCTGCTCGAAGGTCACGAACGGCGACCACAGGACGATGGCGTAGCCCAGCTCGTCGATGCCCCGCCGGCCGGCCCGCCCGGTGAGCTGGGTGTACTCCCCCGGCGTCAGCATCTCGTGGCGCTCGCCGGTGAACTTGCTCAGCTTCTCGACCACGACGGCCCGGGCCGGCATGTTGATGCCGACCGCGAGGGTCTCGGTGGCGAACACGACCTTGACCAGCCCGGCGGCGAAGCAGGCCTCGACCGCCTCCTTGAACGGCGGCACCATCCCGGCGTGGTGGGCGGCGATGCCCGACTCCATCCCCGAGATCCAGCGGCCCCACCCCAGGACGTCGAGGTCGCCGTCGGAGAGCGTGGCGGTGTGCTCGTCGCAGATGGCCCGGATCCGCTCGCGCTCCTCGGTCGAGGTGAGGCGCACGCCGGCGTCGAGGCAGGCCGACACCGCGTCGTCGCAGGCGGCCCGGCTGAAGATGAAGCAGATCGCCGGGAGCATCTGCTCCTCTTCGAGCCGGTCGACCACCTCGACCCGTCGGGGGGTGAACAGCCGCCGGCCCCGCGGTGCGCCGGCGCGGAGCTTGTGGCGGGGCACCCGCTCGGCGCTGGCGTCGAGCCGGCTGGCCTCCGGGTTCGGACGACCGTCGACCAGCGTGGGGAGCAGGTGGATGCGCTCCGAGCTCTTGTCGCCGGCCATGTAGAGGTTGCGCAGCTCGACGGGCCGGGTCTCCTCGATGATCGCCGCCGTCGGGCCGCGCACCGTCGAGATCCAGTCGGCCAGCTCCTCGGCGTTCGAGACCGTGGCCGACAGGCACACGAGGCGCACCGCCGGCGGGAGGTGGATGATGACCTCCTCCCACACCGGGCCGCGGTAGGCGTCCTGGATGTAGTGCACCTCGTCGAGCACGACGAAGGCCAGCCGGTCGAGCGCCGGGCTGTTGGCGTAGACCATGTTGCGGAGCACCTCGGTGGTCATCACGACCACCGGTGCGTCGCCGTTGATGGCGTTGTCGCCCGTGAGCAGGCCCACGTTCTCGGCGCCGTGCACCCGCACGAGGTCGCCGAACTTCTGGTTCGAGAGGGCCTTGATCGGCGTCGTGTAGAAGGCCTTGCGCCCGGTGGCCATGGCCACGGCGACGGCGTGGTCGGCCACGACCGTCTTGCCCGATCCGGTCGGTGCGGCGACCAGCACCGACTTCCCCGCCTCCAGCGCCTCGACCGCTCGCCGCTGGAAGCCGTCCAGCTCGAAGTCGTAGTCGGGAAGGCGCAGGGCCATCAGGTCCCTCGTCGGAGGCCGAAGCGGCCGATCAGGATCGAGATCTCGTAGAAGAGGACCATGGGGACGGCCATGGCCAGCAGGGTGATGGGATCACCCGAGGGCGTGATCACGGCGTCGACCACGAAGATGCCGACCACGGCGTACCGCCGGTACTTGGCCAGCTGCTGCCACTTGAGCACGTGGGCGATCTCGAGGAACACGAGGATGATCGGGAACTCGAAGCCGAGCCCGAAGATCAGCATCATCAGGACGAGCAGGCCGAGGTACTTCGTCGGGGTGTAGAGCAGCTCCAGGTCGTTGCCGCCGAAGGCGGCGAAGAACTCGAGCGTCTTCGGGAAGGTGGCGATGGCCAGCGCCGCGCCCATCAGGAACAGGGCGATCGAGGAGACGATGAACGGGATGGCGTAGCGCTTCTCGGTGTCCTTCAGGCCCGGCGTGATGAAGCGCCAGAGCTGCCAGAGGACGACGGGCGAGGCGAAGAGCAGGCCGAGGTACCCCGACATCTTGAGGCGGATCGAGAACGACTCGAGCGGGTCGGTCACCACCAGGCGGCAGGACGACCCGGGATCGACGCTGTGCTTCACGTCGCAGTACGGGTGGACGAGCCAGTCGAGCACCCGGTGGTAGAGCAGGAAGCCGAAGACCATCCCCACGGCCAGGGCGATGAGGGCCACGAAGAGGCGGTGGCGCAGCTCGGCGAGGTGGTCGACGAGGGACATCGCCCCGTCGGGGTTGGCCGTCGTCCGAGCGCGGCCGAATCGGGGAAGCCGCATCAGACCGGCGCGACCCCGTCGGGCGGCTCCTCGTCGACCGGCTCGTCGACTTCGCCGTCGACGGTCGCGGTGAGGTCCTGGGGCTCGTCCGGGCGCCAGCCGGGAGCGACCCCTTCGACCTCGGCGTCGGGCTCGGGCGTCGCCTCGGGCTCGACCGGGTCGAGCTTCACCGGCTCCTGCATGGCGTCGCGCATCTCGGCCTGGAAGCCGGCGCCGAGGCGACGGATCTCGCCCATGGCCTTGCCGACCTGGCGGGCGACCTCGGGGAGCTTGTTGGGCCCCAGCACGAGCAGCGCGACCACGAGGATCACGAGCATCTCCGGGGTGCCGACGTTGAGCACCCGGTGAGACTACCGGCGGGAGCTACCTCTCCCGAATGTCGCGGATGGCCCGCCCGGAGCCCTGCACCTCGGTGCGGAGCCGGGCCAGGGCCACGTGCAGCTCGCCGAAGCGGGCCACCTCGGCCCGAAGCTCCCGGGCCGAGGTGGCCGTGCCTCGCAGCAGGGCGATCATGGCCGCGCCCCCGAAGATCACGGCGAGGAACGGCACGGCCCAGACGGGACTCATCGCAGATCAGCCTTCCAGAAGGTCGGCGACGGAGTCGAACCAGTCGTCGCCCTGGAGCAGCTCGTGGAAGCTCAGCAGGTCGTCGTGGGTCAGGGGAACGCCCACCGGCCGCTCCCGCAGCTCGAGGGGCAGGTTCCAGGTCTCCACCTTGACGCCGGAGGACACGAGGAGGTCGACGATGCGCTGCTCGGCGGCCTTGCTGACCGTCATCATGCACTCGGGGCACCGGAACGCGTACGAGCCCCGGTTGTCCTCCGCGCAGACACGCACGGTCATGTCCTGCGTGGTGAGCTCCACGTCACCACAGTCAGGGCAGCTCGCTCGAATCGTGGCCATCGGGGGTCCTCCGTCCTTCCCTGGTCGTGAGCAGCATCGGCGGCTGGTGGGCCCCTCTTGAGGCAACCGGCTCAAGGTTCTGACAATTCGGGTCGATCCTCACCGGGAGTGGTGGAAGGGCCCAGCGACGTCGGCACGTCCACACGGAGCGCCTTGGCGGCGGTCCAGCAGGTGCTGCGCGCCCTGGCGGCCGGTGCCGACCCGGCCCGGGTCGCCACGACCCTCCTCCAGGCCGCCCTGGCCGGGGCCGGTGGGCAGGACGGCATGGTCGTCCGGGTCGACGACGCCGGCACCCACGTGCTCGCCGTCGCCGGCCACCCCGGGCCCGCGGTGCACACCGCCATCGACTCGGCCCTGGCCGACGGCCGCCCGGCCCGCCGGGCCGGCGACCGGGGCGGGCAGTCGGTCCTCGCCGTCCCGATCCGCTCCGGGCCCCGCACCCTCGGGGCGCTCGGCGCCGCCGGCGACCTCAAGCTCCTCGACCACGCGGTCCTCTCCCTCCTGGCCGACGCCGCGGCCGTCGCCCTCGCCGCCGATCCGTCCCCCTCCCCCATGGCCGCCGAGCTGCTCGACGCCGTGGCCGGGGCGGGCGCCGAGCTCGATGCCGCGGCGGCCCTCGACGCCGTCCTCGCCGTGGCCGGGACGTTGTTCGGCGCCACCGGCGGCTGCACCACGACCGTCGAGGAGCACCGGGTGCGGGTCACCGCGGCCCGGGGCGTCGACCGGGCCCGGCTCCTGCTCGCGTGCGAGGACGTGGCCTTCCGCGAGCTCCTGGGCCGGAGCAGCCCGACCACCGAGCCGGGCCGGGGTCGGCTGGCCTCCCTCGTCGCCGACGAGGGCGAGGCACTGGTGTCCCTCCCGCTCCGCTCCGGCGCCCTGCACGGGGGCCAGCTGCTCCTGGTCGTCCCGCGGGTGCCGGATGACGACCGCCTGGCCCTCATGGGTGCCTTCGGGCACGCCCTCGGGGCCGTGCTGGTGAGCCCCGAGCTGCGACGCCGGCTCCGGGCCAGCAACGAGGTGCTCGGCGCCGCCCTGGGTGCCGTTCCCGGTCCGGTCGTCGTGGCCGGGCCCGACGGCCGGTTCCTGGTGGTCAACCCGGCGGCGGGCGAGCTGTTCGGCGTGTCGCAGCTCGAGGTGGGCCAGCCCGTCGGCGGCCGGCTCGGCCACGCGACCATCGAGTCGCTGCTCACCGGCGACGGCCCGGCGCCGACCGAGGTGGCGGTGGTCGACACCCAGGGCGAGGAGCGGGTCTACCGGGTGGCGACCGCCCGCACGGTGGCCGGGCGGGTGGTCGTCCTCGACGACGTGACCAGCCGCACCGAGCTCGAGCGCACCAAGGCCGACCTGGTCGCCGTGATCGGTCACGAGCTCCGCACGCCGATCACCATCGCCAAGGGCGCGGCCCGGACCCTCGGCAAGCGGGGCGCCACCATGGACGAGGAGGCCCGGGCCTCCACCATCGACGCCCTCGCCCGCAACCTCGACCGGCTGGAGCGGCTCGTCGAGGACCTGCTGTTCGTCTCGTCGGTCAACGACACCCCCACCGCGCTGCGCCGGGCGGCCGTCGACGTGGCCGAGCTGGCCGACGGCCTGGCCAGCGAACGGGTCCGCGTCGTGCGGCCCCGGGAGCCGGTGCGGGTCCAGGCCGACGCCGAGAAGGTCCTCCACGCCCTCGCCCACCTGCTCGACAACGCCCTGAAGCACTCCGACGGTGAGGTGGTGCTCGAGGTCCACGCCCTTCCGGACGACGTCGAGCTGGCCGTGGTCGACCGCGGCACCGGCATCTTCTCCGGCGACCTCCCCAACCTGTTCCAGCGCTTCCGCCAGCTCGACGGCTCGTCGACGCGGGCGACGGGTGGGACCGGCCTCGGCCTCTACGTGGCGCGGCGCATCGTCGAGGCCCACGGCGGGCGCATCTGGTGCCAGAGCCGGCTCGGCCACGGGTCCCGGTTCGCCTTCACCCTGCCGCGCTGACCACGATGTCGGCCGTGGCCGACCGCCTCCACCCATCGCTGCCGCCCGTCGGCTTCGCCCACCGGGGCGCCCGCGCCCACGCGCCGGAGAACACGATCGAGGCGTTCACGCTCGCCGTGCGCCTCGGCGCAACCGGCCTGGAGAGCGACGTGTGGCTCACCGCCGACGGCGAGGCGGTGCTCGACCACGACGGCGAGGTGCGGTCCGGCCTGCGCAAGCGGCCCATCGCCGGCATCCGGCGGAAGGACCTGCCGAGCCACGTCCCCACGCTGGCCGAGCTGTACGAGGCGGTCGGCACCGGGCTCCCGCTGTCGCTCGACGTGAAGGACCCGGCCGCCGCACCGGTCGTCGTCGCCGTGGCCCGAGAGGCCGGCGGCGACGCCGTGCCCAACCTCTACCTCTGCACGTCCTCGTTCGAGGAGGCAGCGACGTGGCGGACGCTGGACGACGACGTCAAGCTCGTCGACTCCACCCGGCTCCGGAGGATCAAGGAGGGCCCGGAGCGGCGGGCCGCCATGCTGGCCGACGCCGGGATCGACGTGCTGAACCTCCACCTCGATGACTGGTCGGGCGGGCTCACCGCCCTGCTCCACCGCTTCGGCCGGCTGGCCTTCGGGTGGGACGCCCAGTACCGCCGCCAGCTCGACGCCCTGCTGGCCACGGGCATCGACGGGATCTACTCCGACCACGTCGACCGCATGATGGACGCCATCGCCGGTCGCCCGCCCGGCCCGAACGACGACTCGGTCTTCTAGGGACGGCGCTCAGCCCTCGACCCGCTGGGCACCGGCGTAGGCGTACTGGAGGAAGTCGCTGAGGGCGACGCCGGCAAAGGTGGCGGCGACCAGGCGAGTGGCACGCGGGGCGAAGACCAAGCCGGCGACGAAGCCGGTGGCGACCCACTGCGACAGGCAGAACGGACAGGTGACCAGCTCGCCGATGGCGTGGCCGAACCCCTCGGCCACCACCTCCTCGTGCAGCTCGGCTGGCCCGCTCGTGCCGGCATAGGTGGTGAAGGGCATGCGGATCGGGCTGGTGATCGGGTCCTTGGCGATCGTCCGGGCCAGTCGGTGGGTGGCCGCACCGACGAGGGCGATGTCGCGGGGCGACAGCTCGGGCAACGCCGTCCGCCGGCGTCGGGCGGCCAGGCCCAGCAGCCCGACGAGCCCGACGTAGACGACGTCGAGCACGCCGTACGGGCCCAGGGGCCGGTCGTGGCCGTGCCGGTACCGGTCGGCCACCTCGCTCACCTTCTCGGTGATCGGGTTGTCGTCGAGCTCGGTCACCGGGGCGCCCTACCCGGGGCGCCCGAACCTCAGAACAGGTGGATGTCGGGGATGGGCCAGACCCGGACGAAGGCGCGGCCCACCACCAGGTCCTTGTCGATCGGGCCGAAGAACCGACTGTCCTCCGAGTTGCCCCGGTTGTCGCCCATGACCCAGATCTGGCCTTGGGCGATGGTCTGGGCCGGGAAGTCCGACGTCGTGGTGCCCGCGTCGAGGTAGCGCTCGTCGAGCGCCTTGCCGTTCACGTAGACCTTTCCGTCCTTGCCCTCGACCGTGTCGCCGGACAGGCCCACGACCCGCTTGATCAGGTCCTTGATCGCGCTGTCGGCGACCTTGGGCGGGCGTTCGAACACCACGATGTCGCCCCGGTGGATGTCGTGCACGTGGTAGCTGAGCTTGTTCACCAGCACCCGGTCGCCCTTGTCGAGCGTGGAGTACATCGACAGCGACGGGATGAAGAACGCCTGGATCAGGAACGTCTTCACGATCAGGGCGACGACGAGGGCCCCGATGACGATGGCCACCCACTCGACGGCGTTGCGGGTCGACTTGTTCGCCGTCGTGGTGGTCGGGGCGCTGGCCGGGGGGCCTTCACCCGGGGTGAGGTCGCCCTCGATCGCCTCGGTCACCCGGACGACGCTATCCCGCCCCGTAGCGCGCCAGGATTCGGGTCGCCGCCGCCGCGGCCACCCCGCCGGCCCCGGTGACGGCCCGGCCGTCGGGTCCGATGCGCAGCAGCAGGCGCTCGAGCCAGGCCGTCTCGGCCACCACCAGGGTGACCCGGAGGTGGCCGCCGTCGAGCTCCTCGACCGCCTCCATCGGGTACTGCTCGGCCACCCACCGGGCCCGAGGCGTCAGCTCCAGCACGACCCGGGGATCGTCGGCCCGGGGCTCGAAGACCTCGGCGACCGGCGGGGTGGCCGGGGCCTCGAACGTGCGGTCGAGCGGCTCGAGGGCACGTATCCGATCGACGCGGAAGCGGCGCTCGGCCCGGGCCAGGTGGCACCAGGCCGTGAGGTACCACTCCCCCTCGGCCGCGAAGACGGCGTGCGGATCGACGACGCGGCGGGTGCGCTCGTCGCGCCCGTAGACGTAGTAGTCGATCTCGACCTGGTGCCGGTCGGCGACGGCCTGGCGGAGGGCGCCGAGGACCCCCTCCGACACCGCGCCGAGCGTCACCTCGACCGCGCCCGCCGGGTCGATGCCGAGCACGTCGGCCAGCTTGCGCAACCCCCGCGCCAGCGGGCCGTCGGCGTCGGCGCCGGGCACGGCCAGCAGCGCGGTCCCGGCCGCCACCAGGGCCAGGCCCTCCTCCGGCGTCAGGCGCAGCGGGCGGTCGAACCAGTCGGCGTACCGGATCCACACCCGGCCGTCCTCGACGGTCACCTCCATGAGGGAGTCGGGCGTGAACGGGTGCACGCCGCAGCACCAGACGAGGTCGAGCTCGGCGATGAGCTCGGCCTCGGTGAGGCCGAACCGGGTGCACACGTCCTCGATGGCCGGACCCTCGGCGGCCACCACCCAGGGCACCAGCGCCAGCAACCGCCGCAACCGCTCATCCGCGGAAGCTCGCGCCACTAGACCACGCTCCGGAGCCACTCGACGAGCTCGTCGCGGAGCTCGGGCGGGCCGAGCACCTCGGCGTGCTCGAGGAAGCCGACGACGAACGAGCGGAAGGCATCCCGGTTGGTGACCGTGAGCTCGACGACGACGGCACCGTCGGGGGCCTCCTCGACGGCGGTCGCGTCGCCCAGGTGGTCGAGGGCCCAGCCGGCCTGGTCGGCGTCGACCCGGAGGGTCGCCAGGACGGGCTCGTCGGCCCCGAGCTGCCAGGGCAGCGAGAGTCCTCGGCCCGGTGCCTCGGGTCGCTCGAAGCTGCCCGAGGCGCCGACGGTGACGTCGCCCTCGATGCGGTCGAGGCGGAACTGCCGGTCGGCCTCCCGGGCGTGGTCCCACCCGTCGAGGTACCACCGGCCGCGGGAGAACGAGAGGCGGTGCGGGTCGATCGTGCGGGCCTCACCCCGGTAGCCGAACGTCACGGGGGCCCGTTCGGCGACGGCCCCGAAGAGCGGCACCAGCTGGGGGAAGGCGGGCAGGGCGGCGAGGGCGATGCCCTCCTCGGCCGGCGCCGGGGCGCCGCCCAGCTTCCAAACCGCCTCGGTGCCGGGCAGGCCTTCCATCCGCACGGCCGCCGTCGCCAGGTGGATGGCGGCCAGCTCGTCGGCGTCGAGGCCGGGGTCGCGGAGGGCGTAGTCGTCCCGGCGGATCCGGTAGCCGACCTCGGGCGGGTCGGCGCCCGGCACGTCGACCAGCTCGACCGGGATGCCCATCTCCCGGAGCGACTCCTTGTCCCGCTCGAACGCCCGCCGGAACGTGGCCTTCTCGGCCGGGTCGGGGTAGCCGGGCACCTGCTCGGCGATGTCGGCGCTGGTGAGGGGATGGCCGGCGTTCAGGAGCGCGGCGGTGAGGTTCAGCAGCCGCTCCAGCCGGTTGGCAGACACGGCTCGGAGCCTACGAGCCGATGAGCGAGGCAGCGACGGTGCCGGCGGCACCGGCCACGGCGTAGAACCCGGGGTCGTCGGTCGGGCCCCGGCCCATGGTCGTCACGTGCACGCCGAGGCGCTCGAGCAGGGCCGGCACGTCAGGATCGTCGACGGCGACCACCCGGTGGCGATCGCCCAGGCCGGCGGCGTCGAGGTCAGCGCGGACCCGGTCCTCCCACGCGCCCTTCGGGATGCCGATCGTGGCCCGGGCCCGGGTGGCGAGCGAGAGGGCGGTGCGGGTGTGGTGGCTCACGCCCTGGTGGCGCAGCCGCTCGTCGGCGAGGGAGAAGCGGAGGGCGGCCACCGGGCGGCCCCCGAGCAGGTCGGCGGCGTCGAGCACCGGGCCGACCTCGACGGCCGAGTACCCGAACGTGGTGGCCGTGCCCACCACGCCCGGTCCCATGCCCACGATGGCGACGTCGGCCCCGGCCACGTGGCGGGCGGCCAGGAGGGCGGAGGGGACGTTCACCGCCTCGTGCTCGCCGCCGAAGGCCTGCCCGGCCGTCAGGGTCGCGTCGACGAGGCCGGCGGCGCGCATGGCGACGACCAGGTCGGAGAGCGCCATGGGGAGGGCGGCGCCATCGGTCATCACGTAGGCGACCTTCGCGTCGGGCACGGCGTGCTTCAGGGCCGCGGCCACGCACGGCACCTGGCTGTGCAGGCCGCAGGCGACGACGGGCAGGCCGCCGAGGTCGGTGGCCTCGGCGAGGACGCCGGCCTCGAGCTCCTCGACCGCACCGGTGTCGGCCTGGAGGCTGGTGTAGCGGAGCTTCATGATGTGGCCGGGGCCGGCCTCGGCCCACGACTCGCGCTCGAGGTTCCAGTGGACGACGTGCCAGCCCCCGGTGCCGAGCCCGAGCTCGACGGCGGTCGTGTTGACCACGACCCGGTCACCCACCTCGACCGGTCCGGTCAGGTCGGTGAGCACGTAGGCCCGACCGAGGTCGGTCTCGACCCGCTGGAGGCCGGGTCGGGCGCTCAGCTCGGCGACGACCGTGGCAGACCGGAAGGACGGCACGCCGCGATCCTGGCACGGCGCACGAGCACCGCCGCGCCCACGGTCACCGCTCCCCCGGCGGCGAACGGCCACCACGGTCGCCCGTCGGCCGGCACGCCCACGGCACGGTCGGTGGGTCCTCGGGGCGACCCGAACGACGCCGGCACCGGCCGCACCGCCGATTCCCGCGTCCCGTTGCACAGGTCGGCCCGCCCGTCGCGGACGAAGACGAGCGCCCGCACGCCGAGGGCGAGCTCCAAGCCGCACGACGCCCCGTCCCGGGCCGACACGACGCCCTGGGGCGAGCCCACCCGGCCCTTGTAGACCCGGTCGACCTGGAACACCCACCGGGCCGGGTCGGTGCTGGCGTAGCTGCCGTCCTCGCGATCGCGGGCCTGCTTCTCCACCGGCGTGCCCACGAACACCGTGTCGGCCCGGGCGAACGCCTCCTCGTCGGTGAACCCGACGCACGAGCAGGCGTGGGCCGGGGAGGCGAACCCGACGAGGGCGCCGGCGAAGACCAGCGCAGCCACCAAGCTCCGTCGCATGCGCATGAGACGCCCGAGGCGCCCCGAAGGTTCCGCGCTACAGCGAGGCGATCAGTCGCTCGACCCGCTCGTCCTTCGCCTTGAACGGGTCCTTGCAGAGCACGGTGCGCTGGGCCTGGTCGTTGAGCTTCAGGTGCACCCAGTCGACCGTGTAGTCGCGCTTGCGCTCCTTGGCCTTCCGGATGAACTCACCCCGAAGCCGGGCCCGCGTCGTCTGGGGTGGCTGGAGCCCGTTCGGTCCGGCCAGGTCGATCGCCTCGTCGGTGACGACCCGGTCGACCATGCCGCGCTCCTGCATCTTGTAGAAGAGGCCGCGCTCCCGGTTGACGTCGTGGTACTGGAGGTCCATCAGGGCGATCTTGGGGTGCGTGAGCGGCAGGTCGTGCTTGTCGCGGTAGGCCTCGAGCAGCTTGTGCTTGATGACCCAGTCGCACTCCCGGTCGAGCGACAGCGGGTCCTTGGCCAGGCCGGTCAGGCAGTGCTCCCACATGGCCAGCGCCTGCTCCTCGAGCGGGCTGACGCCCTTCGTCTCGGCGTAGCGCAGGGCTCGGTTCAGGTACTCGCTCTGGATGTCGAGGGCGCTGGCCTCGCGGCCGTTGGCCAGGCGCACCCGCTTCTTGCACGTGATGTCGTGGCTGATCTCGCGGATGGCCCGGATCGGGTTCTCGAGCGTCATGTCGCGCAGCACGACCGAGGTGTCCTCGAGCATGCGCAGCAGGACCGACGTGGCGCCGACCTTGAGGAACGTGGCGTACTCGCTCATGTTGGAGTCGCCCACGATCACGTGGAGCCGCCGGTAGCGCTCGGCGTCGGCGTGGGGCTCGTCGCGCGTGTTGATGATCGGGCGGCTCCGGGTGGTGGCGCTCGAGACGCCCTCCCAGATGTGCTCGGCCCGCTGCGAGATGCAGTACATCGCGCCCCGCGCCGTCTGGAGCACCTTGCCGGCGCCGGCGTAGATCTGCCGGGACACGAGGAACGGGATGAGGATCTCGGCGTAGTGGCCGAAGTCGTCGCGGCGGCTGGTGAGGTAGTTCTCGTGGCAGCCGTAGGAGTTGCCGGCGGAGTCGGTGTTGTTCTTGAACAGGTAGATGACGCCGCGGATGCCCTCCTCCCGGAGGCGCTGCTCGGCGAACTGGAGGAGCTGCTCGAGGATCCGCTCCCCCGCCTTGTCGTGCACGACGAGGTCGTAGATCGAGTCGCACTCGGGTGTGGCGTACTCGGGGTGGCTGCCCACGTCGAGGTACAGCCGGGCGCCGTTCTCGAGGAACACGTTGCTGCTCCGGCCCCACGACACGACCCGGCGGAACAGGTAGCGGGCCACCTCGTCCGGGCTCAGCCGGCGCTGGCCGCGGAGCGTGCACGTCACTCCGTACTCGTTCTCGAGGCCGAAGATGCGCCGGTCCACGGACTCACCGTACAGGTAGCCTGAGTCGGTGCAGCGGCTCCGGATGGTGCCCGTGGTGCGGGTGGCCGATGGCTTCCACGCGCGGGTGATCGCGGCCCGGCTCGGTTCCGAGGGGATCGTCACCCAGTTGCGGGGTGGGATCGACTCGCCGTACCCGATGGGCGCGGTCGAGGTCCTCGTCGGCGAGGACGACCTCGAGGACGCCAAAGCCCTGCTCCTCGCCGACGAGGTCGAGTCGGCGTTCGCCGACGAGGACGACGACGAGCCCGACGACGAGTACCGGGTCCCCCGCCGTCGCTACGGCGCCTGGGTGGCCCTCGTGCTGGCCGGGCTGCTCGTCCTGGCCGACGTCGCCGCCCTCGCCGGTCGCTGGAGCTAGCCGGCCGCAGCGAGCCCGCCGCAGCTAGTCAGCGCTGGCTGCCCGGGCGTGCTCGTTCGGGTTGGAGTACTCGGTCCAGCGGACCACCTTGCCGTCCTCGATCTGGAGGCAGTGGAAGTAGTGGTTCCGGTAGGCCTTGCCGGTCGCCGCGATCACGTGGTCGCCCTGGGCCTCGATGATGAAGCGGCCGGGGTCGCCGGTGGCGAGGAGCTCGTGGGAGGCGAAGCGCTGCTGGCTGAAGTAGGCCTCGCCCTCGTCCATCCGCCGCATCATGGCCTCGACGACGCCCCGCCCGACCCTCGGCTCGAAGTCGGCGTAGAACGGGCACTCGAAGACGATGTCGTCGTGGAGGACCTCGTAGCCGGCGGCTCGACCGCCGGCCGGGTCGGCGAAGCGGGCGTAGATGGCCTCGGCGGCGGCCCGGTTGGTGTCAGGTCGGTGGGTGGTCACATGGCCCTCCGGGCGAAGACGGACAGGTCCTGGTCCTCCCCCACGCACACCCGGCGGAGCGACCGGGGTCGCTCGACGCCGACGTCCGGCCGGGAGTGCTGGAGGGCGTGGTTGTCCCACAGGACCAGGTCGTGGGGCTGCCACTCGTGCACGTAGGTGTGCTCGGGGGCGTAGAGGTGGGCGAAGAGCTCGTCGAGCAGGGCGACGCTCTCGTCCTGGTCGAGGGGCAGGAGCGCGTCGGTCTGCTGGTGCCAGGCGGCGACGATCTCGTCCCCGGTGGCGTGGTGGGGCCAGAGGACGGGCCGCACCTGGTGCGGGTCGATGCCGTCGCACCGGCCGGTCCGGTAGCGGATGCCGTCGGAGAGGGAGCCCCCCAACGCGGCGACGGCCCGGCTCTGGAGCCCGGCGAGCCGACCTCGGAGGTCGTCCGGCAGCGTGCGGGCGGCGAGCACCCCGTTCACGTACGAGGTCTGTGTCCCACCGTCCGGGATGTCGAGGCCGTAGAGCGAGATGGCTTCGTACGGCCTCGGGAAGAACATGTAGTCGCTGTGCCAGGTGGCCCGGTCGCTGCCCAGCACGCCGTCGGGCCGGACGTTCGACACGATCCCGATCGGACCGGATCGCTCGCTGGCGATGGGGCCGAAGGTGCCGGCGAAGGCCAGGTGCTCCTCGTCGGACAGCTCTCGGCCCCGGACCAGGAGCAGGTGGTGCTCCCACAGCGCGGCCCGCAACTGGTCGGGCGCGCCCAGGTCGAGGTCGAGGACCTCGGCGCCCAACGCCGGTGAGAGGCGATCGAACCGCACGCGCCTTTCTTAGCCGAAGCGAACTACTCGGCGGCGAGGAGCCCCTCGAGCTCGGTGCCCTCGACGCGGCGGAACGCCCGCCGCGCGGCCGTGCGGGCCAGGATCGCGACCTCGAGGTCGTCGGCCACGAGGGTGCGGTCGGGCCCGCTCAGCGCGGCGGTGGCGTGCTTGACCGCGGTGCCCAGGTCGGCCTCGCCGTCCCAGCCCTCGCCCAGCCGCTCGGCGATGTTCTCGGCCTCGCCGCCGAGCACGCTGAATCGCTTCTCGTCGACGACGGAGCCGTCGTAGAGGATGTGGAAGAGCTGGTCGTGGGCCGGGTCGGCGCCGACTTCGGCGACCAGGATCTCGACCTCCATCGGCTTCATCTCGTGGGTGAAGACGTTGCCGAGGATGCCGGCGTACTGGTTGGCCAGGCTGCGGGCGTCGACGTCCTCGCGGCTGTAGCTGTAGCCCTTGAGGTCGGCGGCCCGGACGCCGGCGATGCGCA
>JAODBP010000190.1 GCA_025464025.1 Actinomycetes bacterium | reverse complement strand
GCCCCGGTCGCTCCCGCGCCCGTGACGATGTTGACCACGCCCGGCGGGACCTCGGCCTCCTGCAGCACCGCGGCCAGCAGCAGCGCGGTGAGCGGCGTCGTCTCCGCCGGCTTCAGCACGACCGTGTTCCCGGTGGCGAGCGCCGGCGCCAGCTTCCACGCCGCCATCAGCAGCGGGAAGTTCCACGGGATGATCTGGCCGACGACGCCGACCGGCACCGGACGCCGGTTGGCGAACGCCCACTCGAGCTTGTCCGCCCAACCGGCGTAGTAGAAGAAGTGCGCGGCGGCGAGGGGCACGTCGACGTCGCGCGACTCCTTGATCGGCTTGCCACCGTCGAGCGTCTCCAGCACGGCGAACTCGCGGGCCCGCTCCTGCAGCTGGCGGGCGATCCGGTAGACGACCTTGGCCCGCTCGCTCGGCGCCAGCTTCGCCCACTTCGGAAAGGCCTTCCGGGCCGCCTTCACCGCCGCCTCGACGTCGTCGGCGCCGGCGTCGGCCACCTGGGCCAGCGGCGCCTCGGTGGCCGGGTTGATGGTGGTGAACGTGCCGCCCGCCTTGGCGTCGACGAACTTCCCGCCGATGAACAGCTGGTAGGTGTCCTTGATCGTGACGATGTCGGTCGACTCGCGCGACGGCGCGTACTCGATGAAGCCACTCACGGGTTCGAGGTCGGCCACTAGTCCACGCTCACGTGCTCGGGCCGGGCGTAGTGACCCGAACGTTGGAACTGGAGCTGCATCAGCACGTCGTTGAGCATGCTCGACGCGCCGATGCGGAACATCGACGGCGTCAGCCACTCGGGCCCGAGCACCTCCTGCATGAGCACGAGGTACTGCCAGCCCTGCTTGGCCGTGCGCACCCCGCCGGCCGCCTTGAACCCGATCTGGCGGCCGGTCTGGTCGGCGAAGTCGCGGATGGCCTCCGCCATCACCAGGGCGAACGGCAGCGTCGAGCTCACCCCGACCTTGCCGGTCGAGGTCTTGATGAAGTCGGCGCCGGCGGCCATGGCGAGGGCCGACGCCCGCCGCACCAGGTCGTAGGTGCCGAGCTCGCCCGTCTCGAGGATCACCTTGAGGTGGGCCGGGCCGCTGGCCTCCTTGGTGGCGACGATGTCGTCGAACGCCGTGCGGTAGTCGCCGGAGAGGAAGGCCGAGCGGTTGAGCACCATGTCGATCTCGGTGGCCCCGGCCTCGACGGCCCAGCGCACCTCGTCGAGCCGCACCTCCCGGGGGCCGAGCCCGCTCGGGAAGGCGCCGGCGACGCTGGCGATGCCGACGTCGGTGCCCCGCAGCGCCTCGACGGCGACGGGCACGAGCGTGGGGTAGACGCACACGGCGCCGACCGGCGGCACGGTCGGATCGGTGGGGTCGGGCCGCCGGGCCTTGGCGCACAGCGACTGGACCTTGCCCGGGGTGTCGGCGCCCTCGAGCGTGGTGAGGTCGCAACAGGCGACGAGCAGCCGGAGGGCCCGGAGCTTCGCGTCCTTCTTGATCGAGCGGCCGGCGAACGATGCGGCCCGGGCCTCGAGCATCACCGCGTCGACGGGCGGGACACGCAGCGGCGTGCCGCCGACCGTCGGCGTCCACGGAGGGAGGCCGTCGGTGCCGACTGATGCGAGGGCGTTCATGGGAGCAGCGCTGTCCGGGACGCGCCGACGAAGGGAGCGCCAGCGACCCGTCGGCCGTCGAGCGGAGGCGTCAGCCGGAGCGAGACCATGAACTCAGTCTTGCAGCGCGAGCACCGACGACACACCGGCGACCAGCTCGTCGAGCTGCTCGTTCGCCTGGGCCTGGGCCTCGGCCCAGTCGTCGCCGACGGCGAGCACCACCTGGAAGTACGACTTCAGCTTGGGCTCGGTGCCGCTGGGCCGGACGATGACCCGGGCGTCACCCTCGAGCAGCAGCACGATCACGTCGTCGGCCGGCTGCTCGACCGCGGTCACGGCCCGACCGGCGATCGACGAGGGCGGGTTCGCCGCCAACCGGGTCACCGCCTCGTGGATCTTCGCCGCCCCTTCGGCCCCCTCCAGCCGCACGGACCACTGCCGGGTGGCGTGCAGGCCGTGGCGGCGGGCGATGGCCTCGAGCTGGCCGACGACGGTCCGGCCCTCGGCCTTCAGTCGGGCCGCCAGGGCGGCGAAGGCGGCGGCCGCGGTGAGCCCGTCCTTGTCGTGCACGAGGTCGTGGACGGCGTAGCCGAGCGCCTCCTCGTAGCCGAACACGAAGCGCGTGCCCGGGCGCTGCTGGGTGGCCCGAACGATCCACTTGAAGCCGGTGAGCGTCGTCGCCCACGTCACGCCCGCCTCGGCGGCCAGGTTGCCGAGCAGCGTCGACGACACGATCGAGCTGGCCACCAGCCGGTCGTCGCCCGACGTCGTCGCCAGCGCCTGCTCGGCCAGGAGGGCGCCGAGCTCGTCGCCGGAGAGCGGCCGCCACGCGCCCCCGTCGACCACGGCGACGGCCAGCCGGTCGGCGTCCGGGTCGTTGGCGATCACGGCGTCGGCGCCGACCTCCACGGCGCGGGCCAGGGCCAGGTCGAGCGCCCCGGGCTCCTCCGGGTTCGGGAAGGCGACGGTGGAGAAGTCGGGGTCGGGGTCGGCCTGGGGCACGACCCGGTGCGGGGCCGGGAACCCGGCCCGCTCGAACAGGGCGAGCAGGGGAGCGGTGCCCACGCCGTGCATGGCCGTGTGGACGAGCGTGACGTCGCGCGGCCCGGCCGGCACCCGGGTCACGGCGGCGTCGAGGTAGGCGTGGAGGACCTCGTCGTCGAGCGCCTCGCCCTCGCCGAGCGGCAGGTCGAGCACCGAGCCGACGGCGTCGATGGCGGCCGAGATCTCGCGGTCGGTCGGGGGCACGATCTGGGCGCCGTCGCCGCCGTAGACCTTGATGCCGTTGTCGGCCGGCGGGTTGTGGCTGGCCGTGACCATCACGCCGGCCGCGCACCCGAGGTGGGTGACGGCGAAGGCCAGCACCGGCGTCGGCACTGGGCCGGGCAGCACGAGGGCCCGGAGGCCGGCACCGGCCAGCACGGCGGCCACGTCGGCCTCGAACTCGATCGAGCCGTGGCGCCCGTCGCGGCCGATCACCACGGTGCCGGTGCCGAGGTGGTCCGCCAGACCGGCCGCCACCTGGCGGACGAGCCGGCGGTTCATGCGGTTCGGGCCCGGCCCGAGGGCGCCACGGATGCCGGCCGTGCCGAACTGGAGCCGTTCGCGGAAGGCCTCGGTGAGCGCCGCCTCGTCTCCGTCGGCCAGCCACCGCTCCAACGTGGCCCTCGTCGCCGGGTCGGGGTCGTCGGCCAGCCACGCCCCTGCGGCGTCGGCCAAGAGGTGCTCCACCACGTGCCATGCGTACCATGCCGCGGATGGCGGCATCCGCCGGTGGGGCCCACGTGCTCGACGACCTCCCGATGGCTGTCGCGCTCGTCGACCGGGACGGCCGGATCCGCTACGTCAACCCGGCGGCCGTGGCCCGCTTCGGGTGGGGCTCGGCCGACGAGGCCGTGGGGCTCGAGGCCGACGTCCTCGGCGACGACGTGCGCACGTCGCCGTTCCACGACGAGGACGGCACCGAGGCGGGTTCGCTCGTGGTGTGCCTCGACTCGTCCGGCCGGCTGGGGGCCGAGCTGCTGGCCCGGGCCTCCGGCGTGCTGGCCGGGTCGCTCGACGCCGAGGGCTCGGCCACGGCCATCGGGCGCCTGCTGGTCCAGGACTTCGCCGACTCGGTGTCGGTGCTCCTCGTCGGCGAGCACGGCCTCGACGTCGTCGCTGCCGTCAACGCCGACCCGGAGCTGGAGGAGCTGATGGTGGCCACCGCGCCGGGCCCGGTGGGGCGGTTGGTGCGGGACTACGTCGACGCGCTGGTCGGCTCGGGCCGGTCGGTGCTGGTGCCGGTGGTCGACCCGGCTCTCTGGGACGAGGCGCTGGGCGACGCCACCGCGGCCGACACCGTGCGCGCCCTCGACCTGGGCTCGGCCATCGTCGTGGGACTGCGGGCCCGGGGTGAGCGGCTCGGGGCGCTCGTCGTCAGCCGCGGTCGGCAGCGGGGACCGTTCGACGAGGACGACTTCGTCGTCGTCACCGAGCTGGCCGGGCGGATGGCGGCCAGCGTCGACAGCGTGCTCGCCCACCGGGCCCGCGTCGAGGTGGCCCGCACGCTCCAGGCCAGCCTGCTCCCGCCCTGCCTCCCCGACATCCCCGGCCTGGCCGTGGCGTCTCGGTACGACCCCATCGGCGACGGGAGCCTGGTCGGCGGCGACTTCTACGACGTCTTCCCGGTGGCCGACGGGCGGTGGTGCCTGGTGCTGGGCGACGTGTGCGGGCAGGGGGTGCCGGCGGCCGCCCTGACGTCGCTCGTCCGCTACACCGTCCGGGCCGCGGCCCGCATGTGGCGGTCGCCGGCCGAGATCCTGCGCTTCACCAACGACGCCATCCTCGACGCCGACACCGGCGAGCGGTTCTGCACGCTCCTCGTGGCGACCGCCCGGCCCGACGCCGACGGTGCCGTCGTCACGCTGGCCGCCGGCGGCCACCACCTGCCCCTGCACCGACCGGTCGGTGGCCCGCCCCGCCCGGTCGGCCAGGTCGGCACGGCCATGGGGCTGGTGCGCCACCCCGACGTGTCCGACACGACGTTCCGGCTCGGCATCGGCGACGTGCTGGTGCTGACGACCGACGGCGTGATCGAGGCCCGCGACGTCGAGGGGGCCCTGGTCGGCGACGGCTTCCTCGAGCACCTGGTCGACGTGCACGGTGACGAGGGCGCCGACGCCCTGGCCGGTGCGATCGAGCGGGCCGTGCTCGCCGTCGGCGGCGGTCGCTCGGGCGACGACGTCGCCGTCCTGGTGGTGGAGGCGGTCGGGTTCGACGACCTCGTCGAGCCGGCGCCGTCGTCCATGCCGGCCGGCGGCCCGTTCGACGAGCGCTTCCCGGTCGACACGGTGTCGGTCACCGACGCCCGCCGGGCGGTCGGGGCATGGCTCGATGCCCAGGGGATCCGTGGCTCCCGGGTGCCCGACATGCTGCTCGCCCTCACCGAGCTGGCCACCAACGCCGTCCGTTCGGCCCGCTCGGCCATCGAGGTGCGCGCCTGGCTGACCCACGACGCCGTCATGTTCGAGGTGACCGACGACGGGCCCGGCTTCGATCCGACGGTCCCGCGGAGCACCCGGGAGATCGACCCGCTCGCCGAGCGGGGGCGCGGCCTGTTCATCGTCGCCGCCCTCGTCGACGAGTGCACGATCGAGTCGGGGCCCAACGGCACGATCGTCCGCTGCTACGTGGCGCGCTAGGGGTCACGTTGACCTACGCCGCCGATGACCCCGGGAGACGCGCGGCCGCTCGTCGCATCCGGCAGCTGGCCCGGCGGCTCGAGCGGTGGGCGCCCGAGCCGCCGGTGCCGCCCGACCTCCCGCCCGGTCGGACGATCGCCGTGCCGGGCCGGGGCGAGGTGTTCCTGCGTGACGCGCCCGGCCCGCCCGGCCCGCCGATCCTCCTGCTCCACGGCTGGACCTCGTCCGCCGACCTGACCTGGTGGCGGGTCTACGACCGCCTCGCCGCCCTGGGTCGGGTGCTCGCCGTCGACCACCGCGGCCACGGGCGGGGCATCCGCAGCGACGAGCCGTTCACGCTCGAGGACGCGGCCGACGACGCGGCCGGCGTGCTGCGCGAGCTCGGGTGCGGGCCGGCGATCGTGTGCGGCTACTCGATGGGGGGACCGGTGGCCATGCTCCTGTGGCACCGTCACCCCGAGCTGGTCGCCGGCCTCGTGTTCGAGGCCACCGCCCTGGAGTGGCGGGCCAGCATCCGGGAGCGGGCGCTGTGGCGGGGGATGGGCCTCGTCGAGCGGGTCCTGCGCTCGACCCGGTCGAGGAGCGTCGTCGACCGCCTGCTCCGGGAGGTGCTGGAGAAGGAGCCGTCGCTGCTGGCGCTGCGGGGGTGGCTCGTCGGCGAGCTGCGGCGGGGTGATCCGACCGCCATCGCCGAGGCGGGCCGGGCGATCGGTCGCTACGACGCCCGACCGTTCGCCGGCCGGGTCGGCGTGCCGACGGCCGTGGTGGTCACGACGGACGACCACCTCGTGCGCCCGGCCAAGCAGCGGGCGCTGGCGGCAGCCATCCCGGGCGCCGTGACGTTCGAGCTGGCCGCCGACCACGACGCCTGCCTGGCCTCGATCGAGGACTTCGCCCGGGTCACGGTCGACGCCGTCCGCGCCGTCGTCGCCGCGACGACCTGAGGTGGGGCGCCGCCTCCTCGCCGGCTGGATCGTGGTCGTGCTCGTCGCCGGGGCCGTGGTCGCGGTGCGGGATCGGTCCGACGCCGAGGTCGCCTACTTCCTGCCCGACGTGCTCCCCGTGGGCCTCACCCTCCAGCAGGCCGAGGTCGCCCAGCCCGGTGCGACGTTGGCCGGCCCGCTGGCCTACCGCGTCATGGTCCTCCACCGGCCGGGCGACCGCGTGTTCACCGACTTCGTCGCCGCCCCGGCCGACCCCGAGGCCCGGGGCGGCCGCATCATCGTGCACGCCGGCCGCCGGGAGCCCTTCCTCGACGGCACGGCGATCCTCGACGGGGTGGACGACGGACCGGTGCGGGTGTGGTGGACGACCAGCCGGCGATCCGGGACGTTGTCGTCGACCACGGTCGGCCCCGAGGAGCTGCTCGCGCTGGCCCGCCGGTTCGCCGGGACCGGCTTCACCGCGCCGGCGGGATGGAAGGGGCTCGCCGGGTACGACGGCTCCTCGGCGGTGGAGGGCGTCCGCTACGCCAACGCCGACGGCACGATCGACGTCCAGGTCTTCGTCCACCTCGACCGGGACCTCCTCCCTCCCCGGGTGCCGGAGCAGACCACCCCGTACGTGCAGCGCCGGATCGGTCGGGCCGTCGTCACGGTGCTCGGGCGCGGGGTCACCGCGGCCGACCTGCGCGCCGTCGTCGCGTCGGTGCGGCCGGTCGACGGCACCACCTGGCAGGCGGCCACGGCAGCGGCCCACCTCGACGGGCGGCCGGTCCGCTGGATCGAGCTGGCGGCTGGCCGGGCGTCGACCAACGCCGGCTGGTCATTGGCCATCGAGGACCGCGGCGGGGAGCGCTGCCTCGCCCTGCTCGTGACCGAGCGCGACCTCGTGCCCGACGGGCAGTGCGGTGTGGCCAACTGGCGGAACGACCCGGTGCTCGCCGTGCCGACCGATCGATCAGGTCCGGTGGAGGTGACGGCGAACGGCCGATCGCTCCGCGCCCTGGGCGAGGCCCGCTTCGAGGGCCAGCGGATCCTCGCCGTCGAGCTCCCGGCTGACCTGGTCGGTCAGGTCATCGACCCGGTGGCGGTGGTCAGTCGCCGTTGACGGACCAGTGCCAGGGCTCGCTCGGCAGGTTGTAGAAGCCGAAGCGGCTGGCGTTGGCCTTGAGCCACCTGTAGCCGGCGCTGCTGCGAGTGAGGATCCGCCCGTTGGCCGTGAAGTCGACGGCCAGGCCCTGCTCGTGCATCGACTGGCCGGGGCGGGCCGTCGGCGGCGAGCAGCTCGACGCCGGCTTGTTGTAGATGTCGTAGTCGGAGCTGCCGCAGTTGTTCCGCCGGGTGGCGATCTGCTGGCTGGAGTCGCGGTAGCCGCCGCCGCTGAACGAGAGGCCCGAGCTGTCGGCCGCGTTGAGCAGGGACGCGAGCTTGCCGCCGATCGAGCTGGCCACGGTGATGCCGCGCACGGTCGTGAGCGAGATGTTGCCGACGCGCCGGGTGCCGCCGCTGCGGGCCTTGCCGCTGCCGGGGGAGGAGCGCAGCTGCGATGCGATGGCGTCCTGCTCCCGCTTGATCTTCGAGGCGAGGTCACCGTCGAGCGAGGCCAGCGAGTCGGCCTCGGCCAGCGCCTTCTCGAGCCGGGCCTCGACTTGGTCGGCCACGGCCTGCTGCTGCTTGGTGGCGGCGTCGAGCTCGGCCAGGTGCTGCTCGACCTGGCGCTGCTCGGCCGCCGCGCTGGCCGCGGCCGTCTCGGCCGTCTTGCGCTCGATCTGGAGGTCCTCCTTGGCCGACTGGAGGCGATCGGCGGCATCGGTGCTGCTGCCGACGGCGGCCTGGAGGAGCGAGCGGCGCCGGGCCGTCTCCATGGGCGAGTTGGGGTCGGGCACCACGTCGACCTCGGCCTTGTGGCCCCGCATGTACTCGTCGAGGGCGGCGTCGCGGACGGCGTTGCGGAGGTTGCCGAGCTGCGAGGTGGTGCGGGCCTCGGCCGCCTTGGCCTCGGTCGCCCGGGCCTTCTCGGCCGCGGTGCGCTGGCGGGCCGCGGCCACCAGCGACGCCGTGGCCTTGCGGTTCTCGCTCAGGGCGTCGAGGGCGGCGCCGACCTGCTGGTCGTTGGCCTTGAGCACGTTGAGCTGCGACGCCTGGGCCGCCCGCTTCTGCTGGATCGCCCGGCGCTGGGAGCGGAGCCGGTCGACGGAGGAGGCGGCTTCGGCCGACTGCCCGAAGGCGACGATCGACAGCACCAGGACCGCGAGGAGGCCGACAACGGCGGGGGATCGACGTCGCATGTGGCTGGCATCGTAACCGCTCCGTAACATCCGGTGGGCATCAGGGACGTTCCGGACATCGTCCGGACTCGGGTCTGAGGGCCCAAGGCCCTGTTCTCCCTGGTCATCGGGGTACGCTGCTGAGGCGAGGCGGCACCCCGGCGGGTGGCCTCGCGGCCGGCTCATTGCTCCTCCGCACCTCGAGGGTCGCCGAGACGGCCCCACCCACGCTGAGGATCAGGAGCACCCATCGCATGTCCCCCACCACGTTCGCCGCGCTCGGCGTGTCCGACGACATCGTCGGCGCCCTCGCCGAGCGAGGCATCACCGAGCCGTTCGCCGTCCAGGCGCTGACCATCCCCGACGGCCTGGCCGGCCGCGACGTCTGCGGCAAGGCCAAGACCGGCTCGGGCAAGACCCTCGCCTTCGGCATCCCGATCGTCGAACGGGTCGGCATCGCCGAGCCCGGTCACCCCCGGGCCCTCGTCCTCGTGCCCACCCGCGAGCTGGCCGTCCAGGTCGCCGCCGAGCTCCAGGTCCTCGCCGTCGCCCGCGAGCGGCAGGTGCAGGCCGTCTACGGCGGCACCGACATGGACACGCAGATCCGCAACCTCCAGAAGCGCGCCGATGTCGTCGTGGCCACCCCGGGTCGCCTCATCGACCTGGTCGACCGCAAGGAGATCTTCCTCGACGCCGTCGAGGTCGTGGTGCTCGACGAGGCCGACCGCATGGCCGACATGGGGTTCCTGCCCCAGGTCGAGTGGCTGCTCCGCAAGGTGCCGGCCGGGCGCCAGGCGATGCTGTTCTCGGCCACGCTCGACGGCGAGGTCGACCACGTCATCCGCGTGCACATGAACGACCCGGCCCGCCACGAGGTCGAGTCGACCTCGGTGACGGTCGACGACATGCAGCACCGCTTCCTCAGCGTCCACCAGATGGACAAGGTGAAGGTCGCCGCCGCCATCGCCAACGGCACCGACCGCTGTCTGATCTTCGTGCGCACCAAGCGGGGCGCCGACCGCCTGGCCGACCAGCTCGAGCGCGAGGGCGTCGACGCCATGCCGATCCACGGCGACCTGCGCCAGTCGGCGCGGGAGAAGGCGCTCAAGGAGTTCGCCGCCGGCAAGCTGCCCGTCCTGGTGGCCACCGATGTCGCCGCCCGCGGCATCCACGTCGACGAGATCGGGGTGGTCATCCACTTCGACCCGCCCGAGGACCACAAGACCTACCTGCACCGCTCGGGTCGCACGGCCCGGGCCGGCACGTCCGGCGTGGTCGCCACGCTCGTGCTGTGGGACCAGGAGAACGAGGTCCGCATGCTGCAGAAGCGGCTCGGCCTGCAGCTCCCCCTCGTCGAGATCTTCTCCAACGACCCCCGGCTGGAGAACCTGGCCGACTGGCCGGACGAAGAGGACGCCGCCTGACCGATCCCGCTTCGCTCCTCGCCGGCGCCGCCCTGGCGCTGGCGAAGCGAGACGGCATCCGGCTGCCGGGCGACCTGGCCCTGCTGGCCCACGAGCCGGTCGCGGTCGACGTGCCCGACGGGGTCGGGCCGGAGTGGCTCGGCACGCTGCACGAGTCGTTGCTCGGCGCGCCGGTCCGCAAGCGCCGGGGGGCCTGGTACACGCCGGCCGACGTCGCCGCCCGCCTCGTCGGCTGGGCCGTCGAGGGCCTCGACCGGCCGGTGGTGCTCGACCCGGCGTGCGGCGGTGGCGCGTTCCTGCTGGAGGCGGCCCGGCACAGCGACCGCCTCGTCGCCATCGACGTCGACCCGTTGGCCGTGGCCGTCACCGAGGCCGCCCTCACGCTGGCCGGGCGACGCCCCGTGTGCCTCGTCGCCGATGCGCTGACCGCCGAGTGGCCCGACGCCGACGTCGTCGTCGGCAACCCGCCCTTCCTGAGCCAGCTCCGCTCGGGCACGGCTCGCACCCCCGAGCGCGCCGTCGAGCTCGGGGCCAAGGGCTACGTCGACGACGCCGCGCTGTTCCTGCTGCGGGCCGCCCGCCACGCCGACCGGGTGGCCCTGCTCCAGCCCGAGTCGATCGTGTCGGCCGCGGCCGCCGCCCCGATCCGCGACGAGCTCGGCCCGCGGGTCGCCCGCATCTGGGTGCCCGACCGCCCGCTCTTCGACGCCGCCGTGCGCGTCGTCGGCATCGTGCTCGACGGCCGGGCCGCGGGCGTCGAGCGGTGGTCGTCGGTGGTGGCCGACGCCCGGGGCGTGCCGGCCGTCGACCTCGGCGGCCACGGCACCCTGGGGGAGCGGTGCGACGTCACCGCCGGCTTCCGCGACGAGTACTACGGGCTGGCGCCCTTCGTCGGCGAGCAAGCCCACCTGTCGGAGACGATGCACAGCGCGCCGCTCATCACCTCCGGGCTGATCGACCCGCTCGACTGCCGGTGGGGCCGGGCCCCGGCTCGCTACGGCCGCCGCCGGTGGGATGCCCCGGCCGTCGACCTCGACGGGCTGGCCACCTCGCCGCTCGCCGGCTGGGCCGAGCGGCACCTGGTCCCGAAGGTGCTCGTCGCCACCCAGACCCGCGTGGTCGAGGCGGTGGCCGACGAGGCCGGCGCCTGGCTCCCGTGCACGCCGGTGCTCACCGTCGTGCCCCGCGACCTCGACCTGTGGCACGCCCTCGCCGCCGTGCTGGCCCCGGCCGCCTCGGCGTGGGCGCTGCGGGAGGCGAGCGGTGCCGCCCTGTCGGGCGACGCCGTGAAGCTCTCGGCCACCCAGCTGCGAGCCGTCCCGCTGCCTCCGCTCGGCGCCGACTGGGATGCGGCCGCCGAGGCCGTCCGAGCCGGCGACCTCCTCGGCGCCGGCGCGGCGATGGACCGGGCCCACGGCACCGACGTGCTGGGTTGGTGGCAGGCCCGCCTACCGTCGGGGCCATGACCGAGCCGACGGGCAGCGCGCCCTACCACCGAGGCATCGCCGAGCTGGCCGTCGGCGATCGGGCCGTTCGGGTCCTGGTCGACACGGCCGGCACCGCGCTGTGCCTGCGCCAGTCGCTCGTCGACGAGCTCGGGCTCGAGGTCCACGAGTGGCTCGACGACCAGGGCATGCCGGTCTCGGTGGTCGAGCCGCCCGAGCTGCGCGTCGGCGACGTCGTGCTCGACACCGAGGGGCTCGTCGCCTACGGCTTCGAGGACGTGCGGCCGCTCGGGCTCGAGGCTCGCCGGGCCGACGTGCTGCTGCCGGCCACCGTCCTGCGCCGCCACCACGTCGTGCTCGACGACCCGGCCGGCACGATCACCGTCGGCCCGCCCGGCTCGCTCGAGCGGCGGGGCGTGGCCATCCCCACGATGATCGACCCGGACTCGGGCCTGATCCTCACCAGCGTCGAGGTCGACGGCGAGGTCTTCGAGCTGGTGCTCGACACCGCCATCACGTCGTGCCTGGCCGTCGCCCCGCTGCTGCAGGCCTGGCAGGGCGACCACCCCGACTGGCCGGCGTCGGTCGCGGCCGTCGGCCCGGGCAACATGACCGGCCTGCCGGTCGAGGCCCAGGTGCCGATGCTGCGCGTGCCGCTCGTCGAGTGGGGGTCGTTCCAGCTCCCCGAGGTGGCGTTCGCCTGGCGGGGCGAGGGCGACGTGCTCGGCGAGGGCGCCCTCGGCGGCAACCTGCTCCAGCTCTTCCGCGTCGACCTCGACTGGTCGGCCGGGTCGGTCCGGCTGGAGCAGGGCGCCCCGTTCGCCGCCCACGACGCCGAGCTGGTGGGCGTGGTGCTGATGCTGGGCGAGGAGGGCTACGAGGTGGCGGCCACGGTGTCGGGCCTCGACGACGTGCGGCCCGGCGACGCGCTGGTCGCCGTCGGCGGCCGGGAGGTGGCCGAGCTGGCGCTGCCCGACGTGCTCGACCTGCTCCGCGGCACGCCCGGCGACCGCAAGCGCCTCACCCTGCGACGGGAGGGTGAGACCCTCGACGTCGACGTCCCCGTCCTCCGACTGGTCTGAGCGTGAGCTTGCGAACGCTCCACGAGCACAGCATGGCCCTGTCCGGTGGAACGACGTGATCGAACGCCAGGGCATCTGAATGCGGCCAGACGAGCGGAGCCCTCGGCGTAGCCTTGTGCCCGTGCGTCCGCAGCTCCCCGTGACCGGTGCCTGGCGCCCCGGCGACGATCCGGGGCAGCGCCAGTTCGCGCGGCTGGGCGGCGACCGGCCCTTCGTGCTCGAGGGCGGCGGCATGCTGCGCGACGTCCAGGTCGCCTACGAGACGTGGGGCGAGCTGTCGCCGGCGGCCGACAACGCCATCCTCGTGTGCCACGCCCTCACCGGCGACAGCCACGCTGCCGGCGAGTTCGGCACCGGCCACCCGACGCCGGGCTGGTGGAACACGCTCATCGGGCCGGGCAAGGCCATCGACACCGACCGCTGGTTCGTGGTCGCCGCCAACGTGCTCGGTGGCTGCCAGGGCACCACCGGGCCGGCGTCGCCCCACCCCGACGACGGCAAGCCGTACGGCTCCCGCCACCCGGTCGTCACCATCCGCGACATGGTCCGGGCCGAGGCCGTGGTGGCCAACCACCTCGGCGTCCAACGCTGGCTCGCCGTCGTCGGCGGCTCGATGGGCGGCATGCAGGTGCTCGAGTGGGGCGTGATGTTCCCGGAGCGGGTGCGCGGCCTGGTGCCGATCGCCACCACGCTGGCGGCCAGCGCCCAGCAGATCGCGTGGTGGAGCACCGGCCGTCGCGTGATCCGGCTCGACCCCCGCTGGCGCGGTGGCGACTACTACGACGCCGAGCCGGGCGACGGGCCGAGCGAGGGCCTGGCCATGGCCCGCATGGTGAGCCAGATCACGTTCCGCTCCGAGGACCTCTTCACCGACCGCTTCGGGCGCGAGGTGGTGGAGCCCATCGAGGGCTTCGAGCTGTGGCAGCGCTTCGAGGTCGAGCGCTACCTCGAGTACCACGGCGACAAGCTGGCCCGCCGGTTCGACGCGAACTCCTACCTGCTGCTCACCAAGGCGATGGACCTGCACGACCTGGGCCGGGCCCGGGGCGGCATGGACATCGCCGTGCGCCGCATCACCGCGCCCACCCTGGTGATGGGTGTCGACTCCGACTTCCTGTACCCGACGTACCAGCAGCAGACGATCGCCGGCGCCCTCCTCGGCAACGGGGTCGACGTCCGCTACGTCGAGATCACCAGCCCGCACGGCCACGACGGCTTCCTGCTCGAGACCGAGCAGGTCGGTCGGCCCCTGCACGACTTCCTCATCGACGTGGAGAAGGACCAGCAATGACCGACCAGCCCCAGCACCCGGAGACCACGGCCATCACGGCCGGACGGAACTACGGCGGCAAGTCGCTCGCCCCGCCCCTGTGGGCGTCGACCGCGTTCGAGCTCGACTCCGTGCTCGACGGGGCCAAGCAGGCCACGAAGGTCAAGGGCGCCACGTTCTACGGCCGCTACGGCAACCCCACGGTCAACGCCTTCGAGGACGCCGTGGCCCAGCTCGAGGGGGCCGAGGCGGCGCAGGCGTTCGGCTCCGGCATGGGCGCCATCAGCTCGACGATCCTCTCGCTGTGCTCCCAGGGCGACCACGTGGTGGCCCAGCGCCAGACGTTCTCGTCGACGTCGCTGCTGTTCCAGACCGTCCTGCCCCGCTTCGGGATCGACGTCACGTTCGTCGATGCCGACGACAGCCAGGGCTTCCTCGACGCCGTCGACCCCGGCCGCACCCGCGTGGTGTTCGTCGAGACGCCGGCCAACCCGGTGATGCAGCTCGTCGACCTCGACGCCATCGGGTCGATCCAGGGGCCGTTCACGGTCTGCGACTCGACGTTCGCCGGCCCCCTCGTGACCCGCCCCCACGAGCACGGCATCGACATCGTGCTGCACTCGGCGACCAAGAGCCTGGCCGGCCACAACGACGCGACCCTCGGCGTGATCACGGCCGAGCGCGACCTGGTGTGGCACGTGTGGGGCTACCACACCATCCACGGCGCGGTGGCCTCGCCGTTCGACGCCCTCAACGGCCTGCGCGGCATCCGCACCCTCGGCGTGCGCACCCGCCAGCAGGCCGAGACGGCCCAGCGGGTCGCCGAGTTCCTCGAGGGCCACGTCGGCGTCGAGCGGGTCAACTACCCGGGGCTCGACTCCCACCCGCAGCGCGACCTGGCCAAGCGCCAGATGCGCCACGGCGGCGGCAACCTGTCCTTCGACGTGGCCGGCGGCGAGGAGGCGGGCAAGGCGTTCGTCGAGGCCTGCCGGCTGGCCCGGATGGCGCCGTCGCTGGGCGGGCCGGAGACGCTGGTGACCCACCCGGCCACCACCACGGCGGCCAACCTCCCGGACGAGGACCGGGCCGCCATGGGCATCGGCGACGGCCTCGTCCGCATGTCGGTGGGCCTCGAGCACGCCGACGACGTGGTCGCCGACCTGGCCCAGGCCCTGGAGGCCGCGCGCGGCATCTGACCTCTTTGGGCCAGAATGGTGCACCGTGTCAGTTCGCAGGGCGGTGGCGGCCGCACTCCTGCTCGTCCTCGTGGCGGGCGCATGTTCCTCCTCCGGGAAGGACGAGCCCCAGGCCCGGCCGGGGGTGACCGGGGGCCAGGTCGTCGAGGGCGACCTCACCCTCGACACCGTGGCGTGGGACGAGGTCAGCCCCCGCAAGGCCGTCGGCCCGCTCGACGACGTCGACCGGGCGTCGGTCATGAAGACCCTCCAGGCCACGTTCGACGCCACCGTCGTCCGCCCGCTCACCACGGGCACGGCCGGGGCCATCGACGCGCTGTTCACGGCCGACGCGGCGGCCCGGGCCGCCGGCCCGGACCGGGTCGCCCTGTTCGACGAGGGCCTGCCCCGGGTGAAGGACCTCGAGGCCACGAGGGCCAACGTGCGGCTCACCGCCCTCGACAACGGCAACGGCCCCGCGTTGGTCGTGGCCAAGGTCGACTGGGACGTGCGGGGCGACGGCGTGCACGTGCAGCGGATCGGCGAGCTGTCGCTCGTGCCGGTGCTCGGGGTGTGGATGGTCGGCGCCTACACGGTGATCACCACCCGCACGGCCGGCGGCTCGACGACCACGACCACGGCGGCGTCCGGGTGATGCGTCGGGTCGCCACGTCGCTCGTCGCCCTGCTCGTCGGGCTCACGACGGTGGCCGGCATCGTGGCCGCCGACGCCCGGCGCGACCACGACCGGGCGCCGATCACGATCACCGCCGTGCAGCAGCCCGAGGGCTCGGCGCTGGCGTCGTACGAGCCGGGCACGTGGGGCCGGACGGTGTTCGTGCTCCTCGTGGGGAGCGACGAGCGGGCCGGCCTCGACGGGGCCCGGGGCGACGCCCTCCACGTGGTCGGCCTCAACCCGGGCCTGAACCGGGCCACGATCATCGACATCCCGCGCGACAGCTGGGTCGACGTGCCCGGCCACGGCGTCGGTCGGATCAACACGGCCTTCCAGTTCGGTGGGCCCCAGCTCCAGGCCGAGACCGTCCGCCGGCTGACCGGGGCGCCGATCTCCTACGTGATCACCACGACGTTCGCCGGCCTCACCGCCATGGTCGACGCCATCGGAGGCGTGAACGTGCAGATCCCGTACCACATGGACGACAAGAACTCGGGGGCCGCCTTCGAGCCCGGGCTCCAGCGGTTGAACGGGCGGCAGGTGCTCGCCTTCTCCCGGGACCGCCACATCCCCGACGGCGACCTCGTGCGCACGGCCCACCAGGGCCAGGTCATCGTCCACGCCCTGAGCGACCTGCGGGGGAGGGGCACCTCGGGCACCGACACGCTGCGCTACCTCGACGTCCTCTACCGCAACGTGAAGACGGTCGGCATCAGCCCGACCGACCTGTTCCGGTTGGGTCGGGCCGCCCTGGCGATCCCGCCGGGCAACGTGCGCAACTTCCCCATGCCCGCGTACGTCGGGATGAAGGGCAAGCTGTCGGTCGTGTTCGTCCGCCAGCCCGTCGCCCAGGGGGTCTTCCGCGACTTCGCCGACGACGGGGTGCTCCAGGCGCACTGAGCTGATGGTCTCACTCCGCAGGCTCCGTTCGACTGCCGCCTGCTCGCTGGCGCTCCCGACGGCGGCCCTGTCGCGAGAGCACACGTAGGCATGCCCGAGTCCATCGAGATCGAGTACTACCGGCGGCTGGCGGACGGGGCGATTGGTCGGGCGATCACCGGCGTCGACACACCGGATGCGTGGTTCCTCAAGGACGGCCTGACCGGCGACGCCCTCCGTGACGCGGTGGTCGGTCGGACGATCACCGGCACCCGTCGCATCGGGAAGCTCCTCCTCGTGGACACTGGCCTGAAGAAGGAAGATGGCCCCACGATCGGCCTGCGCTTCGGCATGACCGGTCGGCTGCTGCTCGACGGGGTCGCCAACATCGACCACCTCGAGTACTCGAGCATGCGCGACGAGCCGGCGTGGGACCGGGTCACGTTCCACCTCCACGGCGGCGACCTGCGCATCCGCGACCCTCGCCGGCTCGGCGGCGTGCTGCTCGACCCCGACGAGTCGCGACTCGGCCCCGACGTGCTGACGATCACGCCGGCCGCGCTGCGCGACGCGCTGGCCGGGAGCACGACGGCCGTGAAGGCCCGCCTCCTCGACCAGGCCAAGGTCGCCGGCGTCGGCAACCTCATCGCCGACGAAGCGCTGTGGCGGGCCGGCATCGACCCGGCCCGTGAGGCCGGCTCGCTCACGCCGGCCGAGGTGCGTCGCCTCCACCAGCACCTGCGCCGGACCGTCGAGCAGCTCATGGCCCGAGGCGGCTCCCACACCGGCGACGTGTTCGGCTCGCGGACCCCGGGTGGGCGGTGCCCGAAGGACGGGACGCCATTGGTCCGGCGCACCGTCGGCGGTCGCACGACCTGGTCGTGCCCCCGCCACCAGCGCTGACGTCGGCGCCACGTATCGTGCGCTCCGTGCGACGCCGTCCGGAGTGGCTTGTCGTGGCTGCCGGCTTGTTGGCGGTCGGCCTCTCCGCGCTCCCGGCCATGGCCCAGACGGCGGATCCCACGTCGACCACCGTGCCGCCGGAGTCGTCGACGACGACGACCGAGACCGGGATCACCCTCCTCCCGTCGACCACGTCGACCGACCTGGTCACGACCACGTCGGTGCGGCGCACCGCCACGACCGTGCGCCGCACGACGACGACGGTCGCGTCCGGCCCCGTCGTCACGCTGCCGGCGACGACGACCACCAGCGAGCTGCTCGAGCCGAACGCCACGGTCGAGCTGCCGACGACCACCTCGCTCCCGCCCGAGCGGAAGTTCGACAAGGGCGTCAGCGCCGGCTCCCTGGTGCTGCTGGTGATCACCGCCCTGGTCCTGATCGCCCTGGTGCTCTCGCTGTTCACGTACAAGTTCTGGCGCTCGACCCGCCCGGTGCCACCGGCCCTCGGCAGTACGGTTCCCAAGCATGGGTGACACGCTCGACGTCGACGCCATGATCCAGCGCTTCCGCGACCGGGCCCACGCCGTGCGCGAACGGGCCCTGCCGCCGGTCGCCGGCGAGGAGCGGGCCCGGTTCATCAAGCAGGCCGAGCTGGACCACCTCGACTACGCCATCATCGGCGACGCCACGTGGACGCTCGAGGACGGGGTGCTCACGCTGAAGGTCGACCTCACGTCGTGATGGAGGAGGCATTCGCCGCCATCGATGCCGCCAACGCCGACGACCCCAGCACGATCGTCGTCCGGGGCGAGCGCCGGCCCAAGGAGCAGGCCCACGCCGAGCTGGCCGTCGAGTGGGTCCGCCGCCTCGTCGCCGAGCCGTCCGACGCCCTCCTCCTGGCCGCCCGGGCCCACCACGTCCGGCGCTGGGACATCCCGCGAGCCGACGAGCCCGACGGGCGGGCCGGCTACCTGAAGTGGAAGCGCCGGCTCCAGCAGCACCACGCCGATGTCGTGGGCCAGGTGCTGGCCGGGATCGTCGACCCCGCCACGATCGAGCGGGTCCAGGCCATCGTGAAGAAGGAGCGCCTCCGCTCCGACCCCGACGTCCAGGCCCTCGAGGACGCCCTCTGCCTCGTGTTCGTCGAGACCCAGTTCGGTGAGCTCACCGACCAGCTCGGCGAGGACCACATGGTCGAGGTCGTGGTGAAGACCCTTCGCAAGATGTCGCCCGAGGGTCGCGCCGCGGCGCTGGGCCTGCCGCTCGACGACGACGCCCTCCGCATCGTCGGCCGGGCCCTCGAGGCCCTCTAGACCGGGCGCGCCAACGTGGTGGGGGCGCCTGCGGCGCGCACCGAGATGGCTTCGCGCGCGGCGGCCGGAGGCCGCGAGATCGAGCCTCCGGCCGCCTGACCCGGCCCCGCCCCGGCGGACGCCGCAGACCGCCGCGTTGGATCCACGGTGGTCCGGGTCGCCGTCCGCTTCGGGGCGGGACCAGGCCAGTCGTCCTTCCGCACTGTCACGTCTAGTTGAAGTCGCCGGCCTCGTCGGGGCGGACCCAGCCCTGGGCCACGAGGCCCTCGACGGCGGCGCGGAACCGGCGTCGGTAGCCGTCCTCGGAGCCGTACAGCGTCCGCATGCGCCCGGCCCCGAACGGTCGCAGCGCGGCCCGCAGCGGGTTGCCGGGGGAGCGGGCGAGGTAGTGGGCGTCCGGCGCGTCGACCCACGGCGTGCGCAGGCCGCCGGCCGCGTTGCCGTGGGCGTCCCGGGCCAGGCCGTCGGCAGCCGCCGGGTCACGGGTGATGTGCACGCTCGGCGGCATCGGCTCGCCGCCGTCGACCCAGGTGTCGAGCCGGCGCCACAGCTCGTGCAGGAGGGGGTAGACGACCCGGTCGAACGGGAGCAGGTCGCCGTCGCCCGACGAGCTCGAGCCTGACGGGGCCAGCGTGGCCCACCCCGACTCCTCGTTCCCCATCCACGGCGAGTCGGCGCCGCAGAGGCGGTGGCCGGTGCCGGCCACCTCGTACTGGCGGAAGCGGGGGTGGTCGTCGGCCCGGGTGCTGTCACCCTCGGCCACGGCCAACGCGGCCTCGGCCTCCGACTGGATGCTGACCAGCACGGCGTCGTCGGGTCGGGTGCGGGGCGGGGTGGCGACGTACAGCACGAAGCCGTCGAAGACCTTGCTGCGGGCGTGGTGGCCACCGTCGAGGAAGGCGTTCCACCACACCGTGGTGCCCGACGCGCCGGTGCCGTAGAGGCGCTCGACGGGGTAGCCGGCCAGCGGGCTCGACGCCCCACCCGAGCGCACGAGGGCGGCGAGCTGGGCCATCACGCCTGGGCTGTGGGCGTAGCTGCGGTAGATCTCCTCGACCAGGGCGCCGAACGAGGCGCTGTCGCCGCCGCCGTTGAACGGCGAGTCGGCCAGCACGTCGACGAGGCCCTTGCCCTCCAGGTCGTGCTCGAGGTCGCGAGGGGCGAGCAGGGGCCAGTCGGCCGCGTCGCCGGGCTCGAGGTGCAGGGCGCCGTAGCGCTCGGGGTCGAGCACCCGCAGCAAGGCGACGCCGCCGCGCGGTGCGCCGTCGATGCCGACGTGGGCACCGGTCGAGACGGTGACGCCGATCCACGCCGCACCCTCCTGGAGGTGGTGGCGGTGGGTCACGGCCCAGCTCGGCACGATCTCGCCGGCGTTGTGGATGGGCTCGAACACCACGACGCCGTTGGCCCGGTCCGGGTCGGCCGGCGCCCGCACCACGATGCGCGTCGTGAACGGCACGTCGGTCCGGGTCACCGAGCCGAGCGGCACGATCTCGGCCCGCGACAGCGTCGGTGGCTCCTGGTTGCCGGGGTCGCCCGGCCCGTGGACGTCGGCCACCCCGGACACGAGGTACTCGCGCTCGACGTAGCCGGCCTCGGCCCACGCCTCGGGCGCCACGGCCGTGCCGAGCGGTGGCAGCGGACCGGCCACGGTCGGCAGCGGCACGACGGTCAGCAGCGACTGGTCCTCGATCGACGTCACCAGTTCCCCCTACGGTCCGGCGAAGCCAGAGCATGGCACGGGGCTCGGGTTCGCGTCCCCGGCGAGGCTTGGTATGCTCTCCAACCCGGTGCGCAAGTACCGGTGCAACACGCGGACGTGGCTCAGCTGGTAGAGCACAACCTTGCCAAGGTTGGGGTCGCGGGTTCGAATCCCGTCGTCCGCTCCACGAAAGACCAGGTCAGAGGCCCTCTTCGGAGGGCCTCTGTCGCGTCCGAGGCGCCGCGCTCTACTATTTCGCTCTACTAAAGCCCTGGTCAGGGCCTGCGCGGCCAGAGGTGTGAAGTTGGTAGAGCGGAAATCTGGCACCAAGCCGAAGGCGAAAACCTCGGATTCGCGGCGTCGGCGGGGCAGCGGCGGCGTCGTCCCGATCCGCGACGGCGTCTGGCGGGTCGACGTCGAGATCGGGCGTGATCCGGTCACCGGCGCCCGTCGCCGCACGTCCCGTCAGGTGCGCGGCACCCGGGAGGACGCCGAGGTGGCGCTGGCCAAGCTCCGCGTGGCCGACCACGAGAAGCGGCTGCCGACGGGTGGCACCAATGCCCGCTCCGTCGCTGCGGTCTTCCAGCTCTACCAGCAGGCCATCGATGGCGGGCTCATCGAGCTGGCGCCGAGCACGGTGTCGACTGTTCGTTCGGTCTCGAGGGTCCTCAGCGCGGTCGAGCTGCCCGATGGCCGATGCTTCGGTGAGATCAGGCTTAGCCGCCTGGGTTGGCAGGACATCGAGTACCTGTACGCCGCCATGCGAACGTCGGGGAAGAGCTCGGCCTACATCCGTCGGTGTGCCACCGTGCTCGCCCGAGCACTCGAGCTGGCCCGCAAGCGCGGGCTGATCGACTCGAACCCGGCCAAGGACGCGGCCCGGCCGCGCACCGTCAGGTCGAAGCCGTTCGCTCCTTCTGGTGATGAGGTGAAGGCGCTGCTCAAGCGTGTGCAGGACAAGGACCCGATGCTGGGTGACGCCGCGACGATCCTGGCCAGCACGGGAATGCGCCGGGGGGAGCTGCTCGGGCTGCAGTGGGGCAATGTCGATCTCACCGCTGCCGAGGTCCACGTCGCGCATTCGATCGCCGACGGTGGCCCCGGCGTCGGGCTCGTTCGCAAGCCGACCAAGCGGTCCGATTGGCGTGATGTGCCGCTCACCGCGGGCGCCGTCGCCGCGTTCGAGCGGCAACAGGGTCGCCGTGTGGCTCGGACGGGAGACCGGCCGGGTGAGTCCGAGTACGTCTTCCCGTGGGAGCTAGACGGGATGGTGCCGATGCGACCGGATGACATCACCCAGCGCTGGCAGGCGACCCGCGGGGAGTCACCGATCACGCTTCTCCACCTTCGTCACTACTGCGCGACGAGGATGCTCGACGCAGGGGAGTCCTTCCGGACCGTCGCCGACATCCTCGGCAACAGCGAGTCCACGCTCCGGCTCCACTACGACGGCCGAACAGATGTCGGAAAGCGGAAGGCGATCGCCGCGCTAGAGCTCTAACGGTCCCTCGAGCGTCACTCGTTCACAGTTCTCAGTTCGGCCCGATCCAGATTGCGGTGCTTCCGCGCCGGACGTGCGGCTCCGCTGTGAACTTTTCTGTGTTGTTTGGTCCTCCGTGCGCGCTTAGGGCCTCTGAAAGGTCGTTCTCCTTCAGACGATCTCCAGGAGGTTTCCCATGGATCGGAACCGTCTGACGCTGACCGTGCCTGAGGCAGCGGTCGCGCTCGGCATCTCTCGCGCCCTGGCCTATGAGCTGGTGGCACGAGGGCAGCTGCCCAGCCTTCGGCTCGGGCGGCGCATCGTGGTCCCGCGCCAGGCATTGGAGCGTCTGATCGGCGAAGCCGACGCCACGTCTGCATGACAGGCCCTCGTCTGTCGGATGAGGATCGACGGGCCTGGTGCCGAGAGCTGGGACCGACGGCTTGGGTCGTGCTCGAAGAGCTCGTGAGCATCGCGACACCTGAGGACGTCAGCTTGGTGGCACACGCCAACGTGCGACGGCTCGGTTCCGACCTCGGGTTGAGCAAGGACACGGCGGCCCGCGCTGTGCGCCGGCTCCTTGCGGCCGGTGTCGTGGTCCGGACCGCGTCGATTCGGAACGAGCACGGCCGGTTCGGTCGATCGGGCTACCGGTTGGATCCGTACCTGCTTGGCGTGCTGGACAGGCGAGCGGCCTCTATCTCTCGTACGACGGCCCGGGCCAAGGCGATCACGCAGCCGACCCTCTTCGATCCAAGCTCGACCCGGGACCAGCCATGACTTCGACGGGAACTCGTGGCCGTTCCAACACCAGGCCGCGTTCAGCATCCCACCATCTCGTTCAGGCACGACGACGAGCACGCCAGCCACTCATCCACGTTGGCCTGAACACATCTGCCCGAACC
Organism: Actinomycetes bacterium; assembly: GCA_025464025.1. The sequence continues at coordinate 3,055 of JAODBP010000190.1, read as the reverse complement.
ACTCGACTCGCCACACATTGGCACCCTGCGGTGCCGGGAACGTCGCCGGCCTGGCGGCCGGCCTTGGGTGCGCGGGTAGTCGGCTCGTGTTGAGCCGGGGGAAGGTGACGCCTTCGTCGGTGTCCTACTACACGGACACGGTGGCGGCGGGGGTGGAGGACTACTACGCGGGGCGGGGTGAGGCGGCCGGCGAGTGGGTCGGGAACGGCTCAGCTGCGGCGGGCTTGGAGGGTGAGGTGTCGGGCGAGCAGCTCCGCCGCCTGTTCGAGGGGATCCACCCGGTGACGGGTGAGCTGCTCGGGAAGTCGTATCGGGTCCGGGATGGCGCGGATCGGGTGACGGGGTGGGATCTGACGTTCTCGGCCCCGAAGTCCGTCTCGGCGTTGTGGGCGGTCGGTGATGGTGAGGTCGGGATGGATGTCCGGGAGGCGCATGACGCCGCTGTCCGAGCCGCGCTTGCATATCTCGAGGAGCACGCGGCGTTCTCACGGCAGGGCAAGGCCGGGATCCGTCAGGTCGACACGGACGGGTTGGTGGCCGCGGCGTTCGTGCATCGGACATCGCGTGCCGGGGATCCGCAGCTCCACACCCATGTCCTGGTGTCCGGACGGGTTCGCTGTAGCGATGGGGAGTGGCGGGCGTTGGACAGTCGGGCGTTGCATCGCCAGTTGAAGCCGGCCGGTGTGCTCTACCAGGCGGCTCTGCGGGCCGAGCTCTCGACCCGGCTCGGGGTGGTGTGGTCGGAGGTGGATCGGCACGGCCAGGCCGAGGTCGATGGTGTGCCGGACGGGTTGCGGCAGCACTACTCGTCTCGTCGCCAGCAGGTCGAGGTCCGGGCCCGGGAACGGATCGCGGAGGTGGAGGTCGAGCGTGCTCGGGCGTTGACGCCGGAGGAGCGGCGTCAGGTGTTCGAGAAGGCCGTGCTGTCGACCCGTACGGTCAAGAAGGTCGAGGAGGTGACTGATGATGGGCTTCATGACCGGTGGCGTGACGAAGCAGTACGGGTCGGGCATCCGGCCGAGTCCTGGATCCCGGACACGGTGGCTCGGACGCGCCGGCCTGCACACGAGGCCGATGTGGTGGTCGAGGTGCTCGACGAGCTGGTGACGACCCGTTCGACGTTCAGTCGCGGCGATGTGGTCCAGCAGGTCGCCCGCCGCGCCTCGGCCGATGTCGGGTCGGCGGACCGGGTGCGCCGGTGGGTCGAGGCGACCGTGGACGAGGTCCTGGGACACGGTGCTGTCGTCTGCTTCAGCACCGAGTTGGAGGTGCCGGACGCGTTGCGGCGAAGCGACGGGAGGTCGGTGTTCGAGCCGCACGGTGCTGCCCGCTACACCACGACCACGACGTTGGCGATCGAGCAGCACGTCCTCGACGTCGCCCTCGCGGGCCAGGACTCGGGACGGGCCGTCACTGACGCGGGCTCGATCGACCATGCGATCACCCGGGCTTGCCTGGGAGCGGATCAGGCCGCGGCGGTGACGTGTGCGGCGGGCGGGGGAGACGCGGTGGTGTGCGTGGTGGGCCCGGCCGGGACCGGGAAGTCCCGGGCCATGAGCGCCGCCGCTCAAGCATGGACCGCCTCTGGGATCCCGGTTCGGGGCCTGGCCCTGTCGGCCACCGCGGCGGGCGTCCTTCGCGACGAGGCGGGCATCTCGGCGGACACGATCGCGAAGTTCCTGTTCGAGCAGGCCCGACCCGAAGGCCCCAGCACCACATGGCGGCTACGTGTCGGGGAGGTGGTGATCCTCGATGAGGCCGGCATGGTCGCAACCCGTGACATCGCCCGGCTCCTCGAGCGCACCGAGCAGGTCGGCGGGAAGTTGGTGCTGGTCGGTGACCACGCCCAGCTCGGCGCCATCGAGGCCGGCGGCATGTTCCGCCTCCTCGCCGCCGACACCAACGCCGCTGAGCTCCAGGAAGTCCACCGCTTCACGCAGCCGTGGGAAGCCACCGCAAGCCTCAACCTCCGAGCCGGCAACCTCGACGCCCTCGACGCCTATGAGGAGCACGGGCGGATCGTGGGCGGTGACCGCCTCGCCGTCGTCGACGACGCCTTCAACCGGTGGCGCGACGCCCGCCGCGCCGGTGAGTCGGTGGTCGTGATCGCCGCGGACCACGACACCGTTGACGCGTTCAGCCGACGCGCCCGCGCCGCCCGGGTTGAGCACGGCGACGTCGAACCGGGTGGCCTGCTCATCGGGTCGCAGGTCGTCGGGGTCGGCGACGAGATCGTCACCACACGCAACGACCGCCAACTCGTCACCGGCCGCGACGGTTGGGTCCGAAACGGTGACCGCTGGCTCGTCGACGCCCGCCACCCCGACGGCGCTCTCACCGTGTCCGACCTCACCGGACGCGGTCGCCTGCGACTGCCCGCCGACTACGTCGCCGAGCACATCACGCTCGGCTATGCCCTCACCCCCCACAAGGCCCAAGGCGTCACCATCGACCACGGCATCCTCATCGCCGATGACACCCTCGCCGCCGAGACCCTCTACGTGGCCATGACGCGTGGCCGGCACTCGAACACCGCCCTCGTCGTCATCGACCCCCTCGACATCGACACCCACCGCCCTCTCCAGCCGAGCGACGCTCGCCAGGTCCTCGCCAGCGCGCTCCGACGACCCGTCGCGGAACGCGCCGCGCTCGAACACCTCCGAGCCCTCGACCGTGACGGCACCCTCGACGTCCTCGCGCCACGCCTCGCCAACCTCGAACACTGGATCACCGAACACACGCCCGCCGACCGGACCGAAGAGCTCACCCGACTCCGGCAGCAGCTAGAACACGCCACCCGAACCTCGAAGCCCGGACACGTCACCCGCGCTCGACGTGACGAACGCCGCCACCTCGAACACCTCACCGCACACGTCTCCCAGCTCGAAGCTGCACAAGAGGATCGAGACGCCTGGCTCGCCCGAAACGCCGACACCCTCGAACACCGAGACCAACTCCGAACACAGGTGGACCGACGTCGCCGCTCGCTCGGTGAGCGCGCCGCTCAGTCACCGCCCGGCCACGTCATCGACCTCCTCGGCGAACCCCCGACCGA
>JAODBP010000183.1 GCA_025464025.1 Actinomycetes bacterium | reverse complement strand
GAGAGCGACACGTCGTCGTGGAGCTGGCTCAGGAACTGCACGACCCAGCGCTCGTGCTCGGAGCCAGTGGCCAGCTCGGCGAACGGCTGCACGAACACGGCGGCCACCGACCGCAGGTCGTCGGCCTCGGCGAGCAGCGCACGTCGACGGTCGACCAGGAGCGGGAGCTCACGCTCGAGCAAGGCGCGCAGCAGGCCCTCCTTGTCGCCGAAGTGGTAGTGGAGCGCGCCGGCGTTCGCCTGCTTCGCCGCCAGGCGGATCTCCCGGAGGGAGGTCCCGCTCAGCCCGTTGGTCGCGAAGCGCTCGAGGGCAGCGTCGAGGATCCGCTGCCGCGTGGGCTCGGGGTCGCGGGGCACTAGCGGGCGGTGACGGTGTCGGTGTCGCGGCCCGACCTCAGGACCGTGCCGGGGACGGCGCCGGTGGGGTTGCCGTCCGCGACGACCTCGGTTCCGTTGACGAACACGCGGTGCACGCCGGTCGAGGCTGCCGTCATGCGGGCGGCTCCGCCCGGGAGGTCGTGCACCAGCTCGGCCGGGGCCGCGCCCACCGTGGCGGGGTCGAGGAGCACGAGGTCGGCGAACGAGCCGTCGGCCAGCGTGCCGCGGTCGCGGAGCCCCAGCAGCGCGGCGGGCCGCTGGGTCAGCTCGTGGACGGCCCGCTCCAATGAGAGGAGCTGTCGGCCCCGGAGGACGTCAGCCAGGAACTGGGTCGGGTACGAGCCGCCGCACATGCGGTCGAGGTGGGCCCCGGCGTCGCTGCCGCCGAGGAGGACGTCGGGGTCGTCCCACAGCTCGGCCCGCAGGGCCCAGTGGGCGTCGTCGTCGTCGGGGGCCGACGGCCACAGCACCGTGCGGAGGTCGTCGGCGATGACGACCTCGACGAGGGTGTCGAACGGGTCGGCGCCCCGCTCGACGGCGATGTCACGGACCACGCGACCGGCGAGCCCCTCGTTGGCCGCGGTGTAGGTCTGGCCGATGACGTAGCCACCGAAGTCGGCCAGCCGGCGGAACATGCCGGCCTCCTCGCTGTCGGCCCGGGCCACCATCATCCGGCGGTTGGCCTCGACCCGGAGCTGCTCGATGCGCTCTGGCACCGGCGCGTTGAGGATCGGACCCCAGCCCGGCATCAGGTTGAGGGCGCAGTAGTGCAGGAAGCTCATGTTCATCGGGACGATCACCGGCATGGTGAGCGCCACGACCCGGCCGCCGAGCTCGCGGGCCCGGCGGGAGACGGCCATCTGCTTGGCGATGCGCTCGGGGTTACGGGCGTCGACGGTCAGCACGTTCCAGTTGAGGACGCGATCGCCGGCCACCGACATCGCCGACAGCAGCTCGATCTCCTCGTCGCTGAAGCCGTCGCTCCCGCCGGTGAAGATCCCCGCCAGCGTGGTGCCCGGGTGGCGGCCGGTCTCCTCGCACAGGGCGAGCACCTCGTCGACCGAAGCGCCCTTGGCCGGCACCGGCCGGCCCTCGCTGTCGGAGTGGTACGTCGAGATGTCGGTGGAGAAGCCGAGCGCGCCCTCTCGGAGCGACTGGGCGAGCAGGGCCTTCAGGGCGGCGAGCTCCAACGGATCGGCCGCCCGCTCGTTGGCCTCGTGGCCGAGCACGTAGCGGCGCAGCGCCGAGTGCCCCGCGAGGAAGCCGGCGTTCACCGCGATGCGACCGTCGAGGGCATCGAGGAACTGCCCGGTGGTCTCCCACTGCCAGGGCACGCCCTGCTCCAGCGCAGAGAGCGGCATGCCCTCGACCTTGGCCATCATCCGGCGCGTGTAGTCGGCGTCATCGGCGTGGATCGGGGCGAGGGCGAACGAGCAGTTGCCGCCGACCACCGTCGTCACCCCGTGGGCGTTCGACGGCGACGCTGTCGGATCCCAGAACAGCTGCGCGTCGTAGTGGGTGTGGAGGTCGACCACGCCCGGCATGGCGACGAGGCCGTCGCCGTCGATCGTCGTGCGGGCCGGCTCGTCGGCGGGGACGAGCCGCCCGTCGCGGACGCCGAGGTCGCCGGTCCGGGCCGGGGCGCCGGTCCCGTCGACGATGGTCACGCCGGTGATGCGGAGGTCGAGCACGGGGGACAGCATGTCGTCCCCGGGGATGACGTGCCGGGACGACGGTCACCCGGCGGGACGAGCCACGAAGGTCCCACGGCCACGCCGCCGAGCAACGGAGGGTCGGATCGGGTGCCCGGCTCGCTTCGGCGAGCCGGGCACCGTCGCGTGCGACGATGGGGCGTGCTCTTGAAGGCCTGCCTCAACGGCGCCCGCGCCCACACCGCCCCGAAGACCCCCTCCGAGGTGGCGGCCGAGGGCAGGGCCGTGGTCGCCGCCGGGGCCGGCGCCATCCACGTGCACCCCCGCGGCGCCGACGGCAAGGAGTCGCTCGACGGCCGCGCCATCGCCAACGCGGTGACTGCCCTGCGCGAGGTCGTCGACGTGCCGATCGGCGTGTCGACCGGTGCCTGGTTCCTCCCCGACCCGGCCGCCCGGCTCCGCGCCATCGAGGGGTGGACGGTGCTGCCCGACTTCGCCTCGGTGAACATGCACGAGGACGGCGCCGAGCACATCGCCGGCCTGCTGCTCGACCGCGGCGTCGGCGTCGAGGCCGGCATCTGGGCCGGCGACACGGCCCGCACGTTCGCCGAGAGCGGCGCGGCCCAGCACTGCGTGCGCGTCCTCTACGAGCCGATGGTGCAGGACGTCGACGCCGCCCACCGCACCGTCGACGAGATCCACGCCGCCCTCCAGGGGATCGACGTCCCTCGCCTCTTGCACGGCTACGAGGTGACGGCGTGGGCCATGCTCCAGCGGGCCGGGGCCGACGGCTTCGACACCCGAGTCGGGCTGGAGGACACGCTCACGCTCCCCGACGGCGCCGAGGCGACGGGGAACGCCGAGCTGGTGCGGGCCGCCCTGGCCCTGCTGGGCTGAGCGTCGGTTCCGACCCCGGGGGGTACACGGGCCGCATGATCGTCGTCGGCATCGTCCTCCTCCTGCTCGGCCTCCTCCTCGGGGTGCCGATCCTCTACACGCTGGGGATCATCCTCCTGATCGTCGGCGTGGTGCTCATGGTCCTGGGCGGCACCGGCCGCGCCGTGGGTGGCAGGCGCCACTACTACTGATCTCGTCGCGACGACGAGCCGACCCCGGCGCCCTGCGTCGGGGTCGGCTCGCGCCCGAACCTGTCAGACGCCTGCCACGACCCTGGCCCTACCGTGGCGGCATGCGACCGATGACCGCGATGGCGGCCGGACTCGTGCTCGTGGTCATCGACCTGCGGTTCGATCGGTTCGACCTCCTGGCCGACCCGATCGGGTGGCTCCTCGTGGCCGAGGGTTGCCGGCGACTCGTCCTCCGCACGCCGATGTGGGCGGCCCTCGTCGCCGGCGCGCTGAGCGCCTCGGAGGTGTGGCTGCCGCACCACCACCTCCTGGTCGACGCCGGCACCGGCCAGCCGTACCAACCGGGCCGGGGGACGGGACGGGCCAGCGAGCAGCTCGTCTTCGGTCACGTGACCGGCCTTCAGCTCGTCACGATGGCCGCGGCCGTGGTGGTCGGCGGCGTGGCGATCTGGCTGCTGCTCAGCGCCCTCGCTCGGGCCGCCGTCGACGAGGGTGCCGATGCCCGGCGCCTCCGGGCGGTGCGGTGGACCGTGCTGGCGTGGGTCGTGCCGTTCGTCGTCGTCGCCGTGGCTCAGCACGACGGCTTCGATCCGGTGTGGAACGAGCGCATGGGCCTCATCGCCCTGGCCGGCATCGTCGCTGTGCTCGCCGTGGCCCTGCAGCTCCTCGCCTTCGTCGGACGACGCTGGGCGCTGCCCCCGCCGGTGCCGCTGCGCGCGCTCTAGCGTCCGCCCCATCGAACCGTTCAGGATCCACGTCGGCGATGACGTGCTCGCCGACCTCGACGACCGCCTGACCCGGACCCGGCTCCCGAACGCCGTGGCCGGCGTGGGCTGGGACCAGGGCACCGACCGCGACCTCCTCGTCGCCCTGCTCGAGCGCTGGCGCGACGGCTACGACTGGCGAGCCCAGGAAGCTCGGCTCAACGCCATCCCCCAGCTCGTCACCGAGGTCGACGGCCAGCGCATCCACCTCCTCCACGCCCGCTCGCCCCACGAGGGAGCGACGCCGCTGCTCCTCTCCCACGGGTGGCCGGGGTCGGTCGTCGAGTTCCTCGACGTGGTCGGACCGCTCACCGACCCGCCCGACCCGGCCGATGCCTTCCACGTGGTGGCGCCGTCGCTGCCCGGCTTCGGGTGGTCGGGCCCGACCCACGAGCGGGGCTGGCACCCCGGGCGGATCGCGTCGGCGTTCGCCGAGGTGATGGCTCGGCTCGGGTACGACCGCTTCGGCGCCCAGGGTGGCGACTGGGGCTCGGTCATCAGCTCGAACGTGGCCGACCTCCACCCCGACCGCGTGCTCGGGCTCCACCTCAACTTCGTGGCCGTGGCCGCCCCGGCCGACGGTCCCGCGCTGGCCGTCGACGAGCTCGCCGCCCTCGACGCCATGAAGGCGTGGCGCCGCACCGGCGCCGGCTACCAGGAGATCCAGGGCACCAGGCCCCAGACGCTCGGCTACGCGCTCGAGGACTCCCCCGCCGGCCTGGCCGCGTGGATCGTCGAGAAGTTCCGCGAGTGGAGCGACGCCGACCTGCTCGACGCCTTCACCCTCGACCAGCTCCTCACCAACGTGATGGCGTACTGGGTGACCGGCACCGCCACCTCGTCGCTGCGCATCTACTGGGAGATGCGCCAGGCCGGGGCGGCCGCCGTCCCCCAGCGGCGGGTCGAGGTGCCCACCGGCGTGGCCGAGTACCCGGGTGAGATCACCCGCTTCCCGCGGGCGTGGGTCGAGCACCGCTACCACGTCACCCGCTGGTCGACCCCGGCGCGGGGCGGGCACTTCGCGGCGATGGAGGCGCCGGACGTGTTCGTCGACGACGTCCGGGCCTTCTTCCGCTCCCTGGCCTGATCCATGCGGTCGACGGCGTTCCTGCCACTGGTCGGCTGACCGGCCCGGCCCGACGATGGACCGGTGCTCACCCTCCCCCTCCTCACGACCACCGACCTGGACGCGGTGGCGGCCCGGTTGGGCGGGCGCCACGACCTCACGCCGACCGAGCGGGCCGACCTGGCCCACCTGGTCAACGAGGTGAACCGGCTCGTCGACGACGGCTACGCCGGCGTCGCCCGGTCGTCCGACAGCCCGGCCTTCCTCCTCCGCCAGCTCGCCCACGCCCGGCGGCGGCTCAGCTGACGGGCTCGTCCTCGGTGTGGCAGGCCTCGGCGGCCACGGCCACCTCGTCGGGGTCGCCGCCCTCGCCGGCGACGACGCCCCGCGCGTCGAGCAGGGCCACGAGGGCATCGACGCAGGCCTCGTCGAGGTGGGTGCCCCGCCCGGCGACGATGTGGGCCAGGGCATCGGCCTCGGGCCAGCCCGGCCGGTAGGCCCGGTCGGTGGTGAGGGCGTCCCAGACGTCGGCCACCGCGGCGATGCGGGCGTGCAGCGGGATGGCGTCGCCGGCCAGCCGATCCGGGTAGCCGGACCCGTCGACCCGCTCGTGGTGGTGGTGCACGACGTCGACCGCGTCGCGGAGCGACGGCGCGCTGCGCACGAGGTCGCTGCCGATGATCGGGTGCTGCTCGATCCACGCCCGCTCGTCGGGGTCGAGGCGGCCCGGCTTGTTGAGGATGTGATCGGGGATGCCGATCTTGCCGATGTCGTGCAGGAGCGAGCCCTGGGCCAGGTGGCGCAGGTCCTCGGGGCTCAGCTTCAGGCGCACGCCGAGCTCGACGGCGAGCGCCGCCACCCGGGCCGAGTGGCCGGCCGTGTAGCTGTCGCGCGCCTCGACGGCGGCGACGAGGGCCTTGAGCGCCTCGGGGTAGCCCTGCTCGATGTGGGCCAACGGGTCGGACGAGAACACCGAGCCGAGGACCGAGTCGATCGTGCGGCTCCGCCGGTAGTTGGCCAGCACGGCGTACACCGCGGCCCCGAACCCGGTGAGCAGGTAGGCGTGGTAGTCCCACCACGAGGCCCGCCACTGCTGGCCCAGCTCGAGGGCGACGAGGGCCTGGGCCGAGAGCCAGCACGCGGTCATGAGGGCGAACTGCACCCGGTCCTGGCCGAGCCGCCACCGCCGCCAGTGCACCGCCCCGGTGACGACGAGCAGCGCGACGGCGATGCCCTCGACGACGTGCTGGGCACCGTGCTCGCCGGCGACGAGGTGCCCGCCGATCCCCACCTCGGGCTTGATGGCGATGGCAGCGCAGGCGAGGGCGACGACGGCGGCCGGGACGACGAGCACGAACCGGGCGTGGCGGGCGACGAACCGGTGCACCGCGGTCTCCCGCACCGTGCCGGCCAGGCCGAGGGCGACGGCGAACGAGGTGAGCGCCAGCACCGGGAAGCGGCCGACCCAGTAGTTGGCGTGCTTGGCCCCGGCGGTGGCCGGGCCGCCGTAGAGCGAGCCGGCCGTCGACACCGCGGCGCCCACGCCCGGCGTGGTGAGGCCGTGGGCCAACATGAACACGCCGACGAAGAGGCAGCCGACGGCGAGCAGCACGATGCGCGGATCACGCCCGCGGCTGGCGGCGATGGCGGCGAACACGGCGACCTGGAGGGCGCAGGCGGCGATGGCACTGACGACGGCGAGGTGGAACACCGGCGAGTGCAGGACCGGGTCGAGGCCCGGGGCCGATCGGAAGACGCCGAGGAGCACCAGGGGCAGGAGGACGAACCCGGCGACGATCAGCGCCAGCGTCCGGTTCGCGCCAGTTGTGGCCACCGCTGCCTCCTCACGAGGGGTGACGGGAAATCTACGGCCTGCGTTCGCCGATGTCAGCGGGCAAGCTGGGGCACGCGATGACCGACCCGACGACGACCTCGTTGCACGGCGTCCCCGCCGGTGCTGCTGCGACGTACGTCGACCGCGCCGCCGGGGTGCACCACCTCGTGGCCGCCGGGCCCTACCTCCGGTGCCGCGACCACACCGGCCGCAAGGAGACCGACAACGTGGCCGAGGCGCTCGACCGCGTGTCGAAGGCCCGCCAGTGCGAGCGCCTGCGGGTGGCGTGGCAGCGCAGCATGCTGGCCGACGACCGGGCCTCGACCCTCCAGCTCAAGGTGCTGCCCGAGGCCCTGCTCGCCTACCTGGCCGACCAGACCCATCGCCACGTCGAGCGGCTCGACGCCGCCTTGGGCACGGGGCCGGCGAACAAACGGGCCCGGTTCCGGTGGCACAACACCGGCTGGCGGGCCGCCCCGACCCTGGCCGCCCGCTACCAGGCCGCCGGCATCGAGGCGGGGGTGGCGTTCCTCGCCATGCGCCGCCACGTCGACCCCGACGACGTGCCGGCCGCCATCAAGGACCCGGAGAGCACGTTGGCCCTCTCCATCCGCAAGAGCCGCCGGTCGGCCAACATCGAGCTGCTCGACCTCGGCTTCCGGTCCATGGTCACCGACGACTTCCCCTACGAGCCGCTCGCCGGGTGAGGCGCCTCGTCAGCACCCTCGTCGTCGGCACCCTCGTCGTCCTCGTGGCCGCGTGCGGCCACGAGGCCAAGCCGCTCGACCACCTGACCCTGCCGAGCGGCTACCAGCTCGCCCCCGTCGAGCAGGGCGAGCCGGCCGCCTTCCGCCGCCAGTACCGCGCCGACGCCGGGGCCAGCGACGTCGCCGTGCACCGGGTCGACACACCGATCGGCGGGCCCGGTCTGGTGGTCGTCGCCCTGGCCTGGCCCCACCCCATGGGCGACCGGGTGGCCGACGTGGCCCGGCGCCTGGCCAAGGACGTCCCGATCGGCGGCAGCCGGCCCGCGACCGTGGCCGGCCACCCGGCCCAGGTGCACGAGGCGGACGACACGTTCCAGTCGACGGTGCTCGCGGTCGACGGCCGCCGCGGCGTGCTCGTCTACGGCGGCACGCTCGGCGACGCCAAGGTGCTGGCCGAGGCCGCCCTCCGGAGCTGGTAGCTCAGGCGGCGCGCACCGACAGCACCGCGGCGAGCTGGTCGACCAGGGTCACGGCGACGACGCGGCGCTCGGCGGGCACGTCGGCGCCGACCGTCGGCACGAGGACGAAGCGACCGGTCGGCCGACCGGCGACGCGCAGCAGGATCGACGCCCCACGACGGGGCAGGTGCCGGCCCGGAGCCGGGAGGTCGGGCAGCGGGCCCAGGAACGGGACGGCCTCGTACCAGCAGTCGACGAGGTGCAGGGCGTCGACCAGCTCCGCCGCGACCTGGAGCGTCAGGTCGTCACCGCTGTCACCGCGGGCGGCGCGCTCGCCGAGCCGGTGCAGGCGGGCCAGCTCGCCCAGGTCCGACGAGCGGGACCGGGCGTGGTGGAGGCGCTCGGCCACCGAGCCGGCGACCAGGCCGAGCACGAGGAGCAGGGCGGTGGTGAGGACGTCGCCGACCCCAGACACCTTCAGCGAGCCGTAGGGCCGGGTGAAGAGGAAGTCGAAGCTCATCGCCGCCACGGCACCGGTGACGACGCCGGATCGGCGCCCGCCGACCGCCGCGGCGACGACGACGCCCACGGCGAGGACGAGGGCCACGTCGGCTGCCGCCAGGACGCCTCGCACCACCACGAGACAGCCGGCGACCGCCAGGACACCGAGCCCGCCGAGCGAGGTCGCGAAGTCGGACCTTTCCGTCACGGCTCGAACCGGTAGCCCATGCCGGGCTCGGTGCGGAAGTAGCGGGGCCGGCCGGCGACCGGTTCGAGCTTCCGCCGGATCGTGGCGAGGAAGGCGCGGAGGTAGTCGGTCTCGGTCCCGTACTGCGGCCCCCACACCTCCTGGAGGAGCTGGCGGTGCGTCACCAACCGCCCCGGGTTGCGAACCAGCACGTCGACGAGCTGCCACTCCTTCGGCGTGAGGTGTCGGACCTCGTCGCCGACCCACGCCTGGCGGGCCGCGAGGTCGAGCCGGAAGTGCTCCGTGCACACGACCGAGGCGACGTCCGTCACCGATGCCCGACGCCGCGCCGCCCGCAGCCGAGCCAGCAGCTCCTCCATCCCGAACGGCTTCGTCACGTAGTCGTCGGCGCCGGCGTCGAGCGCGGCCACCTTCGACGGCTCGTGGTGTCGAGCCGACAGGACGACGACGGGCACCTCCGTCCAGCCGCGGAGCCCGCCCAAGACCTGGAGGCCGTCGAGCCCGGGCAGCCCGAGGTCGAGCAGGATGAGATCGGGGTGCGACGACGCCGCTCGCGCCAGCCCTTCCTCCCCGCTGGTCACGACCTCCACCTCGTAGCCGTGGGGTCGGAGCCCGAGCGCGAGGGCGCGACCGAACCGGGCCTCGTCGTCGATCACGAGGAGGCGTGTCGTGCGGAGCTCAGGTGCCGGCGCCATGGCCTCCCCTCGCCACGAGGGTGTAGGTGGGGTTCAGGATGGCGAGCCGGCCGTGGTGGTCGATCGCCGTCCCGGTGACCTGGAGCACCGTGCCCACGGTGATGCCGGGGATCTCCCGCCGCCCGTGGAACACGACCGACAGCGATCCGGAGCCGTCGGTCAGCACGACCTCGAGGCTCGGCACGTCTGCCAGCGGGCGGACCCGCACGGCGCGGACCCGGCCCTGGACCGTCACCCGCTCCCGGCACCGCACCTCGGCGATGGCGACGCCGTCACCGGTCCGGCGGGGGTGGTGGCCGTTGCCCCTCGGCGCCGGGGCCGGCGTCGCCACCGGGACCTCGACCGGGCGTCTCGACTCGAAGTGGAACGGCACCGTGGTGACGTTGGCGTGGGCCAGCTTCGACACGTCGCGGCCGATGGCGTCCGCCGTGCGGTCGTGGAGGAGGCGACCCCAGACGCCCTTGTACTGGCGCGACGGCAGCAGCACGCTGACCTCGGTCCCACCATCGGCGAGGTCGAGCGCGACGGTCTCCACGGCGGCCTTGTTGAGCCGCCGGTCCGGGCATTCGACGATCTCGAGCGGGATGCCCGACAGCCCGAGCTGGCGCCACGAGGCGGCCAGCTCCTCGGCGTGGTGGACGTCGACGGCGAAGTGCACGGCCCGGAGCTCGCTCGGGTGGAGCGTGCGGGCGTACTGGATGGCGCGGGCGGCGGCCAGGTCGAGCTGGTCGACGAACACCAGCACGACGTGACGGCGGAGCACGGGGGCCGTCGCCGCCGCCGGCACGTCGGTCTCGAGCGCCTCGGCCTCCATCACGTAGCGCCGGTTGAGGCGGGCCAGCACGAAGACCATGATCGGGACCAGCAGCACGATGACCCAGGCCCCGTGCTCGAACTTCGTCACCGCGATGATGAGGTCGACGAGCAAGGAGAGGACGGCGCCCACGCCGTTGACGAACAGGCCGCTGCGCCACTTGGGCTCGCGATGCGTCAGGTGGTGCTTGGCCATGCCGGCCTGCGAGAGCGTGAACGAGGTGAACACGCCGATGGCGTAGAGCGGGATGAGCCGGTCGACCTTGGCCTGGGTGGCGATCACCAGGACGACGGCGGCGGCGGCCAGGAAGATGATCCCGTTGGAGAACACCAGGCGATGACCACGCTTGGTGAGCTGGCGGGGCATGAAGTTGTCGCCGGCGTGGAAGCTGGCCAGCCGGGGGAAGTCGGCGAAGCTCGTGTTGGCGGCGAGGACGAGGATGAGCATCGTCCCGGCCTGGAGGGCGTAGAAGAGCACGTGGCCGGCGACGTCGTCGCCGTAGACGAGCTTGCCGACCTGGGCGATCACCGTCGGCGTGCCCTCGGTGAACGGGGCGGCGTGGACCTTGGCCGCCAGCACCGACAGGCCGAGGAACATGGCCCCGAGCAGCGTGCCCATGACGACGAGCGTCGAGCGGGCGTTCTTCCACTCCGGCTTCCGGAACGCCGGCACGCCGTTGGAGATGGCCTCGACGCCGGTCACCGCCGCCCCACCCGATGCGAACGCGTGGAGGACGACGTAGAGACCGGCGCCGAGGAGGAGACCGTCCCCCGCCGAGCCGAAGTGCATGATGCCGTGCTGGTGCACGTCGGCGTGAGGCAGGCCGCCGGCGACCATCCGGTAGACGCCGAAGCCGATGAGCCCGATCATGTTCACGATGAAGAAGTAGGTCGGGACGGCGAAGACCCGGCCCGACTCCTTCACGCCGCGGAGGTTGCCGTAGGCGATGAGCACGATGAAGAAGACGGAGATCTCGACCGTGAACGGCTTGAGCGCCGGGGCCGCCGAGACGAGGGCGGCGGTGCCGGCGGCCACCGACACGGCGACGGTGAGGATGTAGTCGGTGAGCAGCGACACGCCGGCGATCTGGGCCGGCATGATCCCGAAGTTGTCGCGGGTCACCATGTAGGCGCCGCCGGCCGTCGGGTAGGCCTTGATCGTCTCCCGGTAGGAGAGGATCAGGAACGCCAGCACCACCAGCATGGCGATCGTGATCGGCACCACCAGGGCGAAGGCGGCCACACCGATGACCGGCACGAGGACCCGCAGGATCTCCTCGGTGGCGTAGGCCGACGACGAGAGGTTGTCGGAGGCGAAGACGGCGAGGGCCGTGGGCCGGCCCAGCCGCTCGTGCTCGAGGTCCTCGGTGTTCAGCGCCGGGCCGAGGAGCTTGCGCTTCACGCGGTAGCCGGTGCCGTCCGGCGGCAGCGGGACGCGGGGCTCAGCCGGGAGCGGGGTGGGGGGCTCGGGCAACCGAGCGCCGGTGCGGCGGATGGTGGTGGTCACTCGTCCCAGTAGACGACGGGTGCCCGTCAAGCCGTCGCGAAGGGTTGGCCGTTCCGCGTGAAGAACGCGTCAAGCAGCGCGCACGGCGAGCACCACGGCGAGCTGGTCGACCATGGCGAGGGCCACCAGCCGCCGCTCGATCGGCACGCCGACCCCGGCGGTGGGAGCCAGCACGAAGCGACCGAGCAGCCGGTTGGCCGCCCACACCGGGATGGCCACCCCGTCGCGGGGCAGCTCGAAGCCGCCGGCGGCCCACCGGTAGGTGCGGCTGCTGAGGCTGCCGTCGGGCTCGAGCCGGGGCAGCTCGCCGAGAAAGGGCGCCGCCTCGTACCAGCAGTCCTGCAACGACAGGCAGTCGCGCAGCTCGGCGCCGACCTGGAGGGTGAGGTCCTCCGACGTGTCGCCCGACGACGCCCGCGCCGCGATCCGGCGCAACCGCTGGAGCTCGCCGAGCTGCGAGCGGCGCCGGCGGGTGGCGTGCAGCCGTTCGGCCAGCTCGCCGGCCACCAGGCCGACGACGAGGAGGAGCACGCCGGCGAGGAGGTCGTCGGCGTTGGCCACCTTGAGCGACCCGTAGGGCTGGGTGTGGGCGACGTCGAACGCCACGGCGGCGAGCACGGCGGTGACGCCGCCGGCCAACCGGCCCCCGGCGGCGGCGGCCGCCACCACCACGACGGCGAGCACGAGTGCCACGTTGGCGCTCCCGACCGCGCCGCGCACCGGCACGAGGAGGCCGGCGACGACGAGCGCGACCATGCCCCCCAACGAGACGGCGAGCAGGCTGCGGTCGTTCGTGGCCATGCCGCTACTCGTGGAGGGAGTAGCGGGGGTTGAGGATGGTCAGGCGGTCGTGTTCGTCGCGGGCCACGCCCTCGGCGATGATCGCCCGTCCGGGCATGATCCCCGGCACCCGCTTGCGACCGGTGAAGATCAGCACGGCGCTGCCGCTGCCATCGTCGACGGTGACCTCGAGCCACGGGCTGCCGGCCTTGGGCACCACCCGGAGGCCCGTCACCTCGCCCGCGATCTGGGTCGGCACCCGCCGAGGTGCGTCACCGATGCGGACGCTGTCGCCCTCACCGTCCTCGAAGCGCTTGGCCCGCCGCTCCCGGTCGAGCTCGTGGGTCGGGACCCTCCGGCCGGTCGGCTTCTCGACCGGCGCGTCCGTCGTCGAGAGCGGTCCCTCGGCCCCGATGTGGAACGGCACCGACGCCACGATCGTGTTCGGCCGGTCGAGCAGGGCCAGCTTGAGGCTGAGCCCGCTCTGGCCGTGGAGGATGTTCGACAGGCTGCGCACGCCGACGACGAACTCGGGGATGAGCACGGTGGTCCGATCGGAGCCGTAGCGCCGGTCGAGCTCGTCGAGGTGGCGCTCCACGGGAGCGACCAGCTCGCGGTACGGCGAGTCGAGGATCTCCAGCGGGATGTCGAACCCGTACCGGTCCCACTCGTCCTGGATCCGCTCGTGGTCCTCCTTGTCGTCCGAGATGTGGATGGCCACCACGTGGTCGGGGCGGAGGGAGACGGCGTAGTTGATGGCCTCGACCACGCCCTTGTGCACCCGGCCCACGAGCACGACGAACGTGTGCTTGTGCGGCGGCCGCGGCAGGTCCTCGGGCTCGATCACGAGGGCCTCGCCGACGCTCACGTAGTGCCGCTTGATGGCCTTGAACAGCAGGATGATGAGCGGCACGAGCACGATCGGCACCCAGGCGCCGATGGCGAACTTCGTGATGCCGACGATGAGGGTCACGAGCAGGGTCGACACCGCGCCGACGCCGTTCACGACGGCGCCGAACCGCCAGCCCGGTTCCTTGATCCTCAGGTGGTGCACGACCATGCCGGTCTGGCTGAGCGTGAACGACGTGAACACGCCGATGGCGTAGAGCGGGATCAGGGCCGAGGTGACGCCGCCGAAGATGACGATGAGGAGCCCGGCCGCACCGGCCAGGAAGATCACGCCGTTGGAGAACACCAGCCGGTCACCGCGGTTGGCGAACTGCCGGGGGAGGTAGCCGTCCTCGGCGATGATCGACGACAGCCGGGGGAAGTCGGCGTACGCCGTGTTGGCCGCCAGGGTCAGGATCATCACGGTGGCGATCTGGAGGATCCAGTAGAAGGCGCCGGTGCCCACCAGGGCACGCGACATCTGCGAGATGACCGTCTCCTCGTGGCTCGGGAACGGGTGCAGGTGGTAGGCGAGGAGCGAGACGCCGAGGAACAGCGTGCCGAGGATCGTGGCCATCCACGTGAGGGTCGTGGCGGCGTTCTTCGCCTCCGGCTTCTGGAACGCCGGGACGCCGTTCGAGATCGCCTCGACGCCGGAGAGGGCGACGGCGCCGGACGAGAAGCCTCGAGCCAGGAGGAACAGACCGAGGTTGCCGCCGGTCAGGCGCAGCACGTTCTCGGCGTGGCTCGGGTCGAACGGCACCGGGTCGACGTGGCCGAACGTGGTCCGGGCGAGGCCGTACACGATCAGGCCGCCCAGCGAGAGGATGTAGACGTAGGTGGGCACGGCGAACATCCGGCCCGACTCCTTGACACCCCGCAGGTTGGCGACCGTGACCAGCAGCACGAGGGCCAGGCACAGCTCGACGCGGACCGACTCGAGGTGGCGCAGGCTCGGGATCGAGATCACCGCGGCCACGCCGGACGAGATCGAGACGGCAACCGTCAGCGTGTAGTCGACCAGGAGCGATGCCCCGGCGACCAGCGACGGGATCTCGCCGAGGTTCTCGCGGCTCACGATGTAGGAGCCGCCACCGCTCGGATAGGCGAAGATCGTCTGCCGGTACGAGAACGACACGATCGCCAGCAGGACGGCGACGACGATGGCGATCGGGATCAGCTTCGACAGGCCGAGCGCCAGGCTCGAGCCGCCGACGGCGATGACGAAGAGGATCTCCTCGGTGGCGTACGCCGTCGACGAGATGGCGTCGGAGGAGAAGGTGGCCAGGGCGATCGTCTTCGGCAGCCGCTGGTGGTCGGACTCGCTGTTGGCGAGCGGGCGGCCGATGAAGAGGCGCTTGGCGTAGGTCAGCATGCGTGCGCTCGGTTCCGGGGGGTCATCGGCGCGCGGGGTCCCGCTCGCCACCCACCAGTGTCCTCGGGTACCCGTCAAGCCGTCGTCAACATCGCTCCGGGGAGCGTCAAGATCGCGTCAAGAGCACCTGGGTACGCTCCTCGGGAGCGGCGAGAGGCACGCGATGACCGCAAGTGACGGTGTCGGGATCCAGCGAGGAGGGCTGGCCGACCGCGGGACGGTGGCCGCCCGCATCGCCGCCCGCGACGCCCCGCTCCCCTCCCTCCGACGGGAACCCGCCGCCGTCGCCCCGCCCACCCCGACCCCCGCGCCCCTCCCGGCCGGCGTCGAGCCCTACACGACGATCCGCAAGCGGACGGCGGCCCACCTCTCGCACTCGCTGCACACGGCGGCCCACGCCCTGCTCGTCACCGAGGTCGACTACGGCGCCCTCGACCCCATCCGCCGGGGCGCCGGCCTGACCTACCTGCCCTTCGTGGCCCGGGCCGTGGTCGAGGCGGCCCGGCAGTTCCCCCGGGTCAACGCCACCAGCGTCGACGACGGGCTCGTCGTCTCCAAGGCCGTGCACCTCGGCATCGCCATCGACCTGTCGTTCGAGGGCCTGGTCGTCCCCGTCGTCCACGACGCCGGCGACCTCCGGCTGCGGGCCCTGGCCCAGCGCGTCGAGGAGCTGGCCGGCCGGGCCCGGGCCGGGAAGCTGGCCGTGGCCGACCTCGAGGGCGGCACGTTCACGATCACCAACGTCGGCAGCTACGGCACGGTGTCGGCGGCACCGATCATCAACCACCCCCAGGTGGCGATCCTCTCGACCGACGGCGTGCGCATGCGGCCGGTCGCCGTGCCGGGCGACGACGGTGAGTGGCGCCTGGCCATCCGCCCCACCGGCAACCTCTCGCTGGCCTTCGACCACCGGGCCTTCGACGGCGCCTACGCCGCTGCCTTCCTGGCCCGGGTCCGCCACGAGCTCGAGCACCGCGACTGGAGCGCCGAGTGACCCAGTTGGAGGACAGCCGGTCGCACCTGCCTGGTGGCTACGCCATCGAGGAGGTGCTGGCCGACTTCCACCTGGCGTGCGTGGCCCGCGCCATCGACGAGCGCGAGCTCACGCTCCAGAAGCAGAACAAGGTCTTCTTCGAGATCTCCGGCGCCGGCCACGAGGCCCTCGGCCTCGGCCTGGCCCGCTCCCTGCGCTCGGGGCAGGACTGGTTCTTCCCCTACTACCGCGACCTCGCCCTCGTGCTCGGCCTCGGCGTCACGCCCGAGGAGGTGCTGCTCCAGGCCGTGGGCTCCGCCGCCGACCCGTCGTCGGCCGGGCGGCAGATGCCGTCGCACTGGGGTCACGCCGAGCGCCACGTGGTGACCCAGTCGAGCCCCACGGGCAGCCAGCTGCCCGGCGCCACCGGCTGCGCCGAGGCCACCCGCTACCTGGCCGACCACCCCGGGCTGGCCGGCTGCGTGCACCACGCCGAGGAGCTGACCTACGTCTCCCTCGGCGAGGGGGCGTGCAGCGAGGGCGAGGTGTGGGAGTCGATCAGCGCGGCGTGCACCCTCTCGCTTCCGCTGCTGATCGTGGTGGCCGACAACGGGTGGGCCATCTCGGTGCCGGCCCGCGACCAGGCGCCTGCCCCCATCGACCAGCTCCTCACCGGCTTCCCCGGCCTCCAGATCTACGACCTCAACGGTGCCGACTACTTCGCCACCCGCCGGGTCGGCGAGCGGGCCACGGCGTGGGTCCGCTCGGGCAGCGGCCCGGCCCTGATCCACGCCAAGGTGCCGCGCCCGCTGTCGCACTCGTCGCAGGACACGCAGTCGAAGTACCGCGACGCCGACGAGCTGGCCGCCGAAGCGCTGAACGACCCGATCCGCCTCCTCGCCGACGCCCTCGTCGGCGCCGGCGTCCTCTCGATCGACCAGGTCGAGGAGGTCCGGGCCCGCGCCTTCGCCGAGGTCGCCGCCGCCGCCCAGCGGGCCCTGGCCGCCCCCCGCCCCGACCCGCGCTCCGTCGCCGACGACGTGGTCGTGGTCGTGCCGCTGGTCGAGACCGAGCCGGCCACCGAGGGCCCGCCGATCAACGTGGTCGACGCCATCAACCGCACGCTCCACGACCTGCTGGCCGGCGACGAGCGCATCCGGGTGTTCGGCGAGGACGTAGCCGATGCCCCGGCCGACCTGCTCGACCGGGTCGAGGGCAAGGGCGGCGTGTTCGGCACCACCCGCGGCCTCCAGCGCCGCTTCGGGAACGACCGCTGCACCAACGCCCCGATCGCCGAGGCGACCATCGTCGGGCGGGCCGTCGGGCAGGCGGTGCGGGGCCTCAAGCCGTGCCCCGAGATCCAGTTCTTCGACTACATCTGGCCCGCCATGCAGCAGATCCGGAGCGAGGCGGCCACCATCCGCTGGCGCTCCAACGGCACCTTCACCGTGCCGATGGTGCTGCGGGTGCCGATCGGCGGCTACGTGTCGGGCGGCTCGATCTGGCACAGCCAGTGCGGTGAGTCGATCTTCGCCCACGTGCCCGGCCTGCTCATCGCCTTCCCGTCCCGCGCCGCCGACGCCGCCGGACTGCTGCGCGCCGCCTTCGCGCACGACGACCCGGTGCTGTTCCTCGAGCACAAGCACCTCTTCCGCCAGGCCTACGCCCGCGACCCGTGGCCCGGGCCCGACCACGTGGTGCCCTTCGGCAAGGGCGTCGTGCGTCGGGCCGGCACCGACCTCACGATCGTCACCTGGGGCGCCACGGTCGAGAAGTCGCTCCAGGCCGCGGCCCGGCTCGACGAGGCGGGCGCGTCGGTCGAGGTGCTCGACCTGCGCACGATCGTGCCGTGGGACCAGGAGCTGGTGGCCGAATCGGTCGGCCGAACCCACCGCCTGCTCGTGGTCCACGAGGACACGCTCAGCGTCGGCTTCGGGGCCGAGATCGCGGCGTGGGCCGCCGACGAGCTGTTCCACCTCCTCGACGCGCCGATCCGCCGCGTCGCCGCCCTCGACACCCCGGTGCCGTACGAGCCGACCCTCCAGCAGGTCGTCCTGCCCCAGGTCGAGGACATCGCGGCGGCCGCCGCCCGACTGCTGGCCTAGGCGCAGCCGAGCGCGGCGCGCAGCTTCGTCAGGTTGTCGTCCATCACCGACACGTAGTCGTCGCCGGCCGCGACGCGGGCCTTCGAGAGGCCCTCGAGCGGGTCGAGCACCGCGGTCCGCACGCCGGCCTCGCGGGCCAGGGTCTCGGCCACCTTGGGCGAGACGAGCGTCTCGGTGAACACGGTCGTCACGTGGCGGTTGCGCACCAGGTCGACCAGCTGGGCCAGGCGTCGCGGATCGGGCTCCTGCTCGGGTGACAGCCCGGAGATCGACTCCTGGTCGAGGCCGAACGTCTTGGCCAGCCATCCGAAGGCGGCGTGCGACGTCACGATCGTGGTGCTCCGGCAGTCGGCCAGGCCGGCGCGGAACCGGCCGGCCAGGGCGTCGAGCTCGGCCTCGTAGGCCGCGGCTCGCCGGGCGAAGGCGCTCCGCTTCGCCGGCTCGGCCTTCGCCAGCGCGGCGGCCACCACCCCGACGAGCCGGCGCATCCGGGTCGGGTCGAGCCAGACGTGGGGGTCGAGGCCCTTGCCCTCGTGGCCCTCCTCGGCGACCTGCCCGGTCCCGACGTCGAGGGCGTCGAGCACCACCACCGTGGGGCCATCGCGACGGTCGGCGGTGTCCTCGACATCGGGCTGGAAGCCCCGGCCCATGACGACCGCCAGGTCGGCGTCGAGCACGGCGTCGACCTGGCGGGTCGACAGCTCGAGGTCGTGGGGCTCGGCACCCGGGTGCGTGAGGTTGTCGACGGCCACGTCGCTGCCGCCCACCCGGGCCGCGGCCTCGGCCAGGGGGTAGAAGCTGGCCACCACGTCGAGCTTCCCGTCGTCGGCCGAGGGCGCGTCGCTCCCGCACGCGCCGGCCAGCAGCGCCACGGCCAGGGCGACCGATACAGGAATGGTTCTCATGTTTGATGCCTAGCACGGCCCGGGCCTACGGTCCACCGGTGGCTCACTCCCACTCCCACTCCCACGCCCACGGCGACGTCGACATCGACGTGCCCCTGCGGATCCGCCGGCTGCTGACCCTGCTCGTCGTTCCCGTGGTGCTGGCGACCGGTGTCGGCCTGCTCGTCCTGTGGCCCCACGGCGGCGGACCGAACCTGAACGCGGTGTTCGACCAGCAGTCCGAGTTGGTGAAGGGCCGCGTCTTCGACATCCGCACCACCACCTGCCTCGGCAGCCCCGAGGGCTCGACCGACCGCTGCCAGGAGGCGGTCGTTCGGGTGGAGGAGGGACGGGACAAGGGCAAGAAGGTCGGCCTCGAGCTCGGGGGCAGCGCCGGATCGCCCACCGTCCACCGCGGCGACCGGCTCATGCTCGGCACCGACCGCACCGGTGGGAAGACCCAGTACTACTTCTCGGACTTCGACCGCGACCTGCCCATCACGCTGCTGGTGGTGCTCTTCGTCGTGGCCTCGATCGTGTTCGGTCGGTGGAGCGGGGTGCGGGCCCTGGCCGCCCTCGTCGTGAGCCTGCTCGCCATCGTCTGGTTCGTGATCCCCTCGGTGCTGCACGGCCACAGCCCGATCGCGGTGGCCATCGTCGGCTCGTCGCTGATCATGCTGGCCGTGCTCTACGTCACCGGCGGGTTCACCACCCAGTCCACGGTCGCCGTGCTCGGCACCATGCTCAGCCTCGCCCTCATCGCCGCCCTGGCCTGGCTCTTCGTGACGGGGAGCAAGCTCACCGGCCTGGCCGACGAAGACGCCGTGTTCCTGTCGGCCGCCAACGGCACGATCAACCTCCAGGGCCTGCTCCTCGGGGGCATCGTGATCGGCTCGCTCGGGGTCCTCGACGACATGACCGTCACCCAGGTGTCGGCCGTGTGGGAGCTCCGGCGGGCCAACCCGGCCTACGACGTCCGCGCGCTCTACCGGTCGGCCGAGCGCATCGGCCGCGACCACATCGCCTCCACCATCAACACCCTGGTGCTCGCCTACGCCGGCGCGTCGCTGCCGCTGCTGATCTTCTTCACCCAGTCGAACCTGCAGCTCCGCCACATCCTGACCAGCGAGGTGATCGCCGTCGAGGTGGTCCGGACGCTCGTCGGCAGCATCGGGCTCATCGCCTCGGTGCCGATCACCACGGCCATCGCGGCCTACGCCGTGACCCGGGGCGCTCCCCGCCCGCGTCCCGACGAGGTGCGAACCTGAGGCGTGCCGTTCCCCCGGGCCCTCCGACGGTTCTTCGCGACCGAAGCGGCGAGCGGCGCCCTCCTCCTCGGCGCCGCGGTGCTGGCCCTGGCCTGGGCCAACGGTCCCTGGGGCAGCTCGTACGACCGGGTCTGGGCGACGGCGGTCGCGGTCGGACCCGTCGACCTCCGCCACTGGGTCGACGACGTGCTCATGGCCGTCTTCTTCTTCGTGGTCGGCGTCGAGGTGAAGCGCGAGCTGGTCGAGGGTGAGCTGCGCGACCCCCGCGTCGCCGCCCTCCCGGTCGTCGCCGCCGTCGGGGGGATGGTCGTGCCGGCGTTGCTGTACCTCGCCGTGAACGCGGGACATGCCGGCAGCCGCGGCTGGGGCGTGCCGATGGCCACCGACATCGCCTTCGCCACCGGCGTGGTCGCCCTCCTCGGCCGGCGGGTGTCCCCTGGCCTGCGGCTGTTCCTGCTCACCCTCGCCGTCGCCGACGACATCGGGGCGATCGTGGTGATCGCCGTCTTCTACGCCGGGGCGATCGACGTCGTCCCCCTTGGCCTGGCCGCCCTCGCCCTGCTCGCCGTGGTCGGGCTCCGCCGCCTCGGCGTGACGTCACTGCCGCCCTACGCCGCCCTCGCCGTAGCGACCTGGGTCGCCACCTTCGAGTCGGGCGTGCACGCCACCATCGCCGGCGTGGCCCTCGGCCTGTTGGTCCCGGCGGCATCGGCCGAGCGGTTCGAGCGACGGCTCCACCCGCTGAGCGCCTTCGTGGTCGTGCCGGCCTTCGCCTTGGCCAACGCCGGGCTCCACCTCCGTTGGGGGATGCTCGACGGACCCGGCGCGACGCGCGTCGCGCTCGGCGTCGCCCTCGGCCTGGTCGTGGGCAAGGCGGTGGGGATCTCCCTGGCCTCGTGGCTCGCCGTCCGCCTCGGGCTCGGCGTGCTCCCCGACGGGGCGACGGCACGCCACGTCGTCGGGATCGCCACCGTGGCCGGGATCGGCTTCACCGTGGCCCTGTTCGTCTCCGGGCTGGCCTTCGACGACGCCGTGCTGGCCGATGCAGCCGTCGTCGGCATCCTCGGCGGATCGGCCGTGGCCGCCCTCGCCGGCGTCGCCCTCCTGCGCCGCTAGCTGTAGATCCCAGCCACGTTCGTCAGGGTGGCTGCCGGTATCGCCCCTCCTGTTTCCGCGGAAAGACGAAGGACGCTCCGAGGGGCGGCCCGGGCGCGCCGGACCTGACGCTCCCCGAACCGGCGACGGATTGACATCAAAAATGGTGTCAATCCGTCGCCGGTTCGAGCGCGGGACTCGGGCGCGCCCAACGTCGACGGCCACGCGACCGGGCTGAGGAGGGCGCGCGGTCGTCGATCGCGTGCAGACTCGCTCGGCGGCGATCGGGCGGCGTCCATGGGGGACCGATGAAGGCAGCACGGATCGAAGAGGGCCAGCTCCACATCCGGGACGTGGACATCCCGGTTCCGGGGCCCGACGAGGCGCTGGTCCGCATCAAGGCCGCCGGCGTCTGCCACTCCGACCTGCACATCGCCCGAGGCGACTGGGCCGGGGTGCCGACCTCGGGCGTGATCGGCCACGAGGCCATCGGCGTGGTCGAGGCGCTCGGCCCGGGCGCCGAGCGGTTCGTCGCCGAGGGCGACCGGGTGATCCTCGGCCTCGGCGGCACCGGCGGCGGCTACTGGTGCGGCGCCTGCGAGTACTGCCTGAGCGGCAGCCCCCGGCACTGCAAGCAGAGCAAGGGGATCATGGGGGTCTTCGCCGAGCAGTTCTCGGTGTGGGCGCCGTCGCTGGTGACGCTGCCCGACTCGGTGGGCGACGACGAGGCGGCGCTGGCCTGCGGCGGGCTCACCGCCTACGGCGCGGTGAAGAAGCTCCAGAAGCACGGCGTGCTGCCTGGCCGGCGGGTGGCCGTGGTCGGGGCGGCGGGCGGGCTCGGTCACTACGCCGTCCAGCTCGCCACCGGCTTCGGGTACGAGGTGGTCGCCGTCGACATCGGCGAGGAGCGCCTCGAGTTCGCCCGCTCCATGGGCGCCAGCGTGGCGGTCGAGGCCGCCGACGCCATCGAGGTCGTCACCGGGCTCGGCGGCGTCGACGCCGTGCTGATCTTCTCGGCCCGCATGGCCGGCTTCGACCTCGGGTTCAAGCTCCTGCGCCCCGGGGGCCTGTTCGTCGCCGTCGGCCTGCCTCCGAGCAGCGAGGGGAACTTGCAGTTCAACCCGTTCGAGCTGTTCTTCCGCGACGCCACGATCGTCTACTCGGCGGTCGGAACGGTGCAGGACATGCGCGAGCTCGTGGCCCTGGCTGCGGCCGGCAAGGTCACGAGCCACGTGTCGCGGCGGGGGAAGCTCTCCGAGCTCGAGTCGATCTTCGACGACCTCGAGGCCAGCCGCTACCTGGGTCGAGCGATCGTCACCGACCTGGCCGGCTGATGGCCCGCAACCCGCACGCAGGGATCCCGTTCGACGACGACGATGCCGCCATCGCCGCCGCGCTGGACGACGTCAGCGTCCCCACGCTGCTGTGCTCGCTCGTGCACGTCACGGGAGACCCGTCGTGGATCCGCGACGTGGCGTTGCCCCACCTCCCGTCGTCGGCCGACTTCCAGTGCGGGCTGTCCGACGAGGAGCTGGCCGAGCTCCGGGGCCGGGCGCTGCCCGCCATCGCCGCCTACCGCGACGCCGGGTGCGAGCCGAAGGAGCTGTCGCTCGACCTGCTGGTCGAGATGATGTCGTTCCTCGCCTGCCGGCCGATCGAGGGCCGCATGGCCGACATGTTCATCGAGGACATGCAGTTCGAGGGGGCCGACAGCCGGGCCGTGGCCTGGGGCGACGAGGTGCCGGCCGAGGTGCGGGCCGCGTCGCCGGTCGTGGTGATCGGCTGCGGCGAGTCGGGCATCCTCGCCGGCATCCGCCTCGCCCAGGCCGGGCTGCCCTTCGTCATCGTCGACAAGAACCCCGGGCCGGGCGGCACGTGGTGGGAGAACAGCTACCCGGGCGCCCGGGTCGACGTCGGCAGCCACCAGTACTGCTACTCGTTCGAGCCGGCGTACCACTGGAGCCAGTACTACTGCCGCCAGCCCGAGCTGCGGGCCTACTTCGAGCGGGTGGTCGAGAAGTACGGGCTCACCCCGCACTGCCGGTTCGGCACCGCCGTCGACACCGTCACCTGGGACGAGGACGCTTCCGTCTGGCACGTCGCCGTCCGGGGAGCCGACGGCACGCCCGAGGTGCTCGACGCCCGCTTCGTCATCAGCGCGGTCGGCTCGCTCAACCTGCCCCACCTCCCGAAGATCCCGGGCATGGACGACTTCGCCGGGCCGAGCTTCCACTCGTCGCGCTGGCCGGCCGACCTCGACATCACCGGCAAGCGCTTCGCCCTCGTCGGCGCCGGCGCCAGCGGCTTCCAGATCGCGCCGAGCATCGCGCCCGAGGTCGAGCACCTGTCGATCTTCCAGCGCACGGCGCAGTGGATGTTCCCGAACCCGGTGTACCGGACCGACGTGCCGCCCGGCGCCCAGTGGGCGCTGGAGCACCTGCCGTTCTACGCCCGGTGGTTCCGGTTCGTGATGACGTACCCGGGCATCTCGGTCGGCGTCGACCCCTACCGGTTCGACCCCACCTACGACGACTCCGACGGCCTGGCCATCAGCGAGGGCAACGCCCTGCGGCGGGTGCAGCTCGAGGGGTGGATCCGCTCGGTGCTCGACGGCCGGGACGACCTGATCGAGAAGTCGGTCCCCGACTACCCGGCATCGGGCAAGCGGATCCTCCAGGACGACGGGTTCTGGCTGCGGGCGCTGCGGGAGCCGAACGTCGACCTCATCCGCACGGCCATCGAGCGGATCGTGCCGGAGGGCGTCGTCACCACCGACGGGGTGCTCCACGAGGCCGACATCATCTGCTTCGCCACCGGCTTCAAGCACAACGACTTCCTCCAGCCCATGGAGGTCACCGGCCGGGGCGGCGTGACCCTGCGGGAGCAGTGGGGCGACGAGCCCACGGCTCACCTGGGCGTGAGCGTGCCGAACTTCCCGAACCTGTTCTGCATGTACGGGCCGGGAACGAATCTCGCCCACGGAGGCAGCCTGATCTTCCACTCGGAATGCCAGATCCGGTACATCACCGGGTGCATCGACGCGCTGCTCGCCGGCGATCACCGCTCGATGGAACCCCGACCCGAAGTGCACGACGACTACTACGAGCGCACGCAGCGTGAGCTCGAGGGTCTCGTCTGGTCGCACTCGTCGATCGAGCACTCCTGGTTCAAGAACAAGCAGGGCCGGATCCACGTGCTGAGCCCGTGGCGACTCGTCGACTACTGGACGTGGACGCGCGCGCCCGACCTCGACGACTTCGTCGTGCGTTGACCGGCGGCGCGTCGGTTAGGGGATTCGCTGCATCCACCAGAGCGCGGCACCCGCGGTGAGGATCGCGAGTATGAGCGCGAGGCCGACGAACCATTCGGTGAGGTCGGTGGGGACCTTGTCGAAGCCGACGACCTTCTTGATCTGGTCGTAGACCGAGTTGAGCTCCTTGCCGGTGGTGGCGGTGAACGACTTCCCTCCGGTTCCGGACGCGATCGCAGCCATCGCCTGCGGGTCGGCCGGTACGGGGACCGCCTCGTCGCCGAGCGAAGTGTGGAACGTGACCGACCCCGAGTCGGTCCCGAAGGCGATCGTGTCGACCGGCACCTTGGCCGTCTTCGCCGCGGCCACCGCGTCGGTGACGCTCTGTTGGGCGTCGGACGCCTGGCCGTCACGGCCGACCGTCGGCGAACCGTCGCTCATCAACACGATGGCCGCGGGCGCCTTCTGGCCGTCAGAGCCGGGCTGCAGCGTCGCCACCGAGTCGAGCGCGGTTTGGATCGCGACTCCTGTTGCCGTCCCGTCGCCGGTCTTGAGCGCGTCCACCGCGGCGAGCACCGGCGCGTGATCGGTCGTCGGCACTACCAGCACCCGTGCACTCGAGTCGAACGACATCAACCCGATCTTGAGTCCCTTGGGAAGCCCGGCGATGAAGTTCCGCGCCGCGACCTG
>JAODBP010000372.1 GCA_025464025.1 Actinomycetes bacterium | reverse complement strand
GGACGACCAACGGCGTGGCCGACCCTCGTTCGCTCCGTCCCACGTCCCACCTCCGGGCGCGTCTGCCAGGGAGGGGGAAGTGGGACGAAACGGACTCTAGCTACTCGTCTTCTTCGGCGGAAAGGACCGGCGCCACGGCGGCGACGGTCTGCCCCTCGTCGAGGTTCATGACCCGCACGCCGGTGGCATCGCGCCCCTGCGAGGAGATCCCTCGCACGGGCATGCGGATGACCGTGCCGCCCGAGGCGATGACGATGATGTCGTCCTCGAGGCCGGCCATGAAGGCGGCGACCACGCCGCCCCGCTTGGCCGTGAGCTTCATCCCGCGCACGCCCTGCCCGCCGCGGCCCTGGCGGTTGAACCGCTCGAGCTTCGTCCGCTTGCCGAACCCCGATTCGGTCACGATCAGGATGTCGGCCTCGTCGCGAGCCACGTCGACCGAGACGACCTCGTCGTCCCCGACGGCCTTGAGCTTCATGCCCCGAACCCCGGCGGCCGAGCGACCCATCGGGCGCACCTCGTCCTCGGCGAAGCGGATCGTCATGCCGTCCTTCGACACCATGAAGATGTCGTCGCCGCCGTTGGTGGGGATGACCCGCACCAGCTCGTCGTCGTCGCGCAGGTTGATGGCGATGATCCCGGCCCGCAACGACGAGTCGTACTCGGTGAACTTCGTCTTCTTGACCTGGCCCCGCTTGGTGGCGAAGAACAGGAACTTGTGCGACTCGTAGTCGCGCGTGTCGATGATCGCCTGGATCTTCTCGTCGGGCGCCAGCGGCAGGAGGTTGACGATCGCCATGCCGCGGGCGGTGCGGTCCTTCATCGGGATCTCATGCGCCCGCAGCCGGTAGACGCGGCCGCGGTTCGAGAAGAACAGCAGGTAGGCGTGCGCCGTGGTCGTGACGATGTGGGTCACGTAGTCGTCGTCGCGCAGCTTGGTGCCAGCCACGCCCCGCCCGCCGCGCGACTGCGTGCGGAAGGCGTCGAACGCCATGGTCTTCGTGTAGCCCTTGGCCGACAGGGTGACGACCAGCTCCTCGTCGTCGATCAGGTCGAGGTTGTTCATGTCGCCCGGGTCGAAGGTGATCTCCGACTTGCGCGGCGTGGCGTACTTCTCCCGGACCTCGGCCAGCTCGGTGCGGATGACCTCGCGGAGCCGCACCTCGTCGTTGAGGATCGACTGGAGCTCGGCGATCTCGCCCTGGAGCTTCTCGAGCTCGGCGTCGAGGTCGACCCGGGCCAGCCGGGTGAGCTGCGACAGGCGCATGTCGAGGATGTGCTCGGCCTGCTCCTCGGAGAACTCGAACGGCGCGGCCATGAGCCCGGCGCGGGCAGCGGCCTTGTCCTCCGACGCCCGGATGAGGGCGATGATCTCGTCGATCACGTTGAGGGCCTTGATGAGGCCCTCGACGATGTGTGCCCGCTTCAGCCGCTTGTCGAGGCGGTGCTGCGAGCGCCGGGTGATGACGTCGACCTGGTGGCCGATGTAGGCCTGGAGCATCTGGACGAGGTTGAGCGTGCGGGGCACGCCGTCGACCAGGGCGACCATGTTCACGCCGAAGCTCGTCTGCAGCGGCGTGTGCTTGTAGAGGTTGTTCAGCACGACGTTGGCGTTGGCGTCGCGCTTGAGCTTGATGACGAGCTTGGTGGTGATGCCGGAGGACTCGTCGTTGATGTCGGCGATCCCCTCGAGCTCCTTGTTGCCCACCAGGTCGGCGATCTTGGTGAGGATGCCGGCCGGCGAGGCCTGGTACGGCAGCTCGTGCACGACGATGAACGTGCCGGCCTTGCGCTCCTCGATCTCGGCCTTGGCCCGCATCTTCACCGAGCCGCGACCGGTCCGGTAGGCGTCCATGATCCCGGCCCGGCCGAGGATCTGGGCGCCGGTCGGGAAGTCGGGGCCCTTCACGAACTCCATGAGGTCGTCGGGCGTGGCGTCGGGGTGGGCCAACAGGTGGGTCACCGCGTCGATGGCCTCGCCCAGGTTGTGGGGCGGGATGTTGGTGGCCATGCCGACGGCGATGCCCTGGCTGCCGTTCACCAACAGGTTGGGGAAGCGGCTGGGGAGGACCGTCGGCTCGCGGAACTCACCCGAGTAGTTGTCGGACCAGTCGACGGTGTCCTCGTCGATCCCGTCGAGCATCACGTTGGCCAGCGGGGCCAGGCGGCACTCGGTGTACCGCGAGGCGGCGGCCGGGTGGTCGGGCGAGCCGAAGTTGCCGTGACCGTCGACGAGCGGGTGGCGCAGGCTGAAGTCCTGGGCCATGCGGACGAGGGCGTCGTAGATCGACGAGTCGCCGTGCGGGTGGTACTTGCCCATCACGTCGCCGGTCACGCGCGCCGACTTCATGTGGGGCCGGTCGGAGCGGGCCCCGACGTCGTACATGCCATAGAGGATCCGGCGGTGCACCGGCTTCAAGCCGTCGCGCGCGTCGGGCAGGGCCCGGCTCACGATGACGGACATGGCGTAGTCCAGGAAGGACCGCTCCATCTCCTCTTGGATCTCGATCGGCTCGA
>JAODBP010000141.1 GCA_025464025.1 Actinomycetes bacterium | reverse complement strand
TCCCCCACCGTTGCCAAGAACCGGACCTCGCGCACGGATGTGACACGAAAGATTCCAGCCCAATCGCCGTCGGAACCTAGGTTCCTCGGGCCATACCGTCAAGCACCCTACCCAGAGCGGTTGGAATGGGACACCTCACCCGACCTACCCGGTCGGGGGGATGCCGTCAACGGCCCAGCTGAGCTTCGCCACACCACCCGCGGTGAGCTGGCCCCGGAACCCACCCGTCACCCGGGGGGTCACGGGCCCGGTGATCGAGGTGGAGCCCCGCAGGAGCCACGTGCCGTCGCTCGGCACCGCCACCGCCGAGATCGTGCCTTCGAAGGGCCCGTCGGCGGTGGTCACGGTGTAGGTCCCGGTGACGGTGGCCGGCGAACCCGCGTGCAGGGCGAGCTCGACGTTGGCACCGAGCACCCTGCGGCCGGCCGCACCCCGGAGGAGGTCGACCCGTGACGAGGGGGCCCCGCTGAACGACCAGGCCGACGCATCGGGATCACCCGGTGCCGACTGCTGGACGATGTCGCCAGAGCAGGAGAGGTAGGACGCGTCGCTCAGGTCGTAGCCGACGGGGGTGGCGACCTGCCCAGAAGGCGACACACCGGCCACCACGGCCGTCGGCCGGGTCCCGAGGCGGACGCAGACCGCCTGGCTGGCGCCCGTCGCGCCGTAGACCCGGCCCCGGAGCACGTCGACCTCGCGCTGGAACGAGCGCCGAGCCAGGTCGTCGGTGATCGAGATCCACCGGGTGTTGCGGATGGCGCCCGGCCCGAAGCAGGCCCGGAGCCCGTCGGAGGCCGTCGACGCCGGGTAGACGGGCGAGAGGTCGAGGCGGGTGGGGAAGCCCGTCGCCGCCGGCGAGACGTCGCCATCGACGCTGAGGGCCCCGCCGGACACCAGGCCGGTGACGGCGCCGGCAACCGCGGTGGTCACGGCGCTCTGCCCGCCGAGCAGGACGGCGAACCCGGGACGGGCGCAACCGGTCGAGCTCGTGTCGGCCGAGCACCACGGGGCGCGCGGGTCGAAGGCACCGGCGAGGAACGAGGTGGTCGATGGCGGCAGCCCGCCGCCGGCCGGCACGAGGATGACGGGGACGGCGTCGTGGGTCTGGAGCCGCCCACCCGCCGCCGCCGTCGCCGCCGCCACCCCGGTGACGGGCGGGAGCGCCCGCTCGGGGCTGCCGACGGTGGAGACGCCGAGCCGGGCGCACCACGGCCCGGCGGCCAAGGCGTCGGGCCAGCCCGCAGAGGTGAGGCCGTTGCCCGAGGACGCCGCCACGCACAGCTCGTCGTCGGCGAAGTCGGTGCCGTCACCGGTGGCGTACCAGCCGCCGAACTGGCGGGCCATGGTGATCGACGTGTCGTAGCGGGTGTCGCCGTCGATCCGGCCCGTGGTCGCGGTCGCGAGGGTCGCGGCCTCGGCCTTCGTCGTGTCGGGGATCCGGCCCTTGCCGCCGAGCACGATCACCGTGTCGATGTCGAGGGTCTGGAGGGCGGTGCGGGTCGCCGGCGGCAGCGAGCCGTCCGGCGCGGTGAGCAGGACCGGCACCTGCCAGAACGATGTCCACCAACCGGCGGCCAGGGCGTCGGCCCCGGTGCCGCCGTCGGCGAGGACCACCGACCGGGGCAGGAGGTAGCACCGGTCGGGCGTGGGCCGGAACTCGGCCACGGCGTTGCCGTACCAGCCCATGCGGGCCGACCCGTCCGTCACGTCACCGTCGAGGCACGGGGTGGCGGACGGCGCCCCCGGCCCGGTGCCCAGGGCGATGGCCACGTCGGCCGCCGTGGCATAGCGGTCGTCGCCCGCCACCCGGAAGACCTCGTCGTAGCCCAGGCTCACCAGCTCGGACTCGGCGCCGGTCGGCACGGCACCGTCACCACCGACGATGATCGCCTCCCGCGCCATCGTGCAGCCGCCCCGGGCCAGGTCCGACGCCGACAGGCGCGCCGTCTGCGACAGCGACCTTGCCCCCGACCGGGCCGAAGCGGTGACGATGACCGGTGCGCTGGCCGTGTCGACCCGGTCGAACCCGCCGACGACGTCGAACAGCGGGTTGGCCGAGGCGACCCGCCGGACGCGGGGCTGGGTCGACTTGTCGTTCGGGTCCGAGAGCGAGGCAGCGGCGAGGGCGTCGGCGAACGTGTCGCCGGCCACCACGATGATCGAACGGGGGCAGGTCGCCGGGCCCCACCAGTCGTTGGCCTGGGCCAGGCCCGCGGCCCCCTTCGACGTGCGGTCGCTGGTGTCGAACGGGAAGTCGCCCCGACCCCGCAGTGCGAGGTTGAGCGCCAGGTTGGTCTGGTAGCGGTCGGCGCCCGAGAATCGGATGGTGTGGGGCGTGGCCGTCAGCTCGGGCTCGGCGCCGGCCCCCTCCGGCCACTGGGCCGGGTCGGAGGGCGCGGCGCTCACCGCCAGGGGCGGGAGCACGAGCGCGGCGGCGAGGAGCGCCACCGAGGCCTTGGCTGCGAACCTCAGGAGCGAGGACCCTGGCCGCGGAGGTCGAACGAAACCGAGCCCGGGCCGTTGGCCGGCAGGCGGAAGAGCGCCGAAACGTCGCCCTGCTCGGCCAGCCCGAAGTCGGCCGCGCCCTTGAAGAGGTACTGGCCGGTGATCTTGTACGACGTCGTGGTCCCATCGACCGTCTTGGTCCAGCGGCCCTGGAACCGGAGGTCGAGCGAGCGGTCGCCGATCGTGACCATGAGCTGGTCGGCGGTGGCGGTGCCGTCGTCGTTGAGGAAGAAGCGGCCCTCGATGGTGCCGGCGCTCGACCTCCCCTTGACCGTGAGGCTCACCGGGCCCTTGGCATCCCACTGCGGCGCGGTGCCCGTGACGGTGATCGTGTCGCCGGCGAGCCGACCCTCGAGCGTGGGCCCCTGCGGCTCGGGGACCGTCGTCGACGTCGTCGAGGTGGTCGTCGAGGTCTCGTTGCGAGGCGTGGTCGTGGTCGAGGCCCCGATGCCGAACGGGAACTTGTCCTCCGGCGTCGTCGACGAGGTCGAGGTCGACGAGTCGGTCACGACCGTGGTCGTCGTGACCTGCCGACCGCCGGGGATCGTGATCGTCGTCCCCCGGCTGGCCGCATGCGTGTCAGATGGGCTGGCCGACAGCGCCGCCGGCTTCTCCGGCTTGTTCGACTCCTGCACCTGGTGGTAGGCGACCGGGGCGGCAACGGCAGCCACGGCGGTGACGGCAGCGGCGGCGAGGGCGGACTTGGCGCCCGACGGGATGCCGCTGGCCGTCTCGGCCAGGCGCGACACCGTCGGCGCCGCGCTCATCACGTGCGACGTGAGTTGGGTCGTGAGGTTGACCGTCTGGGCCGCGTGGTCGGAGACCCCGACGGCCTGGTCGGCGGCCGTGCTGCCGGCCGCGGCCTGCGTGCGCTTCAGGCCGGGGACGAGGAACGCCGCCATCACGGCGAGGCGGGAGAGCACCTTGTGGAGGGCGACGCGCCCCCGGTGCACGCGGGCCCGGGCGTTCTCCTCGGACACGCCGGTGGCCTCGGCCACCTCGCGGAACGAGAGCCCGTCGACGTAGCGCAGCACGAGCGCCTCGCGGTACGACTCGGGCAGGTCCTTCA
>JAODBP010000055.1 GCA_025464025.1 Actinomycetes bacterium | reverse complement strand
TCACGCCCGACGTCGTGAGCGGGCGGGGCACGGTCTTCAGCGTGACGGTGAACCACCACCCGTGGGACGGCAGCACCGAGCCGTGGGCCATCGCCCTGGTCGAGATCGAGGAGCAGCCCGACGTGCGGCTCACCACCAACGTGGTCGGCATCGCGCCTGACGACATCACCATCGGGCTCCCGGTGCAGGTCACGTTCGAGGACCACGACCCGGTCTTCGTCCCCCTCTTCGAGCCGCGCCCGTGACCGACGTCGAGCGGAAGGCGATCGTCTCCGGGATCGGCCAGTCGGCCGTCGGTCGCCGGCTCGGGCGGACCGAGCTCGACCTCACGATCGACGCGTCGCTGGCCGCCATCGCCGACGCCGGCCTCACCGTGGCCGACATCGACGGCCTGGCCACCTACCCGGGCGGCGGGATGATGGGGCCGGGTGGCTTCGCCGGGCCGGGCACGCCCACCGTGCAGGACGCCCTCCGCCTCTCGCTCAACTGGCACCACGGCGGGCCCGAGGGCCCGGCCCAGATCCAGGCCGTGATCGACGCCGTCATCGCCGTCTCGGCCGGCCTGGCCCGCCACGTCCTCGTCTACCGCACCGTCACCGAGTCGACGGCCCAGGGCAGCGGCGGTCGCCAGGGCATCGGCACGGGCGGGGGCAGCCCTCAGATCGGCGGGACGATGCAGTGGTCGCTCCCCTTCCGCGCCTACTCGGCGGCCAACTGGATCGCCCTCAACGCCCAGCGCCACTTCCACGAGTTCGGCACCACCCGCGAGCAGCTCGCCATGGTGGCCATCAACGCCCGGCGCAACGCGGCCCACAACCCCAAGGCCGTCTTCCGCGACCCGATGTCGCTCGACGACTACTTCGCCGCCCGCATGATCACCACGCCGTTCTGCCTCTACGACTGCGACGTGCCGGTCGACGGCTCGACCGCGGTGATCGTCTCGGCCGCCGAGCACGCCGGCGCCGTCGACCACCCGGTCGCCCGGGTCGAGGCCGTGGGCACCGCGCTGCGGGGCCGGCCGTCGTGGGACCAGTGGGACGACATGACCACCATGTCGGCGCGCGATGCCGGCGCCCACCTCTGGAGCCGCACCGACCTGAAGCCGGCCGACGTCGACGTGGCCCAGCTCTACGACGGGTTCAGCTTCCTCACCCTGGCCTGGCTCGAGGCGCTCGGCTTCTGCGGGCGGGGCGAGTCGGGCTCGTTCGTCGAGGGCGGTGCCCGGATCGCCCTCGACGGCGAGCTCCCGCTCAACACCCACGGCGGGCAGCTCTCGGCCGGCCGGCTCCACGGCTTCGGGTTCCTCCACGAGGCCGTGGTGCAGCTCCGGGGCGAGGGCGGCGCCCGCCAGGTCGCCCGTCAGCCCGAGGTGGCCGTGGTGGCCAACGGGGGCGGGCCCATCGCCGGCGCCATGCTCCTCACCCGCGAGGCCTGACCTCCGCGGTCAGGGCGTGGGCAGCAGGCCGCGCTCGAAGACCCGGGTGAAGGCGTCGACCACGGCCGGATCGGTGGCACCGGCGTCGAGCACCGGCTCGCTCCGGTCGAGCACGGCCATGAGCACGAGGGCGTCGGCGTCGACGTCGCCGAACTCGCGGGGCGCGAGGAACCGGGCCATGCGCCGGCGGAGGGCCTCGACCTCGGGCGGCGACGCCTTCCGCAGGTCTTCGTCGGACCACATGGCCTCGACCCAGGCCCGGATGACCGGGCCCTCGGTGGCGTAGGTCGCGAGGTAGCTCCGCAGCCACTGGCGCAGCGCCTTGGTGTCGCCGCCGCCCGACGGGTCGGCGGCCGCGGCCGGCAGGTCCTCGACCACGGCGACGACCCGGCGGCCGGAGCGGGCGGCGAGGATGCGGAACAGCACCTGCTTGTTCTCGAAGTACCGGTAGAAGGTGCCGTGCGACGTCTCGGCCAGCTCGACGATGTCGTCGACCCGGGCGTCGTGGTAGCCCCGGGCGGCGAACACCTGGCGGCCGGCGTCGAGCAGCTTGTTCCGGGTGCGACGCCCGGCCTGGCCGACGGGCGCCGGCAGGCCGGCGGTGGCCCGGGTCAGCGCCGGCGCCGACACCGACGGGCGGGTCTTGGCCATCGGCACGTAGCCCCGCACGTTGATGCCGGGAAGCTGGCCGAAGAACGTGCGGTGCAGCACGTCGGCCAGGGCGTCGTCGAGCCGGTCGCCGTCGATGTCGGGGCCGTCGGCACCGATCACCACCTCCTGGAACCGGGCCGCTCGGGCCACGCCGTTGAGCAGGACGGCGGCCACCACCTCGGGGCGCTTGACCCGGAACGCCCGGCGGTCGACCTTGGCCGCCAGCTCGGTGGCCTGGCGGGCGAACACCCGGGCCGCCCCGCTGGCCACCGCGTCGTCGACGGCCACGGCCGTGGAGAACACCCGGAACACCGGGGCGTAGACGTCGTACAGCTCGCGGTTGGCCGTGACCCACGTGCGGAGGGCCTTCCAGCCGTCGGCGTCGGGGGTGACCGGCTCGAGCTGGGCGGTCGTGTCGAACAGGCCCCTCGCCAGGTCGCCCGACAGGTGCCGGAAGAGGTCCTCCTTGCTGGAGAAGTACTGGTAGAAGGACGGCCGCGAGCACTGGGCCTTGGCCGTGATGCGATCGACGCCGCAGTCGTGGTAGCCGACCTCCTCGAACACCTCGAGGGCGGCCTGGAGGATGCGCTGCTGGGTGCGCGT
Source organism: Actinomycetes bacterium (assembly GCA_025464025.1). The sequence goes on along the minus strand of JAODBP010000055.1, from coordinate 9,590 downwards.
GCCGCGTGCGCCGACGTCGGGGTTGTCACCGAACGGCGGCCGGCGCTGGAGCGCGCCCCGGGCGAACTGCTCGGGGATGTCGCTCGCTGCCCCACCACCCTTCCGTCCGGCCATCCGGTCAGCTTAGGGAGGGCATCGGGCACCTCGGCGCATCGGCGGGACGTCGATCGGACACTCGTGTCATACTCCGGAACTGACACCCACGTCAGGTCCAGAGCGTCAGGAGCACGCATGACGGCAACGCAGGCCTCGCCCGGGGAGACCCGGCTCCTGATCGACGGGAAGCTCGTCGACGCCACGGGCGGCGGCACGTTCGACAACGTGAACCCGGCCACCGAGGAGGTCCTCGGCCAGGTCGCCGACGCCACCGAGGCCGACATGGACCACGCCATCGCCGCCGCCCGCCGGGCGTTCGACGACACGACCTGGGCCACCGACCGGGCCCTGCGCCAGCGGTGCCTGTTCCAGCTCCACGACGCGATCGTCGCCGAGCAGGAGGCCATCCGGGCCGAGCTGGTGGCCGAGGTCGGCTGCCCGGTCGCCATCACCTACGGGCCCCAGCTCGACGCCCCGCTGGCCGACGGCCTCCGCTGGCCGGCCCGCACGATCGACGACTTCGCCTGGGAGCGCGACCTGCCCGAGGGCGACGCCTTCGGCATGCGGAGCTGGCGGAAGGTCGTCAAGGAGCCGATCGGCGTCGTCGGCGCCATCATCCCCTGGAACTTCCCGTTCGAGATCACCATCAACAAGCTGGGCCAGGCCCTCGCCACCGGCAACACGATGGTGATCAAGCCGGCCCCCGACACGCCGTGGAACGCCACCCGGCTCGGGCGCATCATCGCCGAGCAGACCGACATCCCGCCCGGCGTGGTCAACGTCGTCGCCTCGTCCGACCACCTCCGCGGCGAGCAGCTGGTGCTCGACCCGCGCGTCGACCTGATCTCGTTCACCGGCTCCACGGCCACGGGCAAGCGGATCATGGCCGCCGCCGCACCGACGCTCAAGCGGCTCTTCCTCGAGCTCGGCGGCAAGTCGGCCCACATCGTCCTCGACGACGCCGACATCGACACGGTGATGGCGTTCGCCGGCATGACCTGCATGCACGGCGGCCAGGGCTGCGCCATGTTGACCCGCGTCCTCATCCCCGCCTCGCGCTACGACGCCGCCGTCGACGTGGCTGCCACCGCGTTCGCCGACGTGCCGTACGGCGACCCCACCGACCCATCGAACATCCAGGGCCCGCAGATCAGCGCCCTCCAGCGCGAGCGGGTGCTCGGCTACATCGACAAGGGCGTGGCCGAGGGCGCCCGACTCGTGCATGGCGGCGGGCGGCCGAAGCACCTCGACAAGGGGTGGTACGTCGAGCCCACGCTGTTCGCCGACGTCGACAACTCGATGACCATCGCCCAGGAGGAGATCTTCGGCCCGGTGCTCGTGCTCATCCCGTTCACCGACGACGACGACGCCGTGCGCATCGCCAACGACAGCCCCTACGGCCTGTCCGGCGGCGTGACCTCGGGGAGCGAGGACCGGGCCCTGGCCCTGGCCAAGCGCATCCGCTCCGGGACGGTCGGCGTGAACGGCGGGGTGTTCTACGGCGCCGACGCGCCGTTCGGGGGCTACAAGGGCAGCGGCCTCGGCCGGCAGAACGGGCTCGAGGGCTTCGAGCAGCACCTCGAGACGAAGACCATCTCCGGCGGCCTCTGATGACGGCGGTCATGCAGGGCGTCCGGATCCTCGAGGTCGCCGAGCACACCTTCGTGCCGGCCGCCTCGGCCATCCTCGCCGACTGGGGCGCCGAGGTCGTCAAGATCGAGCACGTCGAGCGGGGCGACGCCATGCGGGGCCTGGCCAAGAGCGGCCTGGCGATCATGGGGTCGAGCGTCCACGTGCTGCTCGAGCACTCCAATCGCGGGAAGCAGAGCCTGGCGCTCGACCTGGCCACGCCCGAGGGGCTCGACATCCTCTACAAGCTGGCCGCCACGTGCGACGTGTTCCTCACCAACAAGCTGCCGGGCGTGCGGGCCAAGCTGCACATCGACGTCGACGACATCCGGGCCCACAACCCGGACATCATCTACGTGCGGGGCACGGGCTACGGCGAGCGGGGGCCCGACGCCGACCAGGGGGCCTACGACATGCTCGCCTACTGGTGCCGGGCCGGCGTGGCCCTCGGCGTCAAGCAGCCCGAGCACGACAACGTGCCGGTGCCGCCGGCTCCGGCGTTCGGCGACTCGATCGGCGCCATGACGATCGCGGCCGGGATCATGGGTGCGCTGTACCACCGGTCCCAGACCGGCGAGGCGACCGAGGTCGACGTGTCGCTGCTCGGCACCGGCATGTGGTCGATGGCCGCCGGCATCGCCCTGTCGCTCCAGCTCGACATGCCCTGGATGCCGGGGCCGCTCGGCGGGCCGAGCTTCAACCCGTTGGTCGGGACGTACCAGACCGCGGACGGCCGCCACCTCGCGTTCTCGTGCCTCCAGGCCATCAAGTACTGGCCCGACATGTGCCGGGTGATCGGCCGGCCCGAGCTGGCCACCGACGAGCGGTTCGCCGACTACGAGTCGCTCGCCGCCAACGGTGCGGACGCCGTCGCCATCCTGCGGGAGACGTTCGCCTCGGCCACGCTGGCCGAGTGGCGTGAGCGGCTGGCCGACTTCACCGGCCAGTGGGCCGCGGTGCAGCACACGCTCGAGGCGGTGGCCGACCCCCAGGCCGTCGCCAACGGCTACGTGCTGGAGACGGCCACGGCCGACGGCACGCCGTACAAGATGGTCACCACGCCGGTGCAGTACGACGGCGAGCCGAGCCCGCCCCGGCGGGCGCCCGACTTCAACGAGCACGGCGACGCCATCCTGGCCGAGCTCGGGCTCGACTGGGACACGGTCGTCGACCTGAAGGTCCGCGGCATCGTCGCCTGACGACGCCACCCACCCACCCGGAGGAGACACGCCATGGGCATCGAGGCACTGCGGTTCGACGGCAAGCGGGCCCTGGTGGTCGGCGGCGCCACCGGCATGGGTCGGGCCACGGCCGCGCTGGTGCGCGACCTCGGGGCCGAGGTCGTGGTGATGGACCACGCGCCCGTCGACCTCGATGGGGTGAAGGCCATCACGGTCGACCTGCGCGACCCGGCCAGCATCGACGCGGCCGTCGACGAGTGCGGCGGCCCGGTGCACGCGCTGTTCTCGTGCGCCGGTGCGGCCGACGGCACGCCCGGCATCGAGAAGATCAACTTCATCGGCCACCGGCACCTGATCGACCGGATGCTGGCCGGCGGCATGCTCCCCCGCGGCTCGGCCATCGGCATGATCTCCTCGGCCGCCGGGCTGGGTTGGGAGGCCAACCTCCCCCAGCTCCAGGAGTACCTCGCCACCCCCGACTTCGACAGCGCGGCCGCGTGGATCGAGGCCAACGGCAAGGCCGACTACATGTGGTCGAAGCAGGCCATCAACGCCTACGTGGCGGCCCAGGCCTACCCGCTGCTCAAGCAGGGCGTCCGGATCAACGCCATCCTCCCGGGGCCGACCGACACCCCGCTGGCCCAGGCCAACGCCGAGCTGTGGCTCGGCTTCGGCGGCGACTACCGGGGCGAGACCGGCATCGAGCCCTCGACGCCCGAGGAGCAGGCCTACCCGCTGGTCTTCCTGTGCAGCGACGCGGCCTCCTACGTCAACGGCATCACCATGGTCACCGACGCCGGCTACGTGGCCTCCGGGCTCACCAGCTCGTTCCCCGAGGCCAAGCCGGTCGTCGACTTCCTCTTCGGCCGCTACTGACGGCTGCATGCAGCGCTTCGAGGGCCGCGTCGCGGTCGTGACCGGCGGGGGCAGCGGCATCGGCCTGGGCATGGCCGAGGCGTTCGGGGCCCAGGGCATGCGGGTGGTGCTCGCCGACGTGGAAGCCGACCGGCTCGCCCCCGCGGCCGAGCGGGTGCGGGCCGCCGGCGCGCCCGACGTGGTGACCGTCCCGACCGACGTGCGCGACCCGGTCGCCGTCGAAGCCCTGGCAACCGCGACGATCGATGCCTTCGGCGCCGTGCACGTGCTGTGCAACAACGCCGGCGTGTCGACCATCGGCTACCAGTGGGAGACGCCGCTGGAGGACTGGCGCTCGGTGTTCGACGTGAACGTCTTCGGCGCCGTCCACGGCATCCGCTCGTTCGTGCCCCACCTGGTGGCGCAGGACGAGGGCCACATCGTCAACACGGCGTCGATGGCCGCCCTCATGACCAGCGTGGGGTCGGCGCCCTACGCCGCCAGCAAGCACGCCGTCGCCGGGCTGTCGAAGGCCCTCCGGGCCGAGCTGGCCATCCGCTCGGCCCACGTCGGGGTGTCGGTCATGTGCCCGGGCGAGGTCCGCACCAACATCACCGACAACATCCGGACCAAGGGCACCGACCGCGACCTGGCCCGGGTCGCCGCCCTCAAGGACCGGCTCACCACCGCCATGGACCCCCGCGACGTCGGCGAGCTCGTCGTGCGCTCGATCCGCGACCGCACGTTCTGGATCCTCCCCAACGGCCGCGACCACCTCGCCGCCGTCAAGGCCGACTACGACGAGCTCTTCGCGGAGTAGCTGCCCTGTCGGACGCGCCCGACCTGGCATCCAACCAAGTCCCTCCTGTGGAGAGCGCGTCCGCGGACGCGCTCTCCACAGAAGGCCATTCCGCGGAAACGTCCGAGCCCGCGCTATGCCAGGGGTTGCCGCGGCAACGGCACCTGCCGTGGTCCCGCAGAGCGCCTCCGCCCAACGGTGGGGTCGGTGCCGGCGATCTGGACCAGGCCCAGTTCCGGTGGGTGCCCGGGGACCACTGCGTAGAGCACGTAGTCGCCGCGTAGTGGCCGTTGGTCCTCGGCCCACGCGATGACGTCCCGGACGTCGGTCGAGTCGAGTTCCCACTCGTCCGAGCGATCTGGGTGGGACCGGAAGTAGACGCGGAAGCGCGTGGCATCGTGCTGCCATGTCTGGTCGCGGGGGTCCACACCTCGGGCTTCCACGGCCAGATTCTGCCGGTCAAGTGGCCGTGGCGACAGAACGCAGTGCCTCTCCTACCGCTGGGACTCCCGAGGTAGCCGATAGGCGTCGATCAGTCATGAGTTGTCGCTTCGCTGTCCCCGGAGGAGGGCGAGATGGATCTCGCCGTGTCTGCGCATCACCGGAAACCGCGCTTCAGCCCAACACCACGTAGCCACGCGTGCGCTGTTGAGACGACGTAGGAGGGCGAGCAGGTCGGAGTCGACGTTCGGGAAGTGCTCGTGAACCTCGCTTGGCTGGAATGCGAGGTCCCACTCGAGCGGGCCGACGCAGCAGCTCTCGAAGTCGATCCATCGAATGCCATCGGCGGTGACCAGCCGGTTTGCGTCGTGAGGTTGACCGTGGAGCCGCTGCTGCCCGACAGGCACGGCACGCAGCCGGTCCAAGCCGTCGTCGTAGATGTCGCACAGGAACGTGCGGTCGGTTGGAGGCAAGGCCGCCATGACCGTCGGGTTGCCCAGTGCGGTGCGTGCCCTGTCCAGTGAGACCTCGAAGGACGGAAGGTCCTGAGTCGTGGCGGCGAGCGCTTCATGTAGCCGGCGTAGCGACTGGGCAAGGCGATCTGGTTCCACTGGCTCGCGCCGGCTTCCGTCAACTCGTTCCCACAGCGAAACGGTGAAGCCGGTCGGCTCATGCCGTTCCGGGACCGTCCCAGGAAGCGGCGCAGCGATCTCGGCCCCCAGCCGGGCAAGTTCGGTAGCGACACCGTGCTCGAGATGAAGGTCGCTCCGGCCGTCCGCACGGGTAGCGACCTTGGCCACGACCGGCTCCGGTCTGAGCCACACCACGGTGTTGTTCGTCTCTTGCAGGATGGCTGGACGAGTCGAGATCAACCCGGCTCTTCTTCCCACTTCGACGGCAGCGGCCACCGCAGGCTGGACCAGCCCTTCGCCCATGGCTATCCATCATGCTGCGGCCCGCCCAAGAACGCCTCTTGCGCGGCGCCGCGGCACCGTCGTCCACAGGTTCGCCGGGGCGCTAACCCCGGGGGAGGCCGAGGACCTTCTCGGCGATGATGTTGCGCTGGATCTCCGAGGAGCCGGCCGAGATGGTGGCGGCGAACGTGCCGAAGTAGCGCTCGATCCAGGCCCCGCCCCGGTGCTCGAACCGGTAGGCCTCGGCGTTGTCGATGGCGTCGCCGCCCAGCAGCTCGGCGGCCGCCAGCGTCAGCCGCTGCTGCGACTCGCTGCTGAACGCCTTCATCAGCGCCTGCTCCGGAGCGGTGCCGCCGCGCACCAGCTTGGCGAAGCCGCGGTAGCCGAGGCACCGGGCCGCGACCGAGTCGGTGTAGGACCGCACGATCAGGTCGGTGAGGACGGCGCGGTCGGCGCTCGGCAGCCGGTCGAGGGCGGCCGGCGCCTCGGCCAGGAGGCGGACCACCTCCTCCTCGAGGGCCAGCACGCCACCGAGCCAGACCATGCCGCGCTCGTGGGCCAGCGACCCGCTGGCCATGGCCCAGCCGTTGTTGAGCTCGCCGACCAGGTTCGCCTTCGGCACCACCACGTCGGTGAGGAAGACCTCGTTGAGGTCGGGGTGCTCGGGGTCGACGATCTCGGGCAGGGGCCGGACCGTGATGCCGGGCGTGTCCATGTCGACGAGCAGGACGCTGATGCCCTTGTGCTTGGCCACCGTCGTGTCGGTGCGGCAGAACAGGAAGCAGAAGTCGGCGTAGTTGGCCCCCGACGTCCACACCTTCTGGCCGTTGACCACGAACGTCTCGCCGTCGGCCACCGCCCGGGTGCTGAGCGACGCCAGGTCGCTGCCGGCGCCGGGCTCGCTCATGCCGAGGCAGGCCGACCGCTCGCCCCGCAGGATCGGTTCGGCGTAGTCGCGGATCTGCTCGGGCGAGCCGTAGTCGAAGATCGACGGGGCCACGATGCCGAGCCCCTGCGGGTTCGTCGTGCGCGGGATGTGAGCCCGGTTGAGCTCCTCCTGGTACACGAGCGTCTCGATGGGGCCGGCGTTGCGGCCGCCCCGCTCCGGCGGCCAGCCCGGCACCAGCCAGCCGTCGTCGAACAGGCGCCGGGTCCACCGGCGGGCCCAGCCCGGGAGGTGGGCCGACGACACGGCCGGCTCGGCGGCCATCTCCTCCCTGGTCGGCCCGTGCTCGGCCAGCCAGGCCAGGAACTCGGCCCGGAACGCCTCGACGTCGTCGCCGAACGTGAGCCTCATGCTCCACCCTCCTCGAGCGCCGGCGCCAGGCCCAGCATCGTGGCCAGCGCCGAGCGGTGGCTGGTGGCGTTCCCGAACAGGGCGTCGCCCGCCTTGGCCCGCTTCAGCAGGAAGTGCAGGTCGTGCTCCCACGTGTAGCCGACGCCGCCGTGGAGCTGGAGGCCCTCGCCGACCACCAGCCGCTGGCACTCGCCCACCGCCGCCTTGGCCAGGTGGGCGGCCTCGGCCCGGCGGGGGTCGTCCTCGGCGATGGTGAGGGCGGCGAACCAGCACAGCGACGTGGCCCGCTCGACCGACAGGTACATGTCGGCCATCCGGTGCTTGAGCGCCTGGAACGACCCGATCGGCTTCCCGTACTGCTCCCGGGCCTTGGCGTAGGCGACGGTCGCCTCGAGGATGCCCCGGCACGTGCCGACGGTGGCGGTGGCCAGCGCCACCGTCGCCGCCTCCACGGCCCGGGCCAGCCGCGGGGCCACGGTCGCACCCGGCGCGGCCAGCACCCGCTCGGGCCCGACCTCGATGCCGTCGAGCACGAGGTCGGCCATCGGCAACGTCGGGTCGATCACCTCCCGAGGTCGGGGCGAGAGCTGCGACCGCTCGACGAGGAAGGCACATAGGCCGGCGGACCCCCGGGCGATCACGACCACCTCGTCCGCGGTGGCACCGTCGAGCACGGCCTCCTTGGTGCCGGCCAGCCGCCAGCCCCCCGACGACGACGACGCCGTGGCTCGCACCGCGGCCAGGTCCCACCGACCCTGCTCGGCCAGGGCCAGGGCGCCGGTGACCTCGCCGGCGGCGACCCGGCCCAGGAGGTCGGCCCGGTGGGCCTCGCCCCCCAGCTCGGCCACGGCCGGGGCGAACTGGGTGACCGTGGCGAGGAACGGGCTCGGCACCGTGGCCCAGCCCAGCCCCTCGGCCACGATGGCCAGCTCGACGAAGCCCAGGCCGAGCCCGCCGTGGGCCTCGTCGACGGCGATCGCCGGCCAGTCCAGCTCGATCATCGTCTCCCAGATGGCGGCGGCATCGGCCTTCTGCTCGTAGACCGTCCGCACGACCGACGGCGGGCAGATGCCGGCCAGGACGCTGCGCACGTTCTCTCGCAGCTCCGCTTCGTCGTCCGAGAACTCGAGGTCCACGGCGGTGAATCTAACAGGGTCGTCAGTCCCGGGATGAAGCGGGCTACCGTGATGCCGTGCGCGTCCACGTCGACATCGAGCGGTGCACCGGGCACGCCCGCTGCCAGGACCTGGCCCCCGACGTCTACGAGCTCGACGACGACGGCTACAACACGACGCCCACCTACGAGGTCGCCCCCGGCATGGAGGAGCAGGCCCGGCGGGGTGCCCTCGGCTGCCCCGAGCTGGCCATCACGGTCGAGGAATGAGCCGCGGCCTCTTCGACGTGGTGCTGGCCCAGCGGGCCTGCCGTCGCTTCGGCGACCGCGACGTCGACGACACCCTCGTCGAGCAGTGCATCGAGGCCGCGACCCACGCGCCGAGCGCCGAGAACACCCAGCCGTGGGCCTTCGTGGTCGTCCGGGCGGCCGAGACGCGGCGGGCCATCGGCGACCTGAACCGCGACGTGTGGCGGGCCGCCGGCCGGGCCCACTCCGAGGGCCGCCTCAGCCCAGGCCTGCTGGCCGAGGTCGACGAAGGGGCCGAGGGCAGCCTGGCCGCGGCGCCGGTCGTCGTCGTGGTGTGCGGCGACGAGTCGCGCAGCCTGCGCACCACGCTGCCGGCGTCGGTGTTCCCGGCCGTGCAGAACCTGCTGCTGGCGGCGAGCGCCCTCGGGCTGGGCTCGGCCATGACCACGCTCGCCCTCCAGCGACCCGACGAGCTGCGCGTCCTCCTCGACCTGCCCGACCACGTGGTGCCGATGGCCGTCGTGCCGCTGGGCTGGCCGGCCCGGCCGCTCGGCCCGCCCCGCCGCCAACCGGTCAGCGCCGTGGCCCACCGCGAGACCTGGACCGGCGCCTGGTGACCCGACCGCGGCGGACCCGCTGATGCAGCGCCACACGGCCCGCTTCCACGTGGGCGCACCCCGCGCCGACGTGTGGCGCACGCTCCACCCCCGCCCGCCCGAGGACGCCGAGCACCCGCGGATCATCGACTACCCGGGTGGGCGCATCGAGGTGCTGTTCGAGGGCGACGAGGCCGGCCAGGGGCTGGTGCGGACGTGCACGTTCCGGGTGCCGAGGCTCGTCGGCGGCCGGGCCCGGTCCTGGGAGTGCATCGTCGAGGCCCGGCTCGAGGAGCACTCGCGCTACTCGGCGGTCGGGAAGCCGCTGTGGTCGAAGGCCGAGGGCTGGCACGACCTGGAGGACGCGCCCGACGGCGGCACGTTCGTGACCTTCACCGAGACCTACGAGGTGCTCAGCC
>JAODBP010000053.1 GCA_025464025.1 Actinomycetes bacterium | reverse complement strand
CGTAGTACGGGTAGTAGTCGGGGTGGTCGAAGCGCCTGTCCCACGAGTGGGTGTGGATCCACATCCCGACGACCCACGGCTCGGCCAACCTCGAGCGCAGGTCGCGCACGCCGGCCATGCCCTGGTTGGGGTGGACGACCGCGTTGGCCACGAACCGCCCGGGGAACTCAGCGGCCAGCTTCTCCGCCTCGGCCCAGTGCGTGGCCACCACGTCGTACTCGGGATGGGGGCCGACGTCGCCGGTCGGCAGGACCAGCGTGGCGATGCCGAGCCGGTCCATGCGCTCGACCATGTCGGCCGGTTCGGCGAAGTCGTCGCGCTCGTCCTTGACGACCTTGAGCGGGATGCCCTGGTCGCTGACGGCGCGCTCCCACACCGCCCGGCGGTCGGGCGTGAAGGCGTTGACCAGGTAGTCGACGACCTCAGCGGTCGTCACGGAACCGCTTCAACTTGGCTGCCACCCCGATCTCGGTCCACTCGTCGAGCGAGCCCGGCTGGGCCATCTCGACCTGGATCTTCACACCCAGACGATCGCGCAGCCTCGCTTCGACCGCGGGTCCGGCTTCGGCGTCACCGACGATGTGGAAGATCAGCTCGTCGCGGTTCTCGACGCGGACGGCCCGGGCGAACCAGTCGTCGGTCGTGCCGGGCACGTCCTTGGCGATCTCGAACACACCCTCGGGCCACACGTTGATGCCCCGGAGCTTGATCATGTTGTCGCCCCGGCCGGCGAACGGCGCCATCTTGCGCAGCCACGACCCGCACGAGCACTGCTCCCGCGGGTACAGGTAGGAGAGGTCCATGATGTTGTACCGGAACTGCGGCGAGCCGGTCTTGTACAGCTCGGTGATGCAGATCGACCCGAGCTCGCCGTCGGGCAGCCGCTCCCCCGTCTCGGGGTCGACGATCTGCACCACGAAGGCGTCCTCGAAGATGTGCAGGCCGTCGTGCGCCGGGCACTCGACCGAGACCCACTGCACCTCGTGGAAGCCGTAGGAGTTGTAGCACTCGGCCCCGAAGGTCGACTCGAGCACCTCGCGGTCGCCGATGTTCGGCAGGGCCCGGATCTTCAGGTCGGTCGGCGAGTAGCCCATCTCCTGGGCCACCTGCGACAGGCGCAGCAGGTAGTCGCCGGTGGTCAGGATGGCGGTGGCGCCGTACTGGATCGCCAGCTCGACCTGCTTCTCCGACGACGTCACGTTGCCGGTGCCGGTGGTGATGACGATGCAGTTGAGCCAGCGGTGCAGCGCCTCGTCGAAGCAGAACGCCCCGTTGTGGGTGCCGTAGGCCCAGGCGTTGAGCACCACGTCGCCGGGTCGGATGCCCTGCATGTAGAGGGCCCGCGCCGTGAGGATGGCGCCGGCCTCCCGGTCCCAGTGCGTGTAGAAGGTCGGGCGCGACTTGCCGGTGGTGCCGCCCGACATCCAGATCCGCATCGGCTCGGTGAGCGCCTGCCCCGGCGTGACGCCCTGGTAGTCGCCCCACGGCGGGTGCTCGTCGATCGACTTCCGGATGTCGTCGACGGTGTAGAAGGGCACCTGCCAGAGGTCCTCGACGCTCTTGAGGTCACGCGGGTCGAACTTGGCCTCGGCCCACCGCTTGGCGAAGAACGGCACGTGGCGCACCGCCATGGCCCGCTCCTTGAGCCGGTTGAGCTGGACCCGCTCGATCTCCTCCGGCGACTTCAGCCAGCCGTCGGCGAAGTACTCGGGTGCGGGTTGGAACTGGCGGACCAGGTCGTCGTAGTCGACCGACTGGTGCGGTCGTCGGATCCCGACGCTCACGCCGTCACCGACGCGTCGAGGATGCCCTCCGGGTAGTGCGAGTCCGGGAACTTGTAGAAGGCGACCGGGTTGTCCCAGAGGATCTTGCGCTTCGACTCCTCACTGATCCGGTCGGGCAGGAGGCCCACGAACTCGTCGACCGTCTTCGGGTACTTCGAGTCGGGGTGCGGGAAGTCGGACTCGAACAGGATCCGGTCGTCGCCCATCCAGGTGATGACGTCGGCGACGAACGGGTCCTCGCACTCCGTGGAGATCCAGCAGTTGCGCTTGAAGTAGTCGGTGGCCGACATCGTCAGCTCCGGGAACTCCTTGCCGGCCAGCTCGAGGTGCTCGTCGATGCGGTGCAGCCACGACGGCAGCCAGCCGCAGCCGGCCTCCATGTAGGCGACCTGCAGGCGCGGGAACCGCTCGTACACGCCGTGGCAGATCATCGACGTGATGGCGCCCATGGCCTCGAACGGGTGCACGACCACGTGCCACTCGTTGTAGGACTTGAACCGGTCGGAGCCGAACGTCGTGCCCCGCAGGCCCATGAACTCGTGGGTCGCGAACGTGACGTCGAGGTCCTGGAGCAGCTCCCAGATCGGGTCGTAGTAGCGGTCGCCGAGGGTCCGCTTGTTGAACTCACCGGGGCGGGCCCAGAAGGCGCGCGTGCCGCACTCGTCGTAGGCGTACTGGATCTCGACCAGCGCCCGACTCACGTCGTTGAGGGCGATCGGTGACGCGGCGTGAACCCGCTTGCGGGACGTCTCGCGCATGTCGACGGCCCAGTGGTTGTAGGCCCGGACCATGGCGGCCTGGAGCTCGGGGTCGAGCCCCTCGACCCACAGGTCGTACTCCGGGCCGTAGATCACGCTGAGATCGATGCCGTCGATCTCGAGGGCATCGGCGACGGCGTCACCGGTGAAGCCCTTGAGCACGCACTCGCCGTACTTGGCGATCATGTCGTCGGCGGTCCAGTCGATGTAGCGCTGGAACCGGCCGTACAGCGACGTGTCGTGCTGGGTCCACTTCCCGTCGACGGTGACCGGGTTGTAGGCCTCCCAGCCCTCGATCGGCTGGCGCAGCCCGATGCGATCGCGAAACTTCTCGGGCAGGTAACGCTGCCACAGGTCCTTCGGATAGATGACGTGGGCGTCCGCGTCGAAGACCTTGAATCCGTGCTTCACATTTCCCCCTTGGCGTGGTTGTGTGGCAGCCCATGGGGGCCACCTTCTTCTTGATCGATGACATCGACTTCCCGGACGAGACCGCGTCGGGCGCACCGAAGGCGCTGGTCGACAGCGCCCAGAAGGCGGGGGCACGCCGCAAGTACCTCGCCAAGGGCGAGGGCGGGTTCCACAGCCAGATCTCGTGGTTCCCGGCCGGCTACACCGTCCCGGAGCACATGCACGGGCACGACGAGCTGATCATGCTGCTCGAGGGCGAGATGACGATGCTGGGCGGTGGGCCGACGCTCAAGCCGTACGACTCGATGGCGCTCGAGGCCGGCCACGAGTACGGCTTCGTCGCCGGCGACGAGGGCATGACGTTCGTGACGATCCGCAAGGCGGCGTCGACCACCGTCCTGACCTAGGGGTCTCACGAGACCGCCTCCTGGGCTGCGGCAGCGTCCTCGCTGAGCAGCTCCAGCAAGCGGCGCACGGCGGCGTCGATCTCGTGCAGCTCGGCCTCCGAGAGGGGGCCGAGGACGCGCGCCCGCTCGCGGGCGTAGGCCCGCTGGGCCTGGTCGGTGAGGCGACGACCCTTGGGCGTGAGGACGATCACGACCTTGCGCCGATCGTTCTCGTCCGGCGAGCGGAGCACGAGTCCCTGCTTCACCAGGCGGTCGACGATCTGCGTCATGCCGCCCGTCGAGCGCAGCGTCAGCTCGGCCAGCTCCGACGGCGTGAGCTGGCCGGCGAGCTCGACGACGCGCAGCACGGAGAAGTCGACGAAGCGCAGCCCGAACTCGTCGAGGCACCGGTGCTGGAAGGCGTCGAGCAGCAGGCCCACCCGCGTCACCCGCGTGAAGACGCCGCTGATGCCGCCGTCCTCCAGGTGCCGGTCGAGGTCCGTCACCGAAGCCGTCCGTGCTCGTGAGCAAAGGCCGGCGTCGGGAGCGCCAGCGAGCAGGCGGCACATCGAGCGAAGCTTGCGAGCTCGATCATGAGTGTTGATCGATCGTCACTCGCCGCATGACGCGGCGCTCGGTGTAGTCGGCCACGGCGTAGTGCTGCATCGAGCGGTTGTCCCAGAAGGCGACCGTGCCCGGCTCCCAGTGGAGACGGCACTGGTACTCCGGTGAGCGGGCGTGCTCGAGCAGGAACGGCAGCAGCACCTCGTTCTCCCGCTCGCTGAGCCCGACGATGTGGCTGGTCGAGTTGCGGTTCACGAACAGCGCCTTGCGGCCGGTCTCCTCGTGGACCCGGGCAACCGGGTGCTCCACCGGCGGCCACTTCGCCTGGGTCTCGGCCAGGTCGAGGTTGGTGTTGCCGTCGCGGATGGCCTTGTGCATCACCTTGGTGATGTCGTGCACCGCGGTCAGCCCGTCGACGAACTGGCGCATGTTCGGCGACAGCCCGTCGTAGGCGGCGTACATCGACGCGAAGCAGGTGTCACCTCCGACGGCCGGGAGCGTCTCGCAGCGCAGGATCGACCCGAGCGGCGGGTTGGCCATGAACGTGTTGTCGCTGTGCCACTCGTCCGCGCCCTGGCCCTTCGGTGCCACCTGGTCGAGCACGGTGACCGCCGGGCTGTCCTGGAACTTGGTGGTCAGCGGCGGGATCGAGAGCGGCCCGAAGCGCAGGGCGAACGCGAGGTGGGCCTCGTCGTCGAGCTCCTGGCCCCGGAAGAACAGCACGAGGTGGTCGAGCAGGGCCCGGCGGATGGCGGCGACCGTCGCGCCGTCGAGGTCGTCCCGCAGGTCGACGCCCCGAACCTCGGCGCCGATGACCGCGGTCACCGGTGTGATCTCCAGCGCCATCTTCCCCCCTCGACTACTCTCTCGTGGCCAAGTATCTTAGGCACAAGAGACCTGGGTCAAGGGTCGTCGAGGGGGGACATGGCAGCAACACCAACGTCGGGACCGGGACCACTGGCGCCGGGATCGATCTCGCTGCGCCTCTACCCGCACCTCGACCGGCCGGCGCCGGACGTCGTCGCCGAGCTCACGGCCCAGGCCGCGCTCGCCGCCGCCCACGGGTTCGACGGGGTGATGGTCAGCGAGCACCACGCCGGCTTCTACGGCTACGCCCCGAACCCGCAGCAGATGGTGGGCTGGTGCCTGGAGGGGATGGCCACCGGCTGGGGCGCCGCCTCCCCCGTCCTGCTCCCCCTCCGCGTGCCGACGATCGTGGCCGAGGAGGCCGCCTGGCTGAACGCCCGCTTCCCCGGTCGGGTCGGGCTCGGCGTGGCCGCCGGCGGCCTGCCCGCCGACTTCGAGCTGCTCGACATGCC
>JAODBP010000046.1 GCA_025464025.1 Actinomycetes bacterium | reverse complement strand
TGTTCTTCCCCGACCAGCACCTGGGCCGCAACACCGGCCTGGCCATGGGCTACGGACTCGACGACATGCGGGTCTGGAACCCCCGGCTCGAGCTGGGCGGGCTCACCGAGGCCGAGGCCAAGGAGGCCACGTTCCTCCTCTGGAAGGGCCATTGCTCGGTGCACCAGCGGTTCCGGCCCGAGCACGTCGCGGCGTTCCGGGCCGAGCACCCCGACGGGATCGTCATCGCCCACCCGGAGTGCAGCCACGAGCTGTGCGCCGTGGCCGACAAGGTGGGGTCGACGGACTTCATCATCCGGGAGGTCGCCGCCGCCCCGGTGGGGTCGACCATCGCCGTGGCCACCGAGATCCACCTGGTGCAGCGCCTGAACGACGAGACGCCGGACAAGACGATCGTGTCGCTCGACCCGCTCATCTGCCCGTGCTCGACGATGTTCCGCATCGACGGCCCCCACCTCGCGTGGGTGCTCGAGAACCTGGTCGAGGGCAACGTCGTCAACCGCATCACGGTCGACGCCGAGACCGCCGAGGGGGCCAAGGTCGCCCTCCAGCGGATGCTGGAGATCACCTGACGCTGCACCACCAGTGCTCGACCTAGCCGGCCCGGCGCTCCTCGGCGGTCCGCGCCGCCTCGGCCTCGGGGAGCCCGGACGGCGGCCGGGCGGCGAGGCAGGCCACCTCCCAGCACTCGGAGACCTCGATCACCGTGCGCAGCCCCTCGCGCTCGACCACCACGACGGAGTCGTTGCTGTAGTCGACGTCGAGCTGCCACGACTCGAGCATGAGCTGGCTGGCCCGCTTGGCCAGCACCCCGTACGCGGCCTGGGCCGAATCGGCGCCGAGCTGGTGCACGACGCGCATGCGCCCGAGGAGCCGGATGCGCCCGGAGCGCTCCGTCACGTGCCAGTGCCGCCGCGGTTCGATGCCGAACAGCTTGACAGGTCCGCCACGTTCGGTGGCAAATGTTCCCAGCCGAATCTCAGGCGTCTTCAGGCTGGTTGCGAGGTCGCCGGCCAGCTCAGACATCGATGCTCGTGTTGCTGCCCTCGCCCATCGGCGGGAACGAGGGCGCCCGCTTCTGCAGGAACGACACGATGCCCTCCTTGAAGTCGTCGCCTTCGAACGACCGCTTCATGAGGTGGGCGACGCGCACGCGGGACGTCTCGAGGTCGTTCTCCCAGTCGGCGTAGACCTGCTGCTTGATCACGGCGAGTGACGCCGGTGAGCACCGCTCGGCCAGGTCGCGGGCGTAGCCGAGCGCCGTCTCCAGCAGCTCCTCACCGGGCACGACCCGGTTGACCAGACCGAGCTCGAGCGCCTCCTCGGCCAGGACCACGCGGGACGACAGGAGCAGGTCGAGCGCGCGTGAGGTCCCGATGAGCCGGGGCAGCAGCCACGACACGCCGTACTCGGCGACCAGGCCCCGCTGGGAGAAGGCGAAGGTCATCTTCACGCCGGCGGCCGCGAAGCGCAGGTCCATCTGGAGGGCCTGGACCAGGCTCACGCCGGCGACCGCCCCGTTGATGGCCCCGATGATCGGCTTCTTGATCCCGAGCGGCAGGGTGGTCGGGCGCCGCTTCAGGCTGCCGAAGTCCATCTGGCTGACGTCGCCGCCCCCGTCGGGCCCGCCGAGGTCGGCGCCCGGGCTGAACCCTCGACCGGCCCCGGTGACCACGATGGACCGCACCTCGCGGTCGGCCTCGGCCTCGAGCAGGCGGTCGAAGTACTGGTCCTCCATCGGGATGGTCCAGGCGTTCAACCGTTCGGGCCGGTGCAGGGTGAGCAGCGCCACCCCGTCGCGGACCTCGTAGCGCACCACCTCGTCGGCCATGGGACCGACGTTAGGGCTCGTGGTCGACAGCGCCCATCTTCACAACACCTCTTTTAAAAGATATGTTGTGAGACATGGCGCGACGGAAGCGGGCCGTCAGGCTCACCGACCCCCGAGCCCTCCGCGCCGTTGCCCACCCCACCCGGCTCTCGCTCGTCGGGCTCCTCCGCCGGGAGGGGCCCCTCACCGCATCGCAAGCGGCCGAGCGGCTCGGGGAGACGCCGCAGCGGTGCACGTACCACCTCAACCAGCTGGCCAAGCACGGGCTGGTCGAGGAGGCCGGAGGCGGCCGCGGTCGGGAGCGGCCCTGGCAGGCGACGGCATCGGCGACCGTGGTGCCGTCGGCGACCACGCCGGAGGGTGCGGTCGCCGTGCAGCTCTTCGAGACCGTCGTGGCCGAGCGCTACTTCGACGAGCTGTTCCAGTGGATCGACCGGCGGCCGTCGGAGCCGGCCGACTGGCAGGACGCGGCGCAGTTCGGCGACCAGATCCTCCGGCTCACCGCCGACGAGCTGGCCGACCTCGGCCGCCAGGTCGACGCCCTCCTGGCGCCCTACTACGCGAGGAAGACCGCACCCGACGGCAGCCGGCCGGTGTGGTGGCTGCGCCTGGCCTTCCCGGAGCGGTGAGCCTCGTCCCCGCCCTGCTGCGCGACGACCGGCCGTTCCGGCGGTTCTGGGCCGGGCAGACCGTCTCGCTGTTCGGCGACCAGATCTCGCTGCTCGCCCTCCCGCTCGTCGCCGTGCTCGTCCTCCACGCCGGCCCCAGCGCCATGGGCGCGCTCACCGCCGCCGGAGTGGCCCCCTACCTCCTGTTCTCCTTGGTGGCCGGCGGGCTGGTCGACCGGCTGGGCCGGCGACGCAAGGTGATGATCGGCGCCGACCTCGGGCGGGCGGCGCTCCTCCTGGTGGTCCCGGTGCACGCCCTCGTCGGTCGACCCGGGTTCGGCGAGCTGTGCACCGTCGCCTTCCTCGTCGGCTCGCTCTCGGTGCTCTTCGCCGTCTCCTACGGCTCGCTGTTCACGTCCGTCGTCGCCCGCGACCGCTACGTCGAGGCCAACGCACTCCTCTCCGGGAGCCGGTCGCTCTCGATCCTCGGGGGGCCGGCCGCCGGTGGGCTGCTCGTCCAGGTGCTCACCGCCCCCGCGGCCCTCGTGGTCGACGCCGGCTCGTTCCTCGCCTCGGCGTGGTGCCTCCACGGCATCCGTCCCGACGAACCGGCGGCTGCCCCCGCCGGCGACCTGGCCGGCGGCGTGCGCTTCCTCCGCCGCTCCCCCGCCATGAGGGCCGCGCTGGCCGCCACCGCCACGATCAACTTCGGCAACTACCTCTACTGGTCGCTGTTCGTCCTGTTCCTCACCCGGACACTGCACCTGGCCCCGTCGGTGGTCGGGCTCGTCCTCGCCGCCGGCGCGGTCGGCGGGCTGGCCGGTTCGGCGGCGTCGCCTCGGATCATCCGCCGCCTCGGCCTGGGCCGGTCGTTCGTCGCCGGCTGCGTCGTGTTCGCCCTACCCCTGCTCGCGGTGCCGGCGGCGCACCACGTCCCGCTGCTCCTCGCCACCGAGCTGCTGTCCGGCCTCGGGGTGATGGTCCTCGACATCAGCGCGGCGTCGCTGTTCGCCGGCCTCGTCCCCCACGAGCTGCGGGCCCGGGTGCAGGGGGCCTATCTCACCGTGAACTACGGCGTGCGCCCGCTCGGCGCCCTTGCCGGTGGCGCGCTCGGCGCCTCCCTTGGCATTCGCCCGGCGATCGCCATCGGCGCCGTGCTGGCCCTGAGCGGGGTGCTCTGGCTGGTCCGGTCGCCGGTGCCCGGGATCCGAGAGGTTCAGCCCTCGAGCTGATCCAGCTCGCGCAGGAGGTCGTCGGTGAGGGCGAGCTCGCTCCGGTAGTACTTCTCCCCCCACCGCAGGACCATGGCCGGGAAGGCCCAGTCCGGCTCCTGCTCGGCCATGCGCTCGTCGTTGGTGAGCTCGGCCAGCACCTCCTCGGTCTGGGCCCGGTGGCGCTCGACGACCTGGCGCAACCGGTCCGGGGTGCTCAGGTGGCCGAGCCACAGCCGCAGCAGCACGGCGTGCTTGAGCACCGGCGGCTCCACCGGCGCGTCCTCCAGCCAGCCGGTCAGCGCGTCGCGGCCCTCGGGCGTGATGCGGTACACCCGGGTCGTGCGCTGCTCCTCGGGCACGTCGCGGGCCGACACGAAGCCCAGCTCCTCGAGCCGCTTCAGCTCGCCGTAGACCTGGCTGATCGCCGGCGACCAGTAGAAGAACGTGAGGCTGGCATCGGCCCAGCGCTTGACCTGGTAGCCCGACAGCTCGCGCTCGAACGACAGGATCCCGAGCACGGCCCAGGCGGTTGCGGGGAGCGGCCGCGGCACGGCTGCACCCTAGGTGCCGACGGCGGCCAGGACGCGGGCGTACTTCTCGGCGTTGAGCCGGAGGTCGGGGGCCGGCTCGAACCGGTCGACCAGGGCCTCCAGCTCGGTGATCATGGCTACGTCGAACTGCCGCCAGACCGGGAAGCCGGCCGCCGCGTTCGACGTGTAGCCGGCGATCTGCACGGCGTCGAGCAGGGCCTTCCCCTGGTGGCTCTCGAACAGCACGTGGGGCTGGACCCACCGCCAGGCGCGCGGAGGGTCGCTCAGGTAGCGGAACCGCACGACGTGGCGGTCCTCGATGGCAGCGGCGAGGTCCAACACCCAGTACTTGGCCCAAGGGGCCTCCGCCGTTACAAGCCGAGGATCGGGGCGAGGAAGCGGCCGGTGTGGCTGGCCTCGGTCTTGGCCACCAGCTCCGGCGACCCCTCGACGACCACGGTGCCGCCCCCGTCGCCCCCCTCGGGCCCGAGGTCGATGACCCAGTCGGCCGTCTTGATGACGTCGAGGTTGTGCTCGATCACCAGCACCGTGTTGCCCTGGTCGACCAGCCGGCTGAGCACGGTGAGCAGGCGCCTGATGTCCTCGAAGTGGAGGCCGGTGGTCGGCTCGTCGAGCACGTAGATGGTGTGGCCGGTGGAGCGCTTGGCCAGCTCCGACGCCAGCTTCACCCGCTGGGCCTCACCGCCCGACAGCGTGGGCGCCGGCTGGCCGAGCCGCACGTAGCCGAGGCCGACGTCGACGATGGTCTGGAGGTGGCGGGCGATGGCCGGCTGGTTCGAGAAGAACTCCAGCGCCTCCTCGCACGGCAGGTCGAGCACCTCGGCGATGTTCTTGCCCTTGAACGTGATGTCGAGCGTGTCGCGGTTGTAGCGGGCGCCCTTGCACACCTCGCACGGCACGTAGACGTCGGGCAGGAAGTGCATCTCGATCTTGATCGTCCCGTCGCCGGCGCAGGCCTCGCACCGGCCGCCCTTGACGTTGAACGAGAACCGGCCCGGGAGGTAGCCCCGGACCTTGGCCTCCTGCGTTTGGGTGAAGAGCTTGCGGATGTGGTCGAACATCCCGGTGTAGGTGGCCGGGTTCGACCGGGGCGTGCGCCCGATGGGCGACTGGTCGATGGCGATCACCTTGTCGAGCGCCTCGAGCCCCTCGATCGACTTGTGGCGCCCGGGCGCGACCTTCGAGTGGTAGATCCGCTGCATCAGGGCCTGGAGCAGGATGTCGTTGACCAGGGTCGACTTGCCCGAGCCCGACACACCGGTGACGGCGGTGAACACGCCGAGCGGGAACTCGACGTCGATGTCCTTCAGGTTGTGCTCGCGGGCGCCCTTGACCGTGATCCAGTCGTCACCCGGCTTGCGCCGCATCTCCGGGATCGGGATCTTCCGCTTGCCCGAGAGGTACTGGCCGGTGATCGACCGCTTGTTGGTGAGGAGCTTGGCCACCGAGCCGGAGTGGACGACCTCGCCGCCGTGCTCGCCGGCCCCGGGACCGATGTCGACCACGTGGTCGGCGACCAGGATCGTCTCCTCGTCGTGCTCGACGACGAGGACGGTGTTGCCGAGGTCGCGCAGGCGCACGAGGGTGTCGATGAGCCGGCGGTTGTCGCGCTGGTGCAGGCCGATGGACGGCTCGTCGAGCACGTAGAGCACGCCGACGAGGGCCGAGCCGATCTGGCTGGCCAGGCGGATGCGCTGGGCCTCGCCGCCGGCGAGGGTGCCGGCCGACCGGTCGAGCGACAGGTAGCCGAGGCCGACGTCGAGCAGGAAGCCGAGGCGGGCGTTGATCTCCTTCACGACCCGCTCGGCGATCATCCGGTCGCGCTCGGAGAGCTCGAGGCCGGCCAGCGCCTCGGCCGCGTCGCGGATGGCCAGCGACGACAGCTCGTGGATGTTGCGGCCGTCGATGGTGACGCCGAGCGACTCGGGCTTGAGGCGGGCGCCGCCGCACTCGGGGCACGGCACCTCCCGCATGTAGGACTCGACCTGCTCGCGGGTCCACTCGGACTCGGCCTCGGAGTGCCGGCGCTGGAGGTACGGGATCACGCCCTCGTAGGCCGTGGTGTAGGAGCGCTGGCGGCCGTAGCGGTTCTTGTAGTTGACCGAGACCTTCTTGGCCCCGGAGCCGTGGAGGAACGCCTTCTGCTGGGCGGCCTTGAGCTTCGACCACGGGGTGTCGACGCTGACGTCCATGCTCTCGGCCACGGCGCCGAGCAGGCGGTCGAAGTACTGGGTGCGACCGGAGGCCAGCGGGGCGATGGCGCCCTCGGCGATCGACAGGTCGGGGTTGGGCACGACCAGCTCGGGGTCGACCTCGAAGCGGGTGCCCAGGCCGTCGCAGTGGGCGCAGGCGCCGTACGGGGAGTTGAACGAGAAGTTGCGGGGCGCCAGCTCGTCCATCGACCAGCCGTCGTTCGGGCAGGCCAGGTGCTGGCTGAACGTCAGCACCTCCTCCTCACCCTCGCCCTCCTTGGGCACGAGCTGGATCTCGGCCACGCCCTCGGCCAGCCGCAGGGCCGTCTCCAGCGAGTCGGTCAGCCGCCGCTCGATGCCCTCGCGCGCCACCAGGCGGTCGACGATGACCTCGATCGAGTGCTGCTCGTAGCGCTCGAGCCGGTGGTCGACCGCCAGGTCGGCGAGCTCGACCATCTCGCCGTCGATGCGGGCGCGGGCGAAGCCCTGGCCGGCCAGGTCGGCGAGCAGGCCCTCGTACTCGCCCTTGCGGCCCCGCACCACGGGGGCGAGCACCTGGAAGCGGGTGCCCTCGGGCAGCTCGAGGATGCGGTCGACGATCTGCTGCGGCGTCTGGCGGGTGACCACCGTGCCGCAGACCGGGCAGTGGGGCACGCCGATGCGGGCGAACAGCAGGCGCAGGTAGTCCCAGACCTCGGTGATGGTGCCGACGGTCGAGCGGGGGTTGCGGGACGCGGTCTTCTGGTCGATCGAGATGGCCGGTGACAGGCCCTCGATGAAGTCGACGTCGGGCTTGTCCATCTGGCCCAGGAACTGGCGGGCGTAGGACGACAGCGACTCGACGTACCGGCGCTGGCCCTCGGCGTAGATCGTGTCGAAGGCGAGCGACGACTTGCCCGACCCCGACAAGCCGGTGAGCACGATCAGCTTGTCGCGCGGCAGCTCCACGCTGATGTTCTGGAGGTTGTGCTCACGCGCGCCTCGAACGACGATCTTGTCGGCCACGGGTCCCAGTGTAGGGGCGAACATGCGTTCGGCGGAAGGACCGCGTCAGCCGGCCAGCTCTTCGGGGGTGAGAGCCCGGAGGATGCAGAACTCGTTGCCCTCGGGATCGGCGAGCACGACCCAGGTGACGCTGTCGTCCTGACCCACCGAGACGCGGGTGGCGCCGAGCGCCTCGGCCCGGGCCACCTCGGCATCGCGGTCGTCGGGCCGCAGGTCGAGGTGGATGCGGTTCTTCACCTGCTTGCCCTCCGGCACCTTGAGGAACAGCAGGTCGGGCGCCACGCCGTCCTCCGGGCTGCCGGCCGGTGGCTCGAGCACGACCTCCTCGTCGTCCTCGTGGGTGCGCCGCCAGCCCAGCAGCTCCTGCCAGAACGTGGCGAGGGCCGACGGGTCGTTGGCGTCGATGTCGATGGCCTGGACGCGCAAGGTCATCCCGACAGCCTGACCCACAACCCGGTCAGCAGCGGTCCGGGTTTCGTGGCTTCGAGGGGACTCAGCCGACCGCTTCCTTGAGCTCGCGCCGCAGGTCCTTGATCTCGTCGCGGAGGCGGGCGGCGTACTCGAAGCGGAGGTCGGCCGAGGCGTCGTGCATCTCCTCCTCGAGCGTGCGGATGAGGCGCTCGAGCTCGTTGGCCGGCAGCTCGGAGAGGTCGACGCGGGCCTTGTCGTGCTTGCGGTTGCGGGCCCCGGCGCCGGGCATCGGCGCCCGGTCCTCGGCCGGCCGCAGGTGGGCCAGGATGTCGGTGACGGCCTTGATGATCGTCGTCGGGTTGATGCCGTTGTCGATGTTGTGCTGCTGCTGGAGGCCCCGCCGGCGCTGGGTCTCGTAGATCGCCTTCTGCATCGACGCCGTGACCTGGTCGGCGTACATGATCACCTGGCCGTCGACGTTGCGGGCCGCTCGACCGATGGTCTGGATGAGCGACGTCTCCGACCGGAGGAAGCCCTCCTTGTCGGCGTCGAGGATGGCCACCAGCGACACCTCGGGCAGGTCGAGGCCCTCCCGCAGGAGGTTGATGCCGACCAGCACGTCGAACTCGCCGAGGCGCAGGTCGCGCAGGATCTCGATGCGCTGGATGGTGTCGACGTTGGAGTGGAGGTACCGGACCCGCAGCCCCTGCTCGAGCAGGTAGTCGGTCAGGTCCTCGGCCATCTTCTTGGTGAGCGTCGTGACCCTCCCCCGCTCGTTCCTGTCGGTGCGGAGCCGGATATCGTGGATCAGGTCGTCGATCTGTCCCTTGGTCGGCTTGATCACGACCTCGGGGTCGATCAGGCCGGTCGGTCGGATGATCTGCTCGACGACGTCGGGCCGGCCGCCGGCCGGGGTGACCTTGTCGAGCTC
>JAODBP010000331.1 GCA_025464025.1 Actinomycetes bacterium | reverse complement strand
GGGCGCCACCGGCACCGCGGCGCCGGCTGCCACCGGCACCAAGCCGTGCAACGTCCCGACCGCCGCTCCCGGCGTCACGGCCAAGGAGATCACGATCGGCGACGTGTCGACCCTGTCCGGGCCGGTGCCCGGGCTCGGGCGCAGCTCCCAGGCGGCGGCCCAGGCCTACGTCGCCTTCCGCAACTCCACCGGTGGCGTGTGCGGCCGGAAGCTCGTCCTGAAGACGGCCGACGACGGGGCGGACAACGGGCGGTTCCGCTCGCTGATGTCCGAGCTCGGCTCGAAGGTGCTCGGCTTCGCCGGCGGCGTGGGCGCCGGTGATGCCGGCGGTGCGGACGTGGTGACGGCGAACAAGATCCCGGTGGTCACCACGCCGATCTCCGACGGCTTCCAGAACGCGCCGACCGTCTTCGACATCAACCCCCCGTTCGCCAACCCCAACGCGTTGATCGGCAAGTACCGCTACCTGAAGGAGCACGGCGCCAACAAGGCGGCGCTCGTCTACATCGCCGTCGACCAGACCCGGTCGGAGGCGCGGAAGCAGAAGGCCCAGATGGTCGCCGCCGGCATCCAGATCGTGCACGAGCAGGAGATCCCGCTGAGCACCCTGAGCTTCGACTCGACGGCGCGGGGCGTGGCCAACAGCGGGGCCGACTACCTCTTCTTCATCTCCGAGGCCGGCCAGAGCGCGTCGCTGGCCAAGTCGATGGCCGACACCGGCTACAAGCTCGAGTTCCAGGAGTACCTCACGACCTACGGGTCGAACTTCATCGAGCTGGCCGGGGCCGCCGGGGAGGGGACGTCGAACTGGATCCGGACGCTCCCGGTCGAGGAGGCGGCGTCCTCCCCCGAGGCGGCGAACTTCGTCCGGTGGATGCACCAGGTCGCACCCGGCGTGCCCACCGACGTGTTCGCCGCCGACTCGTGGTCGGGCATCAAGGCGTTCGTCGACGGGCTCGAGGCCCTGCCCGGGCCGATCACGCGCGACGCGCTGATCAACCAGCTCCGCACGGTGCACCGCTACGACGCCGGCGGCCTGCTCGGCCCCGTCGACCTCGGGGGCAAGCGCAGCAACGGCTGCTTCATCGGCATGCAGGTCGTCGGCGGCAGGTGGAAGCGGCTGGCGCCGGCCAAGGGCTTCCTGTGCTGACGACTGGTACCACCACCGCGGCAGGCGCGGTCGTGGACACGTCGCTCTCGCCGCTCGAGCTGCTCGACGTGCGCGCCGGCTACGGCCGCATCGAGGTGCTCCACGGCATCGACCTGGCCGTGCCGCGGGGCGAGCTGGCCGCCCTGCTCGGGCCGAACGGGGCCGGCAAGTCGACCGCCCTCGGCGTGCTGAGCGGCCTGCTCCGACCGACCAGCGGCTGCCGCCACGTGCAGGGCCGGCACCTCAACGGCGCCGACGCCGACGAGCTGGCCCGCATCGGCGTGTGCCACGTCCGCGAGGGGCGGTCGGTCTTCCCGAACCTCAGCGTGCTCGACAACCTCCACGTGGCGGCGGCGTGCGGGACGTCCATCGACCGGCTCACCGAAGTCGCCTTCACCCTGTTCCCCCGCCTGGCCGAGCGGCGGCGGCAGCTGGCCGGCACCCTGTCGGGCGGCGAGAAGCAGATGCTCGCCCTGGCCCGTGGGCTCGGCACCGACCCGGCGGTCCTGCTGGTCGACGAGCTGTCGATGGGCCTCGCCCCGCTCGTCGTCGGCGAGCTCTACGAGGTGGTGGCGGCGGTGGCCGCGACCGGCGTGTCGGTGCTCGTGGTGGAGCAGTTCGCCTCGATCGGGCTGCGCCACGCCTCCCGCGTCTACGTCATGGCGCGCGGGGTCGTCACCTACGCCGGCCCGACCGACGGCGCCATGGACGCGGTGCAGGCCGCCTACCTGGGGAGCGAGGCATGACCGAGCTCCTGCAGTACGTGCTGTTCGGTCTGATGCTCGGGTGCGTGTACGCCATCGCCGCCATGGGCCTCGTGCTCACCTACACGGTCACCGGGGTGTTCAACTTCGCCCACGGCGCCGTCGGCATGCTCGCCGCCTTCTGCTACTTCGAGCTGCGGGTGCGCCACGGCGTGCCGACGCCGATCGCCGTGGTCCTGGTCGTCTTCCTGCTGGCGCCGGCCATGGGCCTGGTGGTCGAGCGGCTCCTCCGCCGGTTCCGGGGCGCCGACTTCGCCACGACGCTCGTCGTGACCGTCGCCCTCACGGTCGGCCTCCTCGGCCTGGCCCAGCAGCTGTTCGACCCGGGCGAGGCCCGCAACCTGCCGCTGCTGTTCGGCGAGCGCCGGCTCGAGCTCTTCAGCGTCCCGATCACCTACGACCGCATCGCCCAGGTCGTGGTCGCCGCCGCCGTGGCGTTCGGGCTCCGCTTCCTCCTGTTCCGCACGCCGCTCGGGGCGCGCATGCGAGCCGTCGTCGACGACGGCGAGCTGGCCCGGCTGCACGGCGTCCGCTCGACGACGGTGGCCCGCCTGAGCTGGATGATCGGCTTCGCCCTCGCCGCCCTCGGCGGCATCCTCTTCGCCGGCGGCCAGAACCTCAACGCCATCGTCCTCACGCTGCTCGTCCTCAACGCCTACGGCGCGGCGATGGTCGGCCGGCTCACCAGCCTGCCGCTCACGTTCCTCGGTGCCCTCGGGCTCGGGCTGTGCCAGGAGCTGTCCAACGTCTCGTGGCTGTGGCCCGACAGCGAGGTCTTCTCCCGGCTCCAGCTCGCCATCCCCGGCCTGTTCCTCGTCGTCGCCGTGCTCCTCGTGCCGTCGTTCCGGCTCTCGGCCGGTCGCCTCGTCGGGCGCGACGAGCCGACCGTCCCCGACCTCCGGGGCTCGCTGCTCACCGGGGCGGTGGTGGTCGTCGGCGTCGCGCTCCTCGTCGGCGTCCTCTCCTCCGACGCCGTGCCGTACGTGGGCCAGGCCATGGTGCTCGCCACCATCGCCCTCTCGCTGGTGGCCCTCACCGGCCTGTCCGGCCAGGTGTCGCTGACCCAGTACCTGTTCGTCGGCGTCGGTGCGTTCGTCACCGGCAAGGTCTTCGGCGGCGACAGCGTCGCCGGCATGCTGCTGGGCGGGGCCGTCGCCGCCGTGCTGGGGGCGCTGGTGGCGCTGCCCGCGGTGCGGCTCCGCGGCCTCCACCTGGCGCTGAGCACGTTCGGCATCGCCCTCGTCGGGCGTGAGGTGGTGCTCGGCGACCCGCGCGTGTTCGGGCTCGGCGGCCTCCAGGTCGGTCGCCCCGAGGTGCTCGGCCTCTCGACCCACTCCGACGGTGCCTTCGCCGTGTGGGCGGCGGTCGTCTTCGCCGTCCTCGCCGTGGTGGTCGGCCTGGTGCGGCGGAGCTGGTTCGGGCGCCAGCTCACCGCCGTGCGCGACAGCGAGCTGGCCGCGGCCACCCTCGGCCTCCGGGTGCGGCGCACCAAGGTCGTCGTCTTCGCCTTCTCGGCCTTCATCGCCGGGTGCGCCGGCGCCCTCTTCGGTGGTCTCACCAGCGCGGTGCAGGGCAGCCACTTCGACCCGGTGAGCAGCCTCGTGATCCTGCTGTTCGCCTACGTCGGTGGCATCACCACGATCTTCGGCGCCCTGCTGGCCGGGATGCTGTTCGCGCTGCTCGGCTACGCCCAGGCCAACCTGTCCGATGTCGGGGGGCTGGTGTTCGTGGCCGTCGGTGCTGCCGCCATCGGCCTCGGCCGGCAGCCGAACGGCCTGGCCGGCGTCGTCCTCGACGTGCTCGGGCGGCGGCCCGACTGGCGGTCGATCAGCGCCTGGCGCCCGGCCTGGCGGCCGGCGGAGGACCGGGCATGACCCGGGTGCGGTCGTCCGTCGCCATCGTGCTCGGCCTCGTGGCCGCGTCCACGCTGCTGGGCGGCTCGGCTCGGGCGGACGACGAGGGCGCCACCCTCAGCGGCTACCAGGGCCAGGCCGCGGCATCGGGGCTCCACGTCACCTACAACCCGGTGGGCCTGCTGCCCCTCGGGCCGCTGGTCGACGTCGGTGCGCCCGATGCCCTCGCCACCGTGGCCAGCGGGCCGGCCACCTTCGCCCGGGCCGGTGTGGCCGACCCCGGCGACATCCTGGCCAACCCCGACGCCGTCTTCGCCCTGGCCGACTCGAGGTACCCGCAAGGGACGATCCCGGCGTACCCGTACCGCGTGACGGCGAGCTCGGGGGCCGGCGAGCCCCGCGCCGAGTCGAACCCGGCCCCCGGCCTGAACGCCCGGGCCGAGGCCCAGCCCGACGGCTCGTCGGCCCAGGCGACCACGCCGGCCGCGGTGGCCAAGGGGTTCGCCTCGGTCGGCTCGATGCTGTCGCGGGCCACCACCGAGGTCGACGACACCACCGTGCAGGTCCACGCCCGCACCGAGCTCAGCCACTTCGAGCTGCTCGACGTGATCAAGATCACGTCCCTCGTCACCGACGTCGTCGCCACCTCCGACGGTGGGGCGCCGAAGTTGACGGGAGCGACGACGATCAGCGGCGCGACCGTGGCCGCCCGGCCGGTGACCATCGACGCCAAGGGCGTCCACGGTCCGGCCGAGGTGGAGAAGGCCCTGGCCGACGCCGGCATCCGCCTCACCCTCGCCGGACCGAACCGGCTGGCCGGGGCGACGGCGGGGCAGATGGCCGTGACCGGCCTGCGGATCGACCTCGAGCTGTCGCCCCGCACGGTGCCCGCCGTGACCCAGCTGACCGACGCCGTACCGTCCTTCGACAGCCCGGTGCCCGGCGCGCCGAGCATCGACGACGCGGTCGTGGCGGCGCGGGCGAAGCACCTGGTGGCGATCGAGCTCGGTGGCGCTGCCGTCGCCTTGTCGGCCAGCACGCTCCCGGCGTTCGGCGACATCTCGATCGACACCGGGGGGATCGGCGGCGCCGGCCTGGCGGCCGGGCTCGACGTCCCGGTGACACCCGGCCCGGCCGCCATCACCACGCCGACGCAGCTCTCGCCGAAGCTGTCGAGCGACACCCCGGCGGCCTCGGTGGGGGCGGGCATCGGCGCTCTGGCCCTGCTCGCCCTGCTCGTCCAACCCTTCGTCGGCGACCGCCTGGCCCGGGCGGCCGCCGCCGTCCTCGGCGACGACGCGGCCGAGACCTGCCTCCGGGAGGAACGATGACGACGACCGTCCTGACTGCCGGCACCCCGCTGGCCGACCGCGACGCCGGCCTGCGTGACGGCGCCGACCGCCTCGCCGGGCGGCGCCGCTCGATCCTCCGCCACCCCCGCTTCCTGCTCGCCCTGGCGTCGTCGCTGATGACGATCGGCCTCACCGCCATCCTCCTCGGCTGGGTCGGGGCGGCGCACTCGACCCTGCTCGAGGAGCAGGTGCCCTACCTCATCTCCGGCGGGCTGCTCGGCCTGGCGCTGTCGATCATCGGCGCCCTGCTCGTCTTCACCCACTGGCACACGGTGTCGATCCGCGAGGCCCGGGATCACGAAGCGGCCCGCCGCCGCGACCACGCCGAGCTCCTCGAGGCCGTCCGCGCCCTCGCCCCCCTCACGTCCCAGGAGGTCACCGATGGCCGTGCTCGAAGCTCGCGAGCTGAACGTCCGCTTCGGGGAGCATCGGGCCGTACGTGACGTCAGCCTCGCCGTCGACGGCGGCGAGATCCTCGGCCTGATCGGTCCCAACGGGGCGGGCAAGACCACGACGTTCAACGTCATCTCCGGGGTGCAGAAGGGGACCGGCGCGGTCGTGCTCGACGGCGTCGACGTGTCGAGCGCGCCGCCCGACCGGCGGGCCCGCCTCGGCATGAGCCGCACGTTCCAGCGGCTCGAGGTGTTCGGCTCGATGACCGCCTACGACAACGTGCGCACGGCCGCCGAGATCGCGGCCCGGGCCCGCCGGGAGCGCGTGGCCGGGGCGGTCGAGGTGACCGACCGGGTGATCGACCTCGTCGGCCTCGGCCCGGTGGCGCGGCGGCGGGCCGACTCCCTGCCCACCGGCCAGGCCCGGCTGGTCGAGCTGGGGCGGGTCCTGGCCACCGGCCCGAAGGTGGTGCTCCTCGACGAGCCGGCGTCGGGCCTCGACGACGTCGAGACCCACCGCATGGCCGAGGTGCTCGACACCCTCCGCGCCGACGGCCTGGCCGTGCTGCTCGTCGAGCACGACATCGACCTCGTCATGCGCCTGTGCTCGGCGATCTGCGTCCTGCACCTCGGCGAGGTCATCGCCACCGGCACCCCCGAGTCCGTCCGCGCCGACCCCGCGGTGCAGGAGGCCTACCTGGGTGCGCCGGTCTGACGGTCGGCACGACCAAGGACGCTCCGAGGGCGAAGCTGGGTGCGCCGGAGTCCCGCGTTCGAACTGGCGATGGATTGACAACAGAAACGTTGTCAATCCATCGCCAGTTCGGGGAGCACAGGTCCGGCGCGCCCCGGCCGTCCCCTCGGAGCGTCCTTGTCCTTCGACCCTCAGTTCGCCTCTTGGAAGGTGGTGCGGGGCCGGGCGTCGGCGAGGAGCTGCCGGAAGGCGTCGCCGGCCTCGACCGGCGACGAGATCGGGGCCGTCGAGGGGCCGCGGTGCCAGCCCTCGGCGACGGCGAGGAGCTTGCCGTTGGCCTCGACGACCTGGCCGGTGACGTCGGCCGACAGCGGGGACGCCAGCCAGGTCACGATCGGGGCGACCCAGGCGGGGGAGAAGGCGGCCTTGACGTCGTCCGGCATGTCCTCGCCGCCGGTGAGCCGGGTGATGGCGGCCGGGGCGACGGCGTTGACCGTCACGCCGTAGCGCACAAGCTCCTGGGCCGCGATCTGGGTGAAGGCGGCGATGCCGGCCTTGGCCGCGCCGTAGTTCGTCTGCCCGGGGTTGGCGTAGATGCCCGACACCGAGGTGGTGTTGATGATGCGGGCGTCGTTGGTCTCGCCCGCCTTCGACCGGTCGCGCCACC
>JAODBP010000320.1 GCA_025464025.1 Actinomycetes bacterium | reverse complement strand
GGCCCCGCCGCCGCGAACCCCTCGCCAGGCCGCACGTCACCGAACCCGACCCGCGCCGCGGGCGCCGCGCCCGGTCCGGGTCGGCAAGCCGGGCCAGCGCTGCCTCGGGCTGCTGCTCGTGCTCGCCGTCGCCTTCGCCGCCGTGGTCGCCCGTCTGGTCGACCTCCAGGTCGTCGCCCCCGAGCGCTACGCCGCGGCCGGCATCGCGCAGCGGCTGCGGACCGTGCCGCTCACCGCGGAGCGGGGCTCGATCTTCGACCGCACCGGCCAGGAGCTGGCCATGTCGGTCGCCCAGAAGACGATCTGGGCCAACCCCGCCCTCATCGACGACAAGAAGGCGGCGGCCACGGCGCTGGCGCCGCTCCTCGGCATGGAGGCCCAGGACGTGCGGGCCAAGCTGGCCGGCGACGCCACGTTCGTCTACCTCGCCCGCCAGATCCCGCTCGAGGCGGCGGCCAAGGTCGAGGCCCTGAAGCTCGACG
The DNA here is from genome assembly GCA_025464025.1 of Actinomycetes bacterium. The sequence continues at coordinate 3,368 of JAODBP010000320.1, read as the reverse complement.
GCGTCGGCATCGTCGACGAGTCGAAGCGCTTCCTCCCGAAGGGGCTGCTGGCCAAGTCGGTGCTGGGCGGGGTCGACATCGACAGCAAGGGCATCTCCGGCCTGGAGAAGCAGTACCAGGCGAGCCTCATCGGCACGCCGGGCGAGCTCCAGATCGAGAAGGCGCCGGGCAACCGCACCATCGCCGGCGGTCGCCAGCACGTCACCCCGGCGGTGCGGGGCAACGACCTCGTGCTCACCATCGACCAGTCGCTCCAGTACGAGGTCGAGCGGGCGCTGGCCGACGCGATGCGGACCAACACGGCCAAGCACGCCTCGGCCATCGTCTCCGACCCCACGACCGGTGAGATCCTGGCCATGGCCAACATGGGGCGCGACGAGGCCGGCAACCCGGTGCCGATCGGCGAGAACCGGGCCCTCATCACCGTGTTCGAGCCCGGCTCGGTCAACAAGGTCATCACCATGTCCGGCGCGCTCGAGGAGGGGATCTACGCCCCGGACTCGGTCCTCAACGTGCCCGACACCTTGGCGCTGCCCACCCACACGTTCTCCGAGCACGAGTTCCACGGACCGCAGAACTGGACGCTCACCGACATCCTCACCCAGTCGTCGAACGTCGGGACGATCAAGATCGCCCTGAAGCTCGGACCGACGAAGGTGAAGGAGTACCTGAAGCGGTTCGGCCTCGGGCTGCCGACTGGCCTGGCCTTCCCGCAGCAGACCGACGGCATCATCAACTACGGCCACTGGAACGCCACCGACATCGGTTCGGTCCCGATCGGCCAGGGCGTGGGCGTCAACGCCCTCCAGATGCTCCAGGTGTTCAACACCCTGGCCAACGGCGGCGTGTGGATCGAGCCCCACCTGGTGAAGGAGGTCGTCGGGCCCAAGGGCGCCCAGGCCACGCTCGCCGCGCCGAAGCAGCGCCGGGTCGTGTCCGAGCGCACGGCCAAGGAGATGACGGCGATGATGGCCAACGTCGTCGACCGGGGCACCGGCATGCCGGCCCAGATCAAGGGCTACACCGTGGCCGGCAAGACCGGCACGGCCCGCAAGGTCATCGACGGCCAGTACCAGAAGGGCGCCTACGTCTCCTCGTTCGCCGGCTTCGTGCCGGCCGAGGCGCCCCGGCTGTCGGCCATCGTGGTGTTCGACGAGCCCCACCCGTACTACGCCGCCCAGGTCGCCGCACCGGTGTTCGCCCGCATCGGCCAGTACGGCCTGCGTCAGTTCAAGATCCCGGCACCGGCCAAGGGCCTCGGCGTGGTCGTCCCCAAGGCCGCCGTCGCCAACCCCAACCAGATCGACTGACGATGCGCCTCGAGCACCTCCTCGAGGGCCTCGCCGTCGAGGAGCAGCGCGGCGACGCGTCCGTCGAGATCACCGGCGTGACCCACGACTCCCGGCAGGTCGTCCCCGGGTCGCTGTTCTGCTGCATCCCCGGCCGCGTCACGGACGGCCACGACCACGCCCCGGCCGCGGTGGCGGCGGGCGCGGTGGCGCTCCTGTGCGAGCGACCGCTCGACCTGGCTGCCGCCGAGGTCGTCGTCACCGATGCCCGGGCCGCCATGGGCCCGGTCGCGGCCGCCTTCCACGGCCACCCTTCGTCCTCGCTCGACGTCATCGGGGTCACCGGAACCAACGGCAAGACCACGACCACGTTCCTGCTCCAGGCCATCCTCGAGGCGGCCGGCCGCCCGACCGGCGTGATCGGCACGTTGAGCGGGGCCCGCACGACGCCCGAGGCGCCCGAGCTCCAGGCCCGCCTGGCCGAGCTGCGCGACGAGGGCCGGCAAGCGGTCGCCATGGAGGTGTCGTCGCACGCGCTGGCGCTCGACCGGGTGGCCGGCACCCGCTTCCGCGTCGCCGTGTTCACGAACCTGAGTCGCGACCACCTCGACTTCCACGAGACGATGGAGGAGTACTTCGCGGCCAAGGCCCGCCTGTTCGAGCCCGGCTACACCGACGTCGCCGTCGTCAACGCCGACGACCCGCGGGGGCGCCTGCTGGCCGACGCCGCCAACGTGGCGACCCAGACGTACTCGCTCCACGACGTGGAGGGGCTCGAGCTGGGGGCGACGTCGAGCACGGGCACCTGGCGCGGGCACCGGCTGGTGGTGCCGCTCGGTGGCGCCTTCAACGTGGCCAACGCGCTCGCCGCCCTCACCGTGGCCGTCGAGCTCGGCGTCGACGAGGCCACCGCCGTGGCCGGGCTCGCGGGTGCGCCCCAGGTGCCGGGCCGGTTCGAGGTGGTGACGACCGACGAGCCGTTCCAGGTCGTCGTCGACTACGCCCACACGCCCGACGGCGTCGAGCAGGTCCTCAGGGCGGCCCGGGCCGTCACCGCCGGCCGGGTCATCGTCGTGCTCGGCGCCGGCGGCGACCGCGACTGGGACAAGCGCCCGCTGATGGGGGAGGCCGCCGGTCGCTACGCCGACGTCGTCGTCGTCACCTCCGACAACCCCCGCAGCGAGGACCCCCAGGCGATCGCCTCCGCCGTGGCCAGCGGGGCGGCCGGGCACCGCGACCTGCGGGTCGAGCTCGACCGTCGCGCCGCCATCGCCCTGGCCGTGGGCGAGGCGCAGCCGGGCGACATCGTGGTCGTCGCCGGCAAGGGCCACGAGACGACCCAGACCGTCGGTGGTCGGGTCCTGCCCTTCGATGACCGCGAAGTGGTCCGAGACGTGTTGGACTCTGGCTCGTGATCGCCCTCTTGATCGCTGCCGGCGTGTCGATGCTCGCGACGCTGGTCGGCACCCCGTTCCTCATCTCCTGGCTCCGCGCCCACTCGATCGGCCAGCCGATCCGCCAGGAGGGCCCCCAGGGCCACCTCACGAAGGCGGGCACGCCGACCATGGGCGGCGTCGCCATCGTCGGCGGCGCCGTGCTCGGCTACGTCCTCGCCCACCTGCGCGGGGGCGCCGTCTTCACCTGGGGCGGGATGCTCACCATGGGCGCCATCGCCGGTGCCGGCCTGGTGGGGCTGCTCGACGACGTCCTCAAGGTCCGCAACGCCCGCAACCTCGGGCTCAAGGCCCGGACCAAGATGCTCGGGCTGCTCACGGTGGCCGGTCTGTTCGCCTGGCTGGCGGTGGTCCAGGCCCACGTGAGCACCGACCTGTCGTTCACCCGCATGGGCACCCTCAACCTCGATCTCGGGCCATGGATCTGGGGCGCGTGGGCGGTGCTGCTCATCATCGGCTTCGCCAACGCCGTGAACCTCACCGACGGGCTCGACGGCTTGGCCGCCGGCTCGGGCACGTTCTCGTACTCGGCGTTCGTGGTGATCGCCTTCTGGGCGTTCCGGCACCCCGGCGTGTACCACATCCCCCAGGGGCTCGACCTGGCCCTCGTGGCCGCGTCGATGGT
>JAODBP010000009.1 GCA_025464025.1 Actinomycetes bacterium | reverse complement strand
GGTGGCGAGGTCGTCGCGGGCTCGATCGAGCTCGCGGTCGGCGCCGACCCAGCGCAGGACCATGCCGGCCCACTCACCGACGACCTCCTCGGCCCGCCAGCCGTAGAGCTCCTCGGCGGCCGGGTTGAAGCCGTGGATGCGGTGGTCGGGCGTGATGATGATGACGGCGTCGGTCACCTCCGACGTCACGCCGGTGACGATCTCCTGGAGCCGGCTGCTGACGCCCGCGGCGTGGGATCGGCGCCGTCGCATGGCGGCGATCCGGGCGAGCAGCTCGTCGGCCGAGAACGGCTGGGGGAGGCAGTCGTCGGCGCCCGCGACCAGGGCGGCGATGCAGTCGCTGCGGTCGGGGGCGGCCGACAGGACGATGACGAAGACGTCGGGGGCGAGCGCCCGAACGTCGGCGAGCAGGTCGAGGCCGGCCACGTCGACGTGGGCGAGGTCGAGGATCACGAGGTCGGGCTGGTCCGTCGACAGCTCGCGCAGCCCGTCGGCGGCGCTCGGCGCATCGGTGACCTCGAAGCCGGCCGCCTGGAGCACATCCCGGTCGCGACGAGCGAGACGAGGCTCGTCGTTGACCACCAGGACCCGCACCGGATGCTCCTCGTCCGTCGCTCGGATGCCTCGGGACAACGCACAAGTGGCCATGCGTCCCCGCGAACGCTAGTGGCGCGCCGGGGGATACGGGCAGGTGTCAAGAAGTGGTGCGCGAGTACCGCAGGAGGACCACGCCGTTGCCGAACGCCCTCGTCTCCACGAGGGCGAGATCGAGGCGGGGCGGGGTGAGGAACGCCGGGTGTCCCTGGCCGAGCACCACCGGGTGGACGTAGAGGCGGACCTCGTCGACGAGGCCATGGCGGAAGAACGTGGCCGCGAGGTCGGGGCCGCCGACGACGAGGTCGGCGTCGGCACCGGCCTTGAGCGCCTCGATCTCGGCCGGCACGACCTCGTGCACGACCGTCGCCCACGGGTCGTCCTGCAACGTGCGGGAGAACACCCACTTCGGCATGTCGCGCCAGATGCGGGCGAAGGCGACCTCGGCCGGGCTCGCGTCGGGGGCCTGGTCGGCGGTCGGCCAGTACGCCGACATCAGCTGGTGCGTCACCCGCCCTTCGAGGAAGCCGCCGTTGGCGGCGAGCACCTCGTTCATGTGCAGGTGCAGCTCCTCGTCGACGCAGTGCCAGTCGATCTCGCGGTCGGGGCCCTCGAAGAACCCGTCGATCGACACCCCCAGGTGGAACACGATGCGAGCGCTCACCCCGCCAGCCCCTCGATCCACGTCTGCCACGCCTGCTGCTCCCGCTCGACGTAGGCGGCGGCATCGGGCGAGAAGAGGTGGCCCTGCACGGCCGCCCACGTCTTGCCGTCGTTGTCGCTGGCGATGAGGGTGAGGAAGCCGGGGACGGGTGCCGTGAGCCGGTAGCTGGCCATCATGGCGTTGCGCTGGACGACCTCGGCGGTGACGCCCCGGCTCCCGAGGTCGTCGACCATGGCGGCCAGCACCTCGTGCTGGGGACGGTCCAGGGGTGCGTCGGCGCTGAGCGCCGTCGCCGTCTGGCCGGGGAAGTGCTCGAGGTAGAGGCGGAGGAAGTCGAACGCTGGGGTCCAGCCTTCCGCCATGCTCGCCCAGAACTCGTTCTCCCAGTCGGCCCCGGTGCCGAAGGCGCTGCTCACGACCCGGACCACGCACGTCCCTCCGGCCTTGGCCTCGACGAGGAACTCGGTGGCCATGGGGGTGACGTCCGCCCCCTCGTGCCCGCCCAGCGCCGCCCAGCCCGGCTCCTCGTAGGCGATCCGCCGGGGCGCCTCGAAGGCGGTGACGGTGCCGACCGAGTCGGTGTCGCCCATGTGGAACCGGACCTCGCCGCCGACCCGCTCCTCCAGATCGGTCGGGAGCATCCACGAGCTGATGCCGTTCGCCGTGGCGATGGCCGCCCACACCTGCTCGGGGGTGCCTGGCACCTCGACGGTGAGCTCGAAGCGATGGGGGACGTCGGGGGTGGTCACAGGGTCTCCTCGGGTCGGGGGTGGGCGGCGATGACGAGCCGGTGCATCCGACCGTCGTCGTGGTGGTAGCGGGCGGCGAGCTCGACGACCGCGGCGGTGAGCTCGTCGGCGAAGGCGGCGCGGTCCTCGGCGGACGCGAAGCCGACCTCGGTGTCGAGCGTGAACGTGGGCAGGCGCTTCCCGGCGGCCTCGGCTCGTCGGGAGAGGCTGCCGACCTCGCGGACGAGGCGGGCGGCGAGGGCGACGAGGTGACCGGCGGAGAGGCGGTCGGCGGTGCGGGCGGGGTCGGCACCGGAGTCGCCCAGGGCGGACGCCGAGATGACGTAGCTGGCGGCGGTGGCCCGGAGCAGGCGCTCGGTGATGCCGCCCCAGGTGCGGACCTCGGCCAGCTCGACGAGGCCCCGGGCCTCGAGCGCTCGCAGGTGGTAGCCGACCTTCTGGCGGGGGAGGCCGACCTTCGCCGCCAACGTCGCGGCCGAGGCCGGCTCGGCCAGCTCGGCCAGCAGCCGGGCCCGGATGGGGTCGAGGGCCACGGCGGCCGTGGCCGGGTCCTCGATCACCTCGACGTCGATCACGAGGGCCACCATCGCCCTTGACAACAAAGTTTGTCAAGGGGTTCCCGCAGGTCAGGAAGCGATGCGCGCGCGCCTCCCGCGCGTGCTCTACCGTCCTCGGTGGCGTGTACCTCAAGACTCTGACCCTCAAGGGCTTCAAGTCCTTCGCCGACACCACCACCCTCGAGCTCGAGCCCGGGGTGACCGTGGTGGTCGGGCCCAACGGCTCGGGGAAGTCGAACATCGTCGACGCCGTCGCCTGGGTGCTCGGCGCCCAGGGCCCCAAGACGGTGCGCTCCTCCAAGATGGAGGACGTCATCTTCGCCGGCACCCAGAACCGAGCGGCGCTGGGTCGGGCCGAGGTCAGCCTCACCATCGACAACGCCGACGGCATCCTGCCGATCGAGTTCGCCGAGGTGACGATCACCCGCACCCTGTTCCGGAACGGTGACTCCGAGTACGCCATCAACGGGGTGCCCTGCCGCCTGCTCGACGTGCAGGAGCTGCTGTCGGACTCCGGAGTCGGCCGTCAGCAGCACGTGATCATCGGCCAGGGCCAGCTCGACCAGATCCTCAACGCCCGGCCCGAGGACCGGCGGGCGGTCATCGAGGAGGCGGCCGGCGTCCTCAAGTTCCGCCGCCGCAAGGAGAAGGCCGAGCGCCGGCTGGAGTCGACCGAGGGCAACCTGCTCCGGCTGAGCGACCTCCTGCGCGAGGTGCGCCGCCAGCTCCGCCCGCTCGAGCGCCAGGCCGAGGCGGCCCGCCGCCACGGCGACCTCGTCGCCGAGCTCGGCGCCATCCGCCTCTTCGTGGCCGGCCGCGAGCTGGGCCAGCTCCGCCAGCGGCTCCAGAGCGGGGCCGAGGCCCAGGCCGGGCTGGCCACCGAGGAGCAGTCCCTCAAGTCCGAGCTGGCCCGCCTCGACGCCGCCGTGCTCGCCGCCGAGGCCGAGCTGTCGGCGATGGGGGCCGACGACCTGGGCGACGACCTGGTCAAGGTCGAGCGCCTCCGGGAGCAGGCCCGCGGCCTGTCGACCCTGCTGGCCGAGCGCCGCCGGGGCATCGAGCGCGACCGGGCCGTCGCCGTCGACCAGGCCGTGATCGCCACCCTCGAGGCCGAGGCCGCCCGCCTGCGGTCCGAGCTCGACGAGGCCGAGACCGAGGCCGAGCGCCTGGTGCCCGACGGCGAGCGCCTGGCCGACGCCGAGACCGACCTGGCCGCCGAGCGCAGCGAGTTCGAGCAGCGCTGGGGCGATGGCGTGCCGGTGGCCAGCGGCGCCGCCGCCGAGGTCCGCGGCGAGCTGTCGGCCCTCCAGTCGGGCGTCGAGCGGGGCGAGTCGGAGGCCCAGCGCCTCCAGCAGCGCTTCCAGGGGCTCACCGAGAAGGCCCAGCGGCTGGCCGCCGAGGCCCAGCGCCTGCGGGAGGACACGGCCAACGCCGAAGCCGCCGTCGGTCCGCTGGGCGACGAGCTGCGCAGCGCCGAGTCGAGCCGGCAGCACGCCGAGTCGGCCCTGGCCACGGCCGAGGCCACGCTGAAGGGGGCCGACGCCGAGCGCCACTCGTGGGCCGCCCGGGCCGATGCCCTCGCTCTGGCTCTCGACGACGCCCGCGCCCGGGCCGGTGCCGACCGGCTCGCCGGGGTCGACGGGGTCGTCGGCACGCTGCTCGACCTCGTCCACGTCGACGACGGCTGGGAGGCCGCGTTCGAGGCGGCCGTCGGTCCGGCCCTCGGTGCCGTGGTCGTCCGGGGCGGCGCCGATGGCGCCCGTCGCGCGCTGGGCCTGCTGGCCGAAGGTGGCGCCGGTGCCGTCCTGGCCCTCGGCGTCGACCGGCCCCGCCAGGCGTCGCTGTTCGACGCCGGGGAAGCGGTGCGGGCCCACGTGCGCTCCGGTGACCCGCAGGTGGAGGCGGCCCTCGACTTCCTGCTCGCCGGCGCCATCTGCGTCGAGGGGAGCTGGTCGGCCGCCCTCGACGTCGCCGTCCGCAACCCCGACGCCGTGGTCGTCACCAAGCAGGGTGACCGCTTCGCCAGCTCGGGCTGGCGGGTCGGCGGGGCCTCGTCGGGCGCCACCGGTGCCGCCCTCGAGGAGGCCCGGTCGAAGGCGGACGCCGCCGCGGCCGAGGCCCAGGTCGCCGAGGCGGCCCAGGGCACGGCCCGCCAGGCCGTCGCCGACGCCCGCCGCCGGGAGGTCGAGCTCACCAAGCAGCTGACCGACACGCATGCCCGGCTCAACAAGGGCACCGACACCCTCGCCCGGGTCGAGGCCGAGGCCATCGATGCCGGGGCCGAGGCCGACAGCATCCGCGCCCACCTCGGTGAGCTGGCCGAGCGGGTCGAGCAGGAGCGGGCCCGGCGCGAGGAGCTCCAGGCCCAGCTGCCCGGGCTCGAGGCCGAGGAGCAGTCGGCGGCCGAGGCGGCCCGCCAGATGCAGGCGGCCCGCAACCGGCTCGACGAGCGCTCGGCGGCCGTCGGCGCCCTGCGCACCGACCTCGAGATCCGGGCCACCGGGCTCGAGGAGCGCCGGGCCTACCTCCAGAACCGCCTGGTCGAGGTCGACGAGCGCCTGTCGCACAACGTCGCTGCCCGGGAAGAGGCCGAGACCCGCCGGGTCGACCTCGACCGCAAGCTGGTGGTGACCGACCGCCTGGCGTCGCTGGTCAACGAGCGGCTGGCCTGGGTCGAGGGCCACCTGGCCGAGCTCCGCGAGCGGCGCCGGCGCCAGTCCGAGGCCGCCCGTGCCACCCAGACCCGCCTCGACGAGTCGCGCCGCCTGCGGTCCGACGCCGAGCGGAAGCTGGCCGAGCTGCGCGAGCGCAAGCAGCGGGCCGAGCTGGAGGCCCAGGAGCTCAACCTCCGGGTCGAGACGGCCACCGAGGCGCTGCGCCGCGACCTCGACACCGATCCCGAGGTCGCCATGGCCTCGGAGTGCCCGCCGCTGCCCGAGGGCACCACGGCGCCGGCCCGGCTGCGCGAGCTCGAGCGCGAGCTCCGCCTCCTCGGCCCGATCAACCCCCTGGCCCTGGAGGAGTTCAACGCCCTCCAGGAGCGCCACGGCTTCATCGAGGCCCAGCTCGAGGACGTGAAGGCCAGCCGGCGCGAGCTGGCCCGGGTCATCAAGGCCATCGACCAGGAGATCGTGCAGGTCTTCGTCGGCGCCTTCGCCGACGTGTCGACCCACTTCACCCAGCTCTTCGAGATGCTGTTCCCCGGCGGCCAGGCTCGCCTGCGGCTCACCGACCCGGACAACCCGCTCGAGACCGGCATCGAGGTCGAGGCCCGGCCGTCGGGCAAGAACGTGCGCAAGCTGTCGCTGCTCTCCGGTGGCGAGCGCTCGCTCACGGCCATGGCCTTCCTGTTCGCCGTGTTCCGCAGCCGGCCGTCGCCCTTCTACCTGATGGACGAGGTCGAGGCCGCCCTCGACGACGTCAACCTGCGCCGCTTCCTCGACCTGGTCGACGAGTTCCGCCAGGAGGCCCAGCTCGTCATCGTGAGCCACCAGAAGCGGACGATGGAGTGCGCCGACACCCTCTACGGGGTGACCATGCAGCCGGGGGGCTCGTCTCGCGTCGTCAGCGAACGGGTCGCCACCGGCAGCTAGCCGTGGCCGTCCGGGTGGTGCCCACCCTGGCGGCGATGGCGGAGGTGTACCGCCGCTCCGCCGTCGGGGGTCAGGACTCGCCTCGCTTCCACACCTACACCGACCTCGGCCGCGAGGGCATGCCCGTCGCGGGCTGGAACCCGATGACCTCGAAGGACGTGCTCGGCACGGTCGAGCGGCTCCTGGCCATCGGCGCCGAGACGATCGTCTCCGACGTCGCAGCCGAGGTGAGCGACCGCCTGGGTGCCGACGAGGACATCGCCGTCGCCATCGTCGTGGCCGCGCCCGGGATGTGGACCGACCGGCTCGCCACCGAGGTCGAGCACCGGCTGGCCGGCCGGGGTCGCAACGAGCTCCTGTTCTGGCAGGGCGAGGACGTCGGCGTCGAGGCCGTGCGCTCGATCGCCACCGCGGACGTGGTGCGAGCGCTGTGGGCGATCCGCTACGGGATCCCGGCCTCGGTGAAGGACGCCGTTGCCCAGGAGGGCCTGGCCCTGTCGCTGGCCGGCATGGGTGGGCGGTTCGACGACGAGGCGGCCAAGGTCTTCGACGTCCTGGCCGACGACACGTCCCTCTCCTCGATGGTCGCCTTCCTCTACGGCGACGAGGCGGCCACCGGCATGGGCTACACGCCCGTCGGGCTCGGCCCCCGGGTGGGGGAGCGCCACGCCGTCGCGCTCGTCGAGCGCCTGACCGGCTGAGGGCCGGCTGGGGGCTCCGGGGGGCTGGGTAGGCTCCGGCCTGCCATGACTCTCGTGATCCTCGTCGCCCTGCTCATCGTCGTCGGGGTGGGTGCGGCGTTCGTCGCGTCCCGCCGCGGCCCCGACAAGGGAGCGCTGCTCGAGCCGCCGCCGGCCCCGCCGGTCGTCCCGGCGCCGCCCGTCGACATCGACGAGCTCGAGGCCAACGAGCCGTCGTCGGGCGTGGGCGTGGCGCCGGTCCCCGAGCCCGATGCCGCCACCGTCGCCGAGATCGAGGAGGCGCTCGCCGACGCCGTCGTCGAGCAGCAGGAGGAGGCCGTCCGGCCCCGCTTCCGCGATCGCCTGGGCCGGGCCCGCGGCACCGTCGCCGGCTACCTCACCTCGATCCGCTCCCGCGGCGTCGACGACGAGACGTGGGAGGAGCTGGAGGAGGCTCTGATCCGGGCCGACGTCGGCGTCCAGACCACGCAGGCCCTGCTCGACGAGCTGCGGGCCGAGGTCAAGGCCAAGGGCATCACCGACTCGGAGGCCTTGCTCGAGCAGCTCAAGGGCGACATCAAGGCCCGCCTCGCCGCCGGCGACCGCACCCTGGCCGTGACGGGCGAGCCCGGCGTGCCGAGCGTGTGGCTGTTCGTCGGCGTCAACGGCGTGGGCAAGACGACCTCCATCGGCAAGGTGGCCAAGCAGCAGACCCAGGCCGGGCGGAAGGTCGTCATGGCCGCCGGCGACACGTTCCGCGCCGCGGCGGCCGAGCAGCTGGCCACCTGGGCCGAGCGCACCGGTGCCGACATCGTGCGGGGCGCCGAGAACAGCGACCCGTCGGCCGTGATCTACGACGCCGTGCAGCGGGCCGGCAGCCGGGGCGCCGACCTCGTGCTGGCCGACACGGCCGGGCGCCTCCACACCAAGACCAACCTCATGGAGGAGCTGAAGAAGGTGCGGCGGGTGGCCGACCGGGAGCCCGGGAAGGTCACCGAGGTGCTGCTCGTGCTCGATGCCACCACCGGGCAGAACGGCCTGACCCAGGCGGCCCAGTTCCTCGAGGCGGTCGACGTCACGGGCATCGTGCTCACCAAGCTCGACGGGTCGGCCAAGGGTGGCATCGTCCTCGCCATCACCACCGAGCTGGGCCTGCCCATCAAGCTGGTCGGCCTGGGCGAGACGGTCGACGACCTGATCGAGTTCGATCCCGACGAGTTCGTGGAGGCGCTTTTCTCATGATGTGGCTCTTGACCCGACCCATCGTCTGGCCGGTGAAGACCGCCGGCTACGGCGTGTCCGCCGGCTACAAGACCGGCCGGTTGCTCGGCTACCGCCGGCTGACCGTGCTGCTGGTCGGCGTGGCCATCGGGCTGCTCGTCGCCCCGTTCCCGGGCAAGGACCTGCGGGCCATCCTCATGGCCAAGCTGTTCCCGGCCCCGCCGGTGCCGCTGCCGCCGGCCGACCAGCCCATCGACCTCACCGTCCAGGGCGTCTGAAGAAGCTCGGAACTCGAAGGGTCGGTCGGTGCGTCCAAGGGTCGTGAAGAACCGAGCGATCGCAGGGGTGGCGGTGCTGGCCGTGGTGCTGGCGCTGGTGGGGCTGGCCGTCGTGGCCGGACGGGACAGCGGGGGCACGCCGGCCACGTTGCCGGTGCTCGGCGCCGGTGGTGCCGGGGCGAGCACGGCCTCGCCCGCCATGGCCGACAGCAAGATGCGCATCGCCCCGGTCACCTACGAGGCCGGCAAGCTTCCGGGCCTGGCCGACGAGGCCGACGCCTGGACCCTGGCGCCCGGCGGCGCCGACGAGGCCCGGATCGCCGAGCTGGCGAAGCTGCTCGACGTCGACGGCCCGGTGACGAAGACCGAGACCGGTTGGGCGGTCGGCACGGAGACCCGGCGCCTCGATGTCCAGGACGTGGCCGGGCTGCCGTGGTCGCTCTACGAGACGGTGCCCGAGGCCCAGGTCGACCCGGCCCCGCCGAGCACGATCGTGTGCATCAAGGCGCCCTGCAACCCGCCGACCGACACCGGGTCCGGGACCTCCGGGTGCCCGGCCGGCGCCATGTGCAAGGACGCGCCGGCCCCCAGCACCACCACGCCGTGCCCGCCGAACGCCAACTGCGCGTCGACGAGCGTGGCGACGCCGGCCTGCGCGCCGGACGCCGGTTGCCCGGACCCCGGGAGCTGCGCCGCCGACGGTCCGGACTGCCCGATGGTCGCCCCCGAGCGCCCGGCCGACCTGCCGTCGAAGGCCGACGCCGAGGCGCAGGGCCGCAAGCTCCTGACCAAGCTGGGCGTCGACCTCGACGCCGCCGACGTGAAGGTCGACGACGGCTTCACCCTCTGGAACGTCACGGCCGACCCGGTGGTCGGCGGCCTGCCCACCATCGGGCTCACCAGCTCGATCGGCATCGGGTCGAAGGGCGTCGTCCAGTACGCCAACGGCTGGCTCGGCGAGGTCACGAAGGGCGACACCTACCCGCTGATCGGCACCGCGGCCGGCGTCGACCGGCTGAACGCCGAGCAGAACATGCTCATGATCGCCCCGAACATCCGGTGCGACGGCTGCGAGGCCCAGGACCAGGTCGAGCCCCGCGTCGTGCGGGTCACCGGGGTCCGCCTCGGCCTCCAGGTGTTCTCGACCTACGAGAAGGGCGCCATCGCCTACCTCGTGCCGACGTACCTGTTCAGCACCGAGGATGGCGGGGAGATCCCCGTCGTCGCCGTGGCCGACCAGTACCTCGGCCAGCAGTCCACGCCCACGCCCGACGACCATGGCACCCCGGCCGAGCCCGGGGACTCCGGCAGCGGCACCTGCAGTGGGGCGGGGACGACCAAGGAGGTGGCCACCGAGCTGTCCGTGCAGGTCTGTGGCCCGACGACCGCCAAGGTCGGCGAGGCCGTGACGTTCACCGTCAGCGGGAAGGGCCAGCTCCGCGACGACTGCGGTTCGCCGGTGCCCGAGTGGGGCGACGGCACCGACGTGGCGGTCTGCGACATCGGGTGCGCCTCGCTCCCGGGCGAGCCCCGGGAGATCTCCAAGGACTTCGAGCACACCTATGAGAAGGCCGGCACCTACCGGGCGACCTTCCACCTGCGCGGGTGCGGCGCTGACTCGGGCGAGGACCAGCAGGCGGTCACCGCCGAGGTCCGCGTCGAAGGCTGACGGCTTGGGCCGGTAGCCTTGGTCACCGCATGTTCGACAGCCTCTCCGACCGCTTCGACGGGATCTTCACGCGCCTGCGCGGCAAGGGCCGCCTCAGCGATGCCGACGTCGACGAGGTCCTGAAGGAGATCCGCCTCGCCCTGCTCGAGGCGGACGTCAACTTCAACGTCGTCAAGGGCTTCCAGAACCGGGTGCGGGAGGCCACGGTCGGCCTCGACCTGTCGAAGTCGCTCTCGCCGGCGCAGCAGATCATCAAGCTCGTCCACACCGAACTGGTCAACACGCTCGGCGGCGAGACGCTCAAGATCCGCTACGCCTCCAAGCCCCCGACCGTCGTGCTCATGGCCGGCCTCCAGGGCTCGGGCAAGACCACGGCCACGGCCAAGCTGGCCCGCTGGTTCAAGTCGCAGGGCCACAACCCGCTCCTCGTCGGGGCCGACCTCCAGCGCCCGGCCGCCGTCGAGCAGCTCCGGGTGCTCGGCAAGCAGGTGGGCGTGCCGGTGTTCTCCGAGGCCACCGACCCGGTGTCGGCGGCCAAGGCCGGCCTCGAGGAGGCCCGCGACAAGGGCCGCGACGTCCTCATCGTCGACACCGCTGGCCGCCTGGCCATCGACACCGAGATGATGGAGCAGGTCCGCCAGATCTCCGAGGCGGTCAGCCCCGACTACACGTTCCTCGTCGTCGACGCCATGACCGGCCAGGACGCCGTCACGGTCGCCGAGGCCTTCCACGCCACGCTCGAGATCGACGGCGTCATCCTCTCCAAGCTCGACGGTGACGCTCGCGGCGGTGCCGCCCTCTCGGTCAAGGAGGTCATCGGCCGCCCGATCGCCTTCGCGTCCACCGGGGAGAAGGTCGCCGACTTCGAGCAGTTCCACCCCGACCGCATGGCCGACCGGATCCTGGGCATGGGCGACGTGCTCACGCTCATCGAGAAGGTCGAGGCCGACTACGACCAGGACGTCGCCGCCAAGGCCCAGGAGGCCCTCCTCGAGGGCAGGTTCACCCTGGAGGACTTCCTCGAGCAGCTGCAGCAGGTTCGGAAGATGGGGCCTCTGCAGGGGATCATCGGTATGCTTCCCGGCGTTCCGAAGGAGCTCAAGAACGCCGACGTAGGTGACGACGAGCTCAATCGGGTCGAGGCGATCATCCGGTCCATGACCACGGAGGAGCGCCGCAACCCGGAGGTCATCAACGGTTCGCGCCGTTCGAGGATCGCCAACGGCAGTGGGACCTCGGTCTCCCAGGTCAACATGCTGCTCAACCAGTTCAAAGAGATGCAGAAGATGATGAAGGGGTTCGGGGGTCTCACCCGGGCCAAGAGCAAGAAGAACAAGAAGAACGGCAAGCAGGCCAAGCCGGGACGGATCACTCCGTCGCTGCCCAACCTGCGGGCCATGAAGGAGATGCAGCAGCAGCTGCAATCCGGGAAGAGCCTCGACGACCTCCTGTCGCCGATGAACACTGAGAGCAAGGATCAGCCGTGGCCGTGAAGCTCCGCCTCATGCGGATGGGCAAGACGAAGCAGCCGACGTACCGGGTGGTGGCGGCCGACAGCCGCTCGCCCCGCGACGGTCGCTTCATCGAGATCGTCGGGACCTACGAGCCCCGCCAGGACCCGTCCCGGATCGTGATCGACAACGACAAGGCCGTGGACTGGCTGCGCAAGGGCGCCCAGCCCACCGAGCGCGTCCAGAAGATCCTGGTCGAGTCCGGCGCCTGGGCGACGTTCAAGGGCGGCGCATGAGCGACGAGCTCGAGCCCTACGACGACGACGAGGACGAGGGCAACCGGGCCGACGGCTCGCCGACGGCCGTCGCCGTCCTCGAGTACGTCGTGCGGGAGCTGGTCGACGACCCCGACGCCGTCACCGTCGACCCGGTCAACGGGCGCCGCGGCCTGACCCTCGAGGTCGCCGTGGGCCCCGGTGACATGGGCCGCGTGATCGGCCGGCGTGGCCGCATGGCCAACGCCATCCGCACCGTGGTGCGGGCGGCGGCCAGCAAGGACGGCGCGGAGGTCGACGTCGACTTCGTCGACTGATCTGATGGTCTCGCTCCGCAGGCTGCGCTCGACGGCCTGCGGGTCGCTGGCGCTCCCTTCGCCGGCGCGATGACCAGCGATCCGACGGCTTCGATGTTGGAGGTCGGCTTCGTCACCAAGGCCCACGGCATCCGTGGCGAGGTGATGGTGCGGCTGACCACCGATCGCACCGAACGGGTCGACCCCGGCGCGGTGCTGCAATCGAAGCGGGGCCCGATGACCGTGGTGTCGTCGCGGCCCCACCAGCGCGACTGGATCGTGCTGTTCGAGGGGATCCCCGACCGGAACACGGCGGAGGAGCTCCGGGGCCTCAAGCTCCTCGCCGAGCCCCTCGACGACCCCGACGCCCTCTGGATCCACGAGCTGGTGGGTTCAGTCGTCGTCGACGCCGAGGGCATCGAGCGGGGCCGGGTGACGGCGCTGGAGCCGAACCCGGCCAGCGACCTCCTGGTGCTCGACAGCGGCGCCCTCGTGCCCCTCACGTTCGTCACCGAGCGAGGCGACGGCCGCGTCGTCGTCGACCCCCCGCCCGGCCTCTTCGACCTCTGATCCAGTTCGGATCGGCTTCAGTCGAGGACGTACTCGTCGAGGTCGGGCTCCCTGGTCCAGCTCCAGAAGTCGGCCAGGGGCCAGGGGCTGAGCGAGCGGATCACGCCCTTCGAGTTCTTGTAGAAGGAGTGCTTGATCGCCGGCGAGGCCCACACCGTCGAGTTGATCTCGGCCTGGTGGCGCGCCTCGTACTCGTCGTGGACGTCCTTGCGCACGTCGAGTGCCCGGTGCCCGCCCTCGACGAGCGCCTTCAGGCAGCCGCTGATGTAGCGCATCTCGCACTCCGAGTGGAAGATCAGCGAGCCCCCGTGGGCCAGGTTGGTGCCGGGGCCGTACAGGCAGAAGAAGTTCGGGAAGTTCGGCACCGTGATGCCCAGGTAGGCCGAGGCGTCCTCGCCGCCGCCCCACTGCTCGGACAGCACGATCCCGTTGCGGCCGACGATCTCCATGGGCCAGAGGAACTTGTTGACCTGGAAGCCGGTGGCGTAGGCGATGACGTCGACCTCGTGCTTCACGCCGTCGTCGGTGACGATGCCGTCGGCCTCGATGTGGTCGATGCCGGTGCGGACCAGCTCGACGTTGTCCCGCTGCAGCGCGGCGAGCCAGGAGCCGTTGTCCTGCAGGGTGCGCTTGCCGGTGGCCGGGTAGTCGGGGATGACCTTGGGCAGCAGCTCGGGGTCGGTGACCTGGCTCTCGATCCACGACGTGAACCAGATCCGGGTCTGCTCGTTGGTCTCGTTGACGGCCCGCTGCTGGTCGGTCCAGTTCGGGTCCATCTTCGACTTCTCGATCGAGCGGCCCGAGGCCGGCCAGAAGATCAGGAAGCGGAACCACCGGGCGTAGAACGGCAGGTGGGTGAAGGCCCACTTGGCGCCCTCGCCGACCTTGGCGTGGTAGTTCGGGTTCGGGAACATCCACTGGGCCGTGCGCTGGAAGATCGTGAGCGAGCCGACCTCGGGCGCGATCGTCGGGGCGATCTGGAAGCCAGAAGCGCCGGCGCCGACCATGGCCACCCGCCTGCCGGCGAGGTCGACCGAGTGGTCCCAACGGGCGGAGTGGAACCACGGCCCCTGGAAGTCCTCGAGGCCGGGGATGTCGGGCAGGGACGGGCGGTTGAGCTGGCCGACGGCCGAGAGCAGGGCCCGGGCGACGAGGACCTCCTCGCCGCCGTCCTCGGTGCGGACGGTGACCTGCCAGCTGGCCGAGGCCTCGTCCCACTCGGCGCGGACGACCTCCGTCGACCACCGCACGTGCTCGTCGATGCCGTTGCGGCGCATGACGTCGTCGAAGTACCGGGCCAGCTCGGGTTGCTGGGCGAAGTACTCGGTCCAGTGGTCCGACGGCTCGAACGAGTAGCAGTAGAAGTGGTTGCCCACGTCGACCCGGGCGCCGGGGTAGCTGTTCTCCCACCACGTGCCGCCGGTGCCGGTGTTCTTCTCGATGATGACGAACGGGAGGCCCATCTGCTTCAGCCGGATGCCGGCGAGGAGGCCGGACTGCCCGCAGCCGATGACGAGCACGGGGAAGTCGGCCTTGGCCCCGGCCGGGGCGTCGATCTCGACCGCCCGCTCGTCGACGCCCTCCAGCTCGAGCTCCTCGAGCATGAGCTCGAGGTAGTTGTCGGGCACCTCCTCGTTGCCGAGGAAGGCCATCATCTCCCGCACCAGCTCGTTGCTCGGCGGAGGCGGCAGCACGAAGCCGCCGTCCCGGAACGCGGCGATGGCGGGCAGGGCCTTGGCCCGCACCTCGGCCTGCTGCTCGGGGGTCAGGAAGCCCTGGTACTCGTTGAGCATCATCGCCGCCGGCCGGATGTCGCCCCGGATCCACGACGGGTCTCCGGTCATGTGGACCAGGCTGACGAGCAGGGTCGGGATGCTCACGTCCTCCAGGTGCCTGGCGATGGCGTCGTCGGAGTCGGTGAAGGGCTGGCCCGCGTAAGACATTGGCCTTAACAGTACGTGTGGGAGGCTGCCGCCGGCATGCGGATCGACGTCTTCACGATCTTCCCCGACCTCGTCGAGGGCTTCGCCAGCGCCAGCCTGCTCGGCCGGGCCCGACAGAGGGCCCTGCTCGACGTGCGGGTCCACGACCTGCGGGCGCAGGCCACCGACGTGCACCGCACGGTCGACGACTCGCCGTTCGGCGGCGGGGCCGGCATGGTGCTGATGCCGGAGCCGATCTTCGCCGCCGTCGAGGCCGCCGACCCGCCCCGACCCCTCTACCTGCTCGGCCCCGGCGGCCGGACGCTCGACCAGGCCCTGGCCCGCGAGCTCGCGGCCGGGGACGGCTTCTCCCTGCTGTGCGGGCGCTACGAGGGGATCGACGCCCGGGTCCACGAGCACCTCGTCGACGGCGAGCTGTCGATCGGCGACTACGTGCTGGCCGGCGGCGAGGTGGCCGCCATGGTCGTGCTCGAGGCCGTCGGGCGCCTGGTGCCGGGCGTGATGGGCAACGACACCTCGGCCGACGAGGAGTCGTTCAGCGACGGCCTGCTCGAGTACCCGCACTACACCCGGCCCGCCGAGTACCGCGGCTGGGAGGTCCCGGACGTCCTCCGCAGCGGTGATCACGGCCGGATCGCGGCCTGGCGGCGGGCCCAGGCGCTGGCCCGGACCCTGCGCGACCGGCCCGATCTGGTCGACGCGCGGGGCGGTCTGACCGACGCCGACCGGGTGCTCTTGGAAAAGCACGGGTTCATGCCGTAGCCTGAGACGTCCCCCCGGGAACCGCTAGGGAGCACTCGCGCCATGAAGAACACCGATCTGATCGACCGCGCCAGCCTGCGCGACGACGTCCCCGCCTTCGGGCCGGGCGACACGCTGAAGGTCCACGTGCGCGTGGTCGAGGGCAACCGGGAGCGCACCCAGCTGTTCCAGGGCGTCGTCATCCGCCGCCAGGGCTCGGGCATCCAGGAGACCTTCACCGTCCGCAAGGTGAGCTTCGGCGTCGGCGTGGAGCGCACGTTCCCCGTGCACTCGCCGATCATCCAGAAGATCGAGGTCGATCGCCTGGGCGACGTGCGGCGGGCCAAGCTCTACTACCTGCGCGACCTCCGCGGGAAGAAGGCCAAGATCAAGGAGAAGCGGGTTCCCCGCTAGCTCCGTGCGCGGCCGACGACTCCTCGTCGAGTCCGCGTTCCTGGTCGTCACCGCCATCGTCCTGGCCGTTGCCCTGCGGGCCACGGTGGCCGAGGCGTTCCGCATCCCGTCGGGTTCGATGGAGCCCCAGCTCGACATCGGCGACCGCGTCGTCGTGTCGCGAACGGCCTACCGCCTCCACGACCCCAACCGGGGTGACGTGGTCGTGTTCGACTGCCCGGTGGCGGCCGGGTGCGCGTCGGCGCCCCACGAGGCGCTGCCGGTGCGGGCCCTCCACACGGTGATGGAGGCGGTGCTGCTGCGGGAGCCGAAGCCCGAGGAGTACATCAAGCGGGTCGTCGGCCTGCCCGGCGAGACCGTGCAGGGCAAGGACGGCGCCGTGTTCGTCGACGGCCGCCGCCTGGTCGAGCCGTACCTGCCGCCCGGCACCGTCACGTCGGACTTCGGCCCGGAGAAGATCCACGCCGGCCGCCTCTGGCTGATGGGGGACAACCGGGGCAACTCGTCGGACAGCCGGGTGTTCGGACAGGTCGACCAGGACACCGTGGTGGGGCGGGCGATGTTCCGTGTCTGGCCGCCCTGGCGGACTGCCTTTCTCTAGCCGCACCTCCTAGGCTGCTCCGGTGGGCACCGAGGATGTCGAGCGCTACGAAGCCGAGATCGAGCTCCAGCTCTACAAGGAGTACAAGGACGTCTGCCCGATGTTCACCTACGTGGTGGAGACGGAACGGCGCTTCTACCTCGCCAACAACGTGGAGCAGATCGTCCACGAAGAGGGCGGCCGGAGCTGGGTCGAGCTGAAGCTGAGCGACGCCTGGGTGTGGGACATGTACCGGCAGAGCCGCTTCGTCTCGGCGGTCCGGGTCGTCACGTTCAAGGACGTGAACATCGAGGAGCTCCCCAAGAAGGAGATCTAGGCGTGTCGCAGGACCGTCGCAAGAAGGGCATCGCCGGCGAGGACGTCGCCGCCGCCTGGTACCTCTCCCAGGGCTGGGAGATCGTGGCTCGCAACTGGCGGTGCCGCAACGGCGAGCTCGACCTCATCGTCCGGCGGGGGCCCACCTTCGCCTTCGTGGAGGTGAAGTCCAGGAGCACGCTCCTGTTCGGGGCGCCCCAGGAGGCCGTCACCCACGACAAGCGCCAGCGGATCCGCCACCTGGCCGCCCGTTGGATCGAGGACTCGAAGGTGCGCCCGGTCGAGATCCGCTTCGACGTGGCCGCGGTGCTCGACGACCAGCTCGAGGTGATCGAGGGCGCGTTCTGATCGGGATCGCCACCGGGGCCTGGGCCGACCCGGACTGGCCCC
This sequence comes from Actinomycetes bacterium, assembly GCA_025464025.1. The sequence goes on along the minus strand of JAODBP010000009.1, from coordinate 8,474 downwards.
GGTTGCGCGACGCCCTTGGCGTGCCGGTCGAGCAGGTGCGCTGGGACGACCCGGGGGTCGACTGGTCGGCCTACGACCTCGTGGTGGTGCGCAGCACCTGGGACTGCGTCGAGCGTCCCGACGCGTTCCTGGCCTGGGTCGACTCGGTGCCGCAGCTGCTGAACCCGCCGGCCATGCTGCGGTGGAACCTCGACAAGCGGCACCTGATCGAGCTGCCCGTCCCGGTGGTGGCGACGGCCTGGGTCGGTCCGGGCCACGGGTGGGAGCCGCCGAGCGGCGACTTCGTGGTCAAGCCCGAGGTGTCGGCCGGCGGGCGGGAGACGGCCCGCTACCAGCCCCACGAGGTGGACGTCGCCCGGGCCCACGTCGAGCGACTCCACGCCGCCGGGCGGGTGGCGATGGTCCAGGCCTACGTGCCCGAGGTCGACGATCCGGGTGAGCTGAAGGTCGTGTTCGTCGACGGCGAGCTCAGCCACGCGGTCCGGGTCGGGCCGCTCCTGGCCCGGGGTCGAGGGGTGGAGGAGCGGCCGTGGGAGCGCGAGGTGGGCGAGTCCCTCGACGTCGCCACCGACGAGGAGCGAGCGACCGCCGAGGCGCTGGTCGCCCACGTCACCGACCGGTTCGGCGAGGTGCCCCTCTACGCCCGCGTCGACCTGGCCGGCGGCAAGGTGATGGAGCTCGAGCTGGTCGAGCCGTTCCTCTTCCTCGGCCTCCACCCGCCGGCCGCCGACCGCCTGGCCACGGCGATCAGGTCTCGCCTGTAGGGATCGGGCCTTCGCGTCAGGGTGGAAGGACAAGGACGCAATGAAAGGGGGCGATGGGTGCGGCGGGCCCGTCGGTGCGGCCAGCGAATCCAGCGTTGTGTGCAGTTGACCTCGCATGTCGAGGTGAAGTGCACACAACCCTCCCGGTTTAGCCCCGCTCGGGGTCGTTGGCGACGACGTTCACGCCGTGCGCGGCCCAAAGCGCCAGTGCCGCGAGGCTCGGGACGACGAACCAGCGCCACCCGAAGAGGGCGAGCACGATGCACCCCATGAGCCCGACGCTCCGGGCGGCCCGCTCGAGTCGAGCGACAGGCGGATTGCTTCGGCCTCGCATCGCCACCATGGTGCCATCAGTGGGGGCTCTGCTTGCCCTGGCCGCGGGCGGTGGACTCGGCACCACAGCCGATCTCGCCGGGTTGCGCCACACCGCCGCCCCGGTGGTTGCGTCCTTGTCTTTAGCGTCGTTGACGGGGCGATACCTCGACCCCGTCTCCGGCGATCAGGTCTCGCCTTCGGCCCGACCCAGGATCTCGTCCAGGCTGAGGATCTCGTCGGTCGTCACCACGCCGACGAAGGTCTCACCCTCGACCACCGGCAGCAGGTCGACGTCGGCTTCCTCCATGACGACGAGGGCGTCGTGCAGGAGGGCGTCGGGGCCGATGGTGGGGAAGTCGGTCCGCATGGTCTGACGCACGGTCGTGCCCGGCCAGGTCTCCCGGTCGACGGACATGGCCTCGTCGATCCGCATGACCCCGAGGTAGCGGGCCCCGTCGACCACGGGCACGGCCAACTGGCGCTTCCCGAGGAGGTGCTGCCAGACGAACTCCTCGACGGTGGTGTCGGGCGGGACCGTCGGCCCGTCGGTGACCAGCGCGGTGCGGAGGGGGAGCACGAAGCGCCGTTCGAGGTGCCCGGCTCGACGGGCCACCTGGTACGGCGATGCCGACGACCGGCCCATGAACAGCTGGGCAACCATCGAGGCGATCACCCCGGGGACGATGAAGCCGGGCCGGCCAGTGGCTTCGGCGGCGAACATCACCCCGGCCAGGGGCACCCGGTAGCCGGCGCCGAGGAACGCCGACACGCCGACGAGCGGGAAGAAGTTGCTGCCCGACGACGCCGTGCGGAACAGGCCGCCCATGACCCGCCCGATGAGGGCACCCTCGACGACGAGCGGGATGAACAGCCCGCCGGCCCCGCCGCCGGCCACGGTGAGCATCGTCGCCATCGTGCGCATGGCGAGGAGGAGCAGCACGAGGGCGATCGACCGCTTCGGGTCGAACGCCCACTCGAGGTTGTCGTAGCCGGCCCCGAGCGTGAGGCCGCGGTCGAACACGGCGAACGAGGTGACGGCGAGCCCGGCGAGCCCGGTGCCGGCCAGCGCGGCCCGGAGGAACGGCGGCTGGCCGGCCGACCACCGCTTGGCCCGCACGACGGCCTGGGTGTAGAGCCGGGCGCCGACGCCGCAGGTGAGGCCGAGCAGGGCGGCGCCGCCCAGGTCACGGAGGTCGAACGGCGGCGTGCCCTTCACCGCCAGCAGGGGTGCCGTGCCGGCGAAGCTCACGAAGGTCACGTAGGAGACGGCGGCGGCGATGCCGGCCGGCAGCAGCATCCGCCGGGCGACATCCTCCTGGTACGGCACTTCGAGCGCGAACACCAGGCCGGTGGCCGGCGCCTTGAAGATCGCGGCCACGCCCGCCGCTGCGCCGCAGACGAGCAGGACCTTGGCGTCCTCCCGGGAGAAGAACCGCGACAGGCGGGCCTGGAGGCCCGAGCCGATCGCCGCGCCGAGGTAGATCGACGGGCCCTCGAAGCCCATGGCGCCGCCGAAGCCGAGCGTGGCGGCGCTGGCCAGGAGCCGGGCCGGCACCGGTCGCAGGGGGAGGCGGCGGCCCTGGTCGTGGAAGTTCTGGATGTACTCGTCCGCGGTCGACGGGGAGCCGCCGCCCATCCAGCGCAGGATGGCGGCGGCCAGCAGGAGCCCGACGAGGGGCGCACCGACCTGGACGGCGCGGGGGGCGTCGAGGAGGCGGTCGAGCATCTGGCCCTTGACCGCCCAGTCGAAGAGGGCGACGGTGCCGCCGGTCAGGACGCCGGTGAGGGCGGCGAGGACGACCACCTGGCGCGTCCGTCGACCGAGCGCTGCGAGCCGCTCCCGTCGGGGTGCCATCTCGGCGGACCCTACCGGGTCCGCAACGGGGGGTAGCCAGGCGGCGTGGGCGCCGCGGCGATGGCCTCCGAGGCCCGCACCGAGCTCGATGTGACGCCGGCCAGCGCCTCGTTCGCCCGCGAGTTCGTGCGGGACCGGCTGGCGGCCTGGTCGAGCGATGCCGAGGGCGAGATCGCCGTCCTCCTCACCAGCGAGCGGGGGCCCGGGCGCTCTAGCCGGGCGTGCGCTCCGACCCGGGGCGGGCGGTGGCATCGCTGCGGTCGGGGCGGCGCCGCGAGCGGAGGCGGGACCGGGCGCCGTGGTCCTCGACCAGGGCCAGGGCGTGCACGGCGGTGGCGCAGGCCGGGCTCTCCCAGCCGCAGCGGCAGCGACCGACGTACTGGCGCGCCCCGCCCTCGACCGACACGGAGACGTCGACCAGGTCGTGGTGGGCCACGGCAGAAGCTTGCCACCGAATCCGCCCGGTAAGCGAAGTGACTCCCCTCCTGTCCGCGATCACCCGAACCAGAGGCGTCGGGCGGTACCGCCCAGGAAGTCGTCTCTTTCGCCTTCCCCGAGGTGGCGGGCGGCGCGCCGGGCCAGCTCGACCATGCCGGCGTAGGTGCCCTCGGTCTGGGGGTAGTCGGAGCCCCAGACGAGGCGATCGGCACCGAACCGGTCGGCGAGCAGGTCGACGGCGACGGCCGGCTCCTCGAGCGGGCCGAGGACGTGGGACGAGATCTTCACGTGCACGGCGGGCAGGTCGGCCAGGTCGAGGAGCGGGGAGACGTCGCCCGAGAAGTCGACGAAGCCGCAGTGGTCGACGGCCACGGTGACCGCGGGGTGGGCCTCGACGAGGGGGCGGAGGTGGTGGAGGTCGCGATCCCAGAGGGTGGCCACGATGCCGATGCCGGTCTCCGCCGCCGCGGCCCACACGGCGGCCGCCCGGCCGTCCGTGAGCCACACCGGATCGTCGGCGCCGACCCCGAACACCCGGACGACCTGGGGCGAGGCGGACGTGGCGAGGGCGCGCAGGTCGGCGGCCGGGTCGGCCCCGTACATGTCGACGGCCACGCAGAGGCGGAGGCGGCCGTCGCCGGCGGCCACGGCGTCGGCGGCGTAGGTGCAGTCGTAGCCGTAGCCGCCCACGAACTGCACGAGCACGGCCTGGTCGACGTCGGCGTCGTCCATGGCGGCGAGGAGCGAAGCGACGTCGCCGGCCCCGTGGAACCAGTAGCCCAGGTCGGACCGGGTCGGGTACCGGTCGGTGTCGGTGGACATGACGTGGGTGTGGCTGTCGACGATCACAGGGTCGGGACCATACGTGGGCCGTATGCTCCCGCGCCGTGGGCGACGACGATGCACGGGCGCTGGTCCGTCGGTGGTGGGACGGCATCTGGCGCGAGGGCGACCTCAGCATCGTCGACGAGCTCTGCACCGACCCCTACACCCGGCACACCGGCCTGGGCACCGAGCGCCTGTCGCACGAGGAGTACAAGCAGAAGCTGGTGCAGACCCAGCGCATCCTCCGGGGTGCCGTCACGACCATCGACGACGAGGTCGTGGCCGGCGACAAGGTGTGGTCGAGGGCCACGAGCCGGGGCCTCAACATCGAGCACATCGAGGGCTCGACGATGACGTGGATGGTGATCCACCGGATCGAGGACGGCCGGCTGGCCGAGATCTGGGCCGCCACCCTCCCCGGGGTCGAGTGGGAGTCGGGCAGCTAGCTCACGACGGCCCCCGCCAGCGCCAGAGGGCGGCGGCGAGGAGGGCGACCGAGCCGAGCGCCCCCGCGGTGCATCCCACCGCAGCGCCGCCGGTGACGGGGTGGTGGACGAGGAGCACGAGCAGGCCGGCGAAGGCGGCGACCCACCCGCCAAGCGCCATGTAGGCGGCCAGGTCCTCGACCCGGGTCAGCTCGGGGTCGTCGCGCACCGTCGAGGCCACGGCCCCTTCGGCCCGCAGCAGCCCTTCGATCCAGCGGACCGGCGAGGTGACCACGAGGATCGTGATCGGCGCCCAGAGCGCCATGGTCAGCGCGATCCAGCGTTGGTCGGGCACGCTCAGGCCGGCGGGGTCGCTGGCCGCGGTGGCGGCCACGAAGCTGGCCGGGACGGTGATCACGACGACCAGCAGCGCCTTCACGTACCGGAGCACGACCACCTGGAGCCGCAGCATGTGGCGGGCCATGCCGTGCTCGATCTTCACGACCTCCTCGATGAGGGGGCGCCGGCGGGCCGCCGCCAGCTCGAGCAGGGCATCGACGCGGTCGCCGTCGGATCGCTCGTGGGTCGACCGCAGCGCGGGGTAGGCGCTGAGCTGCCGGTCGATCCGCTCGCGCCCGCGCTTGTTCGACGGGACGAGGAGCTCGACGTTCGGGGCGGCGCCGCGCAGCGCCTCGTACTCCGCGGTGGCCTCGGGGCCGAGCTCGTCGAGGGGCAGGCGGATGCCGGTGAGGGTGAACCGCGGGGTGAAGGTCTCGGTCCCGTCCAGGCGGATGTGGTTGGCGTGGAAGTAGAACCGGGTGAGCTGCTGGATGACGAGCCACAGCAGCGTCAGGGCCAGGGCGATCGAGTCGACGACGGCGGCCGCCAGCAGCAGGCGGGAGGCGCTGAGCGGCCCGTGCAGCAGGGCTCGGAGCACCGACACGACCGCGTCGCGCTGGACGTAGGGGAGGAGCACCAGGATCCCCGCGCCCGACAGCAGGGCCGTCGCCACCCGGTGGATCGTCGAGAGCCGGACCTCGCAGCGCTGGAGGAACGCCCGCATGGCGGCCCGCTCCTCGGCAGCATCGATGGCGTCCTCGGTCGGCATGGCCCTCCTCGGTGGGTCCTGGATGCCTGCTTAGCCCAGGTCGAGCAGGAGCTCGCGCTCGACGATCTGCTGCCGGCGGCTGGTGAACACGGCGATGATCACGAGGACGGCGACGCCCATGCCGGCGAGCGTCGGGCGCAGGCCGAAGGCGTCGGCGCAGATGCCGAGGGGCAGGGCGACGATGCCGAAGCCGCTGTAGCCGAGCATCACGATCGACTGGATGCGGCCGTGATACTCGAAGTCGCTGAGGCTGAGGAGGAGCGACTGCGTGGTCGTCTCGAAGGTGAGCGACGAGCCGCCGACGAAGGCGAGGATCACCATGGCGACGGCGAACAGCGGGGCGATCGAGAGGCAGATGAGGCCGACGCCGAAGCCCACGCCGGCGATCGTCGCCATCCGCCACGGCTCGAGCCGGCCGCCCCTCCCGGCGGTGAAGAGGCCGGCCGACACGGCGCCGACGGCCGAGCAGGCCGAGAGGATGCCGTAGCCCGACGAGCCGTTGTGGAACACGTCGTCGGCCAGCGTCGGCAGGAAGGCGAGGTAGGGGTAGGCGAGCATGATCACGCCGAGCGAGCAGGCCATGAGCAGGCTGAGGTCGGCCCGGTGGCGGACGTAGCTGATGCCGTCGCGCATCTCGGCCAGCGGGGTGCGGTCGGGTCGATCGCCGTTCGGCGCGCCGAGCGGGAGGAACAGGCCGAGGACGGTCGCCAGCCCGCACAGGCCGGCACACACGAGGAAGACGGCTTGGGTGCCCCACGCCGCGGCGCCGATGGCCATGCCGGCGGTCGTCGGGCCGACGATGCGCATGGCTTCCGAGCTCATCTGGCCCAGCACGATGGCGTTGTTCATGTTGTCGCCCTCGACCAGCTCGGCGATGAACGCCATGCGGGCCGGTCCGTACAGGCCGAAGGCGACGGCCTGGACGGCGCCCGAGGCGATGAGCATCCAGTAGGCGACGACGTCGAACACGATGGCCAGGCCGATCCAGAGCGACGAGATGGCCAGCAGCACGTGGGCGAGGAAGATCAGCGTGCGCTTGTTGAGCCGATCGGCCAGCACGCCGCCGACCGGCGTGGCGATGAGCATGGCCAGGCCGAAGCCGAGGAGCACGCCGCCGAGACCGGCGTTGGTGCCGGTGATCTCCTTGGCCAGCCAGCCGCGGGCGATGCCCTGGGCGTTCACGGCCATGAACACGATCAGGCCGCTGATCCAGAGCCGGCGGTACTCGGGGTAGGCGAGCGACGCGAACGTCTTCCCGCCCTCCGTCCCCCCGTGCACCGCGACGTTGCTAGCAGTCGGCGGCCCGTTCGTGGGTTGTGAACGACCGCTAGCATCCGGCGATGGACTTCAGCGAGAGCGAGGAGCACGCCCTCCTCCGCGACTCGGTCGCCAAGGTGGCCCGGGGCTTCGGGCACGAGTACTTCCAGGAGAAGGCCCGCACGGACGGTCGCACCGACGAGCTGTGGGACGCCCTGGGCGAGCTCGGCTTCCTCGGCGTCCACCTGCCCGAGGCGTACGGCGGTGGGGGCGGTGGCATCAGCGAGCTGGCCATCGTGTGCGAGGAGGTCGCCGCCGCCGGCTGCCCCCTGCTGCTGATCCTCGTGTCGGCGGCCATCAGCGCCGAGGTCATCAACCGGTTCGGCACCGAGGCGCAGAAGCAGGAGTGGCTGCCCGGCCTGGCCGGCACCGAGAAGATGGTGTTCGCCATCACCGAGCCCGACGCCGGGTCGAACAGCCACAACGTGTCGACGACGGCCAAGCGCGACGGCGACGTCTACCGGGTCAACGGCACCAAGACCTACATCTCGGGCGTCGACGAGGCGCCCCGCGTGCTCACCGTCGTGCGCACCGGCACCGACACCTCGACCGGCCACGCCGAGCTATCGCTGCTGGTGATCGACACCGACGCGCCAGGGCTCGAGCGCCAGCTCATCCCCGTCGAGATCAAGGCGCCGGAGAAGCAGTACACGTTGTTCTTCGACGACGTGCAGGTGCCGGTCGATCGGCTCATCGGCGACGAGGGCGACGGCCTGCGCCAGGTGTTCTTCGGCCTCAACCCCGAGCGCATCACCGGGGCCACCATCGCCAACGGCATCGCCCGCTACGCCCTCGAGCGGGCCTCGGCCTACGCCCGCGACCGGCAGGTGTGGGGTGTGCCGATCGGGTCGCACCAGGGCGTCGCCCACCCGCTGGCCCAGGCCAAGATCGAGGTCGAGCTGGCCCGGCTGATGACGGCCAAGGCGGCCTGGCTCCACGACCACGACCCTGGAACGGATTCGACAGGCCGGAAGGCGGCGGGCGAGGCGGCGAACATGGCCAAGTACGCGGCGGCCGAAGCCGGCCTCCACGCCCTCGACGCGGCCATCCAGGCCCACGGCGGGAACGGCATGGCGTCGGAGTACGGCATCGCCGACCTGTGGGGGATGATGCGCCTGCTGCGCATCGCCCCGGTCAGCCGCGAGATGGTCCTCAACTTCATCTCGACCACGTCGCTCGGCCTCCCGAAGTCGTACTGAGCTGCGTGATGCGCGTCGTCCGACTCGACCACGTGCAGCTCGCCATGCCGATCGGCCGCGAGGCCGAGGCGGTGGCGTTCTACGAGGGCGTGCTCGGCATCCCGCAGGTGCCGAAGCCGGCCGAGCTGGCCAAGCGGGGAGGCTGCTGGTTCGAGGACGGCCAGGTCCGAGTGCACCTCGGTGTCGAGGCCGACTTCGTGCCGGCCCGCAAGGCCCACGCCGCGCTCG
>JAODBP010000092.1 GCA_025464025.1 Actinomycetes bacterium | reverse complement strand
CCCATCTCGACCAGCACGTGCACGAGGGCGCTGGCATCCGGGTTGGCCAGCATCGACGCGATGAACGAGCGGTCGATCTTGAGCACGTCGACCGGGAAGCGGCTGAGCGTGCTCAGCGAGCTGTAGCCGGTCCCGAAGTCGTCGATGGCGATCCGGACGCCGAGGCTCGTCAGCCGGGAGAGGTGGGCGGCGGTGGCGTCGATGTCGCGGGCGAGCATGGTCTCGGTGATCTCCAGCACCAGCCGGCTCGGTGCCACGCCGGAGCCGGCGAGGGCGCCCAGCACGTGCTCGACGATGGCGTCGCTCTCGAGCTGGCGGGCGGACAGGTTCACGGCCACGTGCACGTCGCCGGGCCACCCGGCGGCCTGCCGGCACGCCTCGGCCAGCACCCACTCGCCGATGGCGACGATCTGCCCCGTCTCCTCGGCCACCTGGATGAACCGGTCGGGTCCGAGCAGCCCCCGCTCGGGGTGGTCCCACCGCAGCAGGGCCTCGGCGCCGGTCAGGCGCCCAGTCGAGAGCTGGTAGATCGGCTGGTAGACGATGCGGAGCTGGTCCCGCTCGAGGGCGTCGGCCAGCTCGAGCTGCACCAGCAACCGCTCGCTGGCCCGCTCCTGCATGCCCCGCTCGAAGACGGCGAGCGAGCCCTTCCCGTCGGCCTTGGCCCGGTACATGGCCACGTCGGCGTTGCGGAGCAGGTCCTCCACGGCGCAGGCCCCCGAGGCGACGCCGATGCTGGCGCTGACGGTGATGCGGTGGCCGGAAAGCTCGAACGGCTCGACCAGGGCGTCGAGCAGGCGGGTCGCGACCTCGACGGCCCCGTCGCCGCCGACGAGGACGGCGAACTCGTCGCCGCCGAGGCGGGCGACCAGGTCCTGGTCCCGCACGGCGCCGACGAGGCGCGCGCCGACGGCCCGCAGCAGGCGGTCGCCGAGCTCGTGGCCGAGGCCGTCGTTCACGGCCTTGAAGTCGTCGAGGTCGACGAACAGGACGCCCACCTCGTCGTCCCCCTGGAGCGCCTCGGCGACCCGATCGGTGAGCAGCACCCGGTTGGGGAGACCGGTGAGGCCGTCGTGCAGGGCCTGGTGGCGGAGGCGGGCCTCGAGCCGCTGGCGCTCGGTGACGTCGTGGAGCACGAGGATCACGCCACGGATGTTGGGGTCGTCGACCCGGCCGGTGAACGTGGCCTCGAACGTGCGGAGCTCGTGGCCGACGGCGGCGCGCACCTGGACGGTGGCCGACGCGTTCGAGTCCCGTACGGCAGCCGCGATGGACGCGGCGAGCGCGGCGTCGTCGGGGTGGACGAGCTCGCCGACGAGGCGTCCGACGAGGAGGTCGTTGTCCTGGCCCAGCGTGGTGGCCGATGACGCCGAGGCGTACAGGACCCGGTCGTTCCGCCCGAGCAGGACGATGACGTCGCTGATGCCGTGGATCAGGGCGCGGAACTGGGCCCGGCTGGCCGCCAGCTCGGCCTGGGCCTGGCGCTCGTGGGCGAACTGGAGCCGCAGCCGGAGCAGCACGAGCGTGGTGACCACGAACGTGGGGGTCAGGAACCAGAGGATCGGCAGGTCGTCGGTCCGGGCGTGGACCAAGGCGGCGGTCACCGGCGGGAGGAGGACGGCGACGCCGAGCAGGGCGGCTCGCACCGGCCCGAACGTGGGCTCGGTGCCCGGCGACGGCTCGGTGAGCTGCGCCATCGTCGGGTGCAGGGCGCCGAGCATGGTCGCCGTGCCGCTCAGGTAGAGGCCGAGGTGCAGGCCGGTCTCCGGCGAGAGGAGGTTGGAGAACACGCTGCTCAGGAGGCTGGTGCCGAGCGACGAGAGCACGAGCCACATGGCGACGGGGTGGGGGCCCTTCAGCGTGACGAAGCGCACGAACAGCACGAGGGCGACCACCTCGAGCAGCACCATCGACATCGCCAGCGACGGCGACATCCCCTGGGGCGGGTGGGCCGCCATGCTCGGGTCGAGCACCAGCCGCTTCAGGGCGACGGTGGCGCTGACGAGGATGATGCCGAGGTCGAGGAGCTGGTAGCGGTCGAGCACCCGGGACCGGGCCCGCACGAACAGGGCCGACGCCCCACCCCAGCCGACGAGGGCGGCGACCACCATGGCGTCGGACGCCATGGGCATGTTGAGCTCGCTGTGGCCCACGGCCGCGTGGATGGCCACGCCGACGTCGGCCAGCACGACGGTGCCGAGCAGGAGGAACCACGGCGCCCGGGACTGCGGACGGTGGGCGCGGATGCCCTCTCGGATGCCGAGGCCCAGCACCACGGCGAGGGCGACGAGCGGCACGCCGCGGCCATGGGCGGGGAGGGCGAGGTCGACCGTCCCCAGGACGAGGGCCAGGCCGCCGTACACGAGGAGCGGCCGTCTCACGTTCATGGTGTCGGCCCGTGACGCCCGCCACCTTTACGAGAACTGACCCAACCTCGACACAATTCGGCGACTACGGCTCTACAGCTAGAGGTAAAGCCCATCCACGTTCGTCAGGGTGGCTGCGGGCATCGCCCCAAGTACGAAGGACGCAACCAACGGGGCCGACGGCTGCGTGCCTCACCTCGGTGCGGCGTCCCCACCTGCTTCTAGTCACGAAAACGTCGCTATGACGACGTCGACGTGACTAGAAGGCTGGAACGGCCCACCGAGGTCGGGGGCACCCGGTCGCCCCCTTGGTTGCGTCCTTTGCCTTTCCACCTTTCGAGCACCTCCTGTCGATTCCGTCGATCCCGTTCGTGGACGTGGCAGACAACCACCCACCGACAGGAGGAAGTGCCATGCGCAAGGTGTTCGCTTCGCT
>JAODBP010000091.1 GCA_025464025.1 Actinomycetes bacterium | reverse complement strand
CCGTCGTGGTGATCCAGCCGCCCGGGTTCGGCGGCACGCCCTTCTCCGGCCACTGCTGCGCCGCGATGGCGAACGCCTCCGCGACCGCGTCCTCGGCGAGGTCGATGTCGCCGAGGACGCGGATCAGGGTGGCGGTGCAGCGGCCGGCCTCCCGTCGGAAGACCTCGGCCAGGTCGTCAGCCACCTTCGCAGGGGCGGACCTCGATGGGGAACCCGCCGCAGACCGCGGCCGCCTGGGCGGCCCAGTCGAGGGCGGCGTCGAGATCGGCGGCCTCGATGACGTAGAAGCCGCCGATGTGCTCCTTCGTCTCGGCGAAGGGGCCGTCGGTCATCGAGATGTCGCCGCCGTTCGAGCGGACGACCGTGGCGGTCGAGACCGGGCGGAGGCCGGCGCCGAAGACCCAGGCACCCTCGGCCTGGAGCTTCTCGTTGAAGGCGCCGACCTGGGCGACCATGCGCTGGATGTCCGGGTCGGTGAAGTCGAGGTCCTGGTAGGGCTCGTCGTGGCAGATGGCCAGCATGTACTGAGGCATCGGAGGTTCCTTCGTTCGAGGTCGGACGGTCAGCCGGCGGCGTGGCGGGCGAGGACCGGCACCACGATGATCGCGGCCAGGACGTGCAGCGCGACGAGCGACAGCTTGGTGCCGGCGTCCTGGGGCAGGGCGACGGACGGGATGCACGAGGCCGCGGTCAGGGCGACGGTGGCCTGGAGGAAGCGGTGGCGGGGCGTGGCACTGCGACGGTTGAGCACGGCCAGCAGGACGCCGCCGATGACGGCGCCGAGGAAGGTCATCTGGGCGAAGCCCACGAGCGGGATCATCTCGCCGTCGATCTCGAACGAGACGCCGGCGGCGTGGACGGCCGCGGCAGCGGCGGTGACGACGGCGGCGGCGCCGAGGCCGGCGACGACGGTGGTGCGGCGGAGCGTGGTGGTCGAGCGGGTCGTGCCGATGGCGGTGGCGGTGGCGGACATGGTGGGCTCCTTTCGGCGACGCTCCCTGCGCCGCTCACCCCATCCACGAACGGCTCGACCGGAATCGACACCGGAACCCGAGAAAAGTTCTGCCGATCCTCAGGCGTCGACCGCGGCGATGGCGCCGAGCACGGCTGCGGTCGTCTCGGCCGACGCCGAGGTCATCGGCGGCCGGAGCGCGGCGCTGCGGATCTCGCCCAACCCGTGCAGCGCCGCCTTCCAGCCCGCCGGGTTCGGATCGGCGAAGCCGGCATCGATCACCGGGAGCAACGAGTGGGCCAGGGCGGCCGCCGCACGGCCGTCGCCCGCGAGGGCGGCGTCGATCAGGGCGACGAACATCGGCGTGCAGACGTGGGCCGCGGCGGCGATCGCCCCGGCACCACCCATGAGCACGGTCGGTGCGATGTAGGCGTCGTCGCCGGCGAGGACCTGGAAGTGGTCCGGCCGCCGGCGGAGGATCTCCAGCGTGTCGCGGTCCAGGGCCTGCACCGACTGCTTCAGGCCGATGACCTGGGGCAGCTCGGCCAGCTCGAGGATCGCTCCGGCGCTGAGCCCCCGGCCGGTGCGGTGGGGGATGTTGTAGACGACCAGCGGCGTGGCCACGGCGTCGGCGATCGCACGGAAGTGCGCCACGATCGCGGCCTCGGACGGGCGGGTGTAGTACGGCACGACGACGAGGAGGGCGGCGGGGCCGACGAGGGCCTCGACGTGGCCGGCCTCCTCGATCGTCGAGCGGGTGCAGTTCGACCCGACCCCGACCATGAGCGGCCGGTCTGCCTCGGCGCAGGCGCGGGCGCAGGCTTCGATCACTCGTTGTCGCTCGGCCGGGTCGAGCGTCGCCGGCTCGCCCGTCGTGCCGAGGGCGACCAGCCCGGCGCAACCGTCGACCAGCAACCGCCGGGCCAGCCGGTCGAGGGCGACCCAGTCGACCTCGCCGCCCGGCGCCAGGGGCGTGATGATCGGCACCCAGAGCCCGCGAAGATCCGTCACCCGGCGATGATCGGCGACGACGGGGCTCATGGAAAGTTCACGATGGGAACGGCAGCACTAACGTTTTGTTTCGATGCTCGACCTCACGCAGCTCCGCTCGTTCCGGGAGGTGGCCGAGCGCGGCACGGTCGCCGCGGCCGCCGCGGCCCTCGGCTACACGGCGCCGGCCGTCTCCCAGCACGTGGCCAAGCTCGAGCGCGGCCTCGACGTGCTGCTGTTCGATCGCGTCGGTGGCCTCCTCGCCCTGACGCCCGCGGGTGAGGCGCTGCTGCCGGTCGCCCACGAGCTGCTCGACCTGGCGGCGCGGGCGGGGGAGGTCGTCCACACCACGCCGCCCCGACCTCGGGTCACCGTCGCCGGGCTGGCCTCGCCGATCGCGGCCTTGCTCGTCCCCCACCTCGCCGACCTGGCCGCGGAGGCCTCGGTGGTGGTCGTCGAAGCCGAGGACACCGAGGCGCTGCGGGAGCTCCGGCTCGGTGGTGTCGACATCGCCATCATCCAGGAGTACCCGGGTGACCAGTCCCGGCGTGACCCCCGGTTGACGTACACGCCGGCCTGCACCGACGAGCTCCGGCTCGTGCTGCCGCCGTCGCTCCCGGCGAGGACGACGATCGCCGACCTGGAGGGCCTGCCCTGGCTGGTCAACGGGACGGGGACGCGGTGCGAGGCGGCGACCCGTGAGGTGCTCCGGACGGTCGGGATCGACGCCGAGGTGAGCGGTGACGTCACCGACAACCGCCTGCTCCTCCAGCTCGTCGCCGCCGGTCACGGCGCCACCATCGTCCCCGACCTGGTCCTGGTCGACGTCGGGACGTCGGTGACCGTCGCGCGGGCGCCGGTCGGCGTCACCCGGACGATCCTCCTCGCCACCCGCGGGGCGCCCGCCGGTGGCGTCCTCGCGGTCGTCGAGGCCATCGTCCGGGCCGCCGACCCGAAGGGTCAGACCGTCGCGACCAGGAGCTCCTCGCCGCGGATGGTGGCCAGGGCGTCGTCGCGGCCGGCGAAGTAGCGCTGGGTGAGGGCCCGGCCGGAGACGTGCTCGACCGTCCCGAAGCCGGCGGCGCGGGCCAGGTCGAGCATCTCGGCCGGGTCGTAGAAGCTGATGAACGGCGTGCCCGAGGCCCGGGCGCCGGCCTCGGCGGCCTGGCGCCCGATGCGCTCGCCCTCGTCGAGGAGGTCGAGCGGTGGGAGGAACGTCATGACGAACGTGGTGCCGGCGGCGAGCGACGCCACCTGGCGCAGGGTGGCCTCGTTCGCCGCCTTTGTGAGGTAGAGGCTGACGCCGGTCGAGGCCACGACGGCCGGCCGGTCGGCGTCGAAGCCGGCGGCGGCCAGCGACGTCGACCACGACCCCTCCGCCTCGAAGTCGACCGGGACCAGCCGCAGCCAGGCCGGGATGCCGAACCCGAGCTCGACGAGGCGCTGGCGCTTCCAGGCCTGGGGGCCGGGCTGGTCGACCTCGAACACCCGGAGCCGGGACGCGAGCTCGGGCTGGCGCTGGGCGAACGTGTCGAGGCCGGCACCCAGGAGGACGTACTGGCCGACGCCGCGGTCGGCCTGCTCGGCGACCAGGTCCTCGACGAACCGGGAGCGGGCCACGATGCCCGCCCGGTTGGCGCCGGCCCGGGCCGGGTCCATGTCCGGGCGGCTCGGCCAGTCATCATCGGCCCCGGCCAGGCGCAGGCCGATCTCGTCGACGAGCGCGTGGGGCGGCGCGTCGAACCGGACGTGCAACGCCCGCCACAGGGCGACGCGCACCGCGGTGCTCTCCGGCGTCGGGGTCTGCACCACCTGCACTCCCGGCTCCCGGTCCTCGTCGGTGGTCATGTCACGTTAGCTAGCTGTAGATCCCATCCACGTTCGTCAGGGTGGCTGCGGGCATCGCCCCAAGTACGAAGGACGCAACCACGGGGGCGAGGCCTGCGTGCCTCACGTCGGTGCGCCCTGCGAATCCGGTTCTGGGGCCCAAACGGTGCGGAATCCGCACCGTTTGGGCCAGAGAACGGCAATCGCCCCCGCAGCGGGCCGGCGGCACCCGGTCGCCCCCATGGTTGCGTCCTTTGCCTTTCCACCTTTCGAGCACCTCCTGTCGATTCCGTCGATCCCGTTCGTGGACGTGGCAGACAACCACCCACCGACAGGAGGAAGTGCCATGCGCAAGGTGTTCGCTTCGCT
>JAODBP010000272.1 GCA_025464025.1 Actinomycetes bacterium | reverse complement strand
CGGCGCCCCTCGTCGTCCGCTTCGCCGACGTCCAGCGCTTCGTGGTCGCCCACCGGGCGGCCCGGATGTCGGCGGCCGTGCGGGGCGGCTCGACCGTCGAAGCGACGGTCGACGGGCCGGCGACCGTGCGGGTCGTCGAGGACCTCGGCGACCACGTCGTGGAGACCGTCGTCGACGGCGGGTCCGTGCACCGGCGCCAGGCCGGCGACGACGCGGCGCTCTCGGAGCGCAACTGGCACGAGGTGCCGGCGGCGATCCCGTTGCTCGCCGGCGACAGCGCCCTCGCCCACATCGGCGGCCCCACCGGCCTGTGGTCCGTCATCGCCGGCCTGCGCGGCGCGGTCCGGACCGGACCGCTGACCTTCCGGGCCACCTCGGCCGATGGCCGGGGGGTGACGCTCCGCGTCGGGAGCGACGGAGCGCCGCGGCAGCTCTCGATCGGCGGGTCCGAGGTCATCGTCCGCGACTGGGGCGACACGTTCGCCATCGAGGTGCCCGGCCGCGACGTCGACCTCACCCCGATGGTCGACGAGCCGGCCCTCGACGCCTTCCGCCTCGGCCCGGTCCAGGTGCCGGACCTGCCCGGGGGATGGGAGGCCGTCCGCTCGGCGATCGGGACCTACGACGACGAGGAGGGGTGCGACTCGGCGACCGTGACCTACACCCTGTACGGGGCCGAACCGTGGACCACGGCCGACGAGCTGCTGGCGAGCCTGGTGGAGCCGGGCTGCGAGGACTACGACTACGACTACGACATCGGCCTGGCCCGCTCGGTGCGCTGGGGTCATCGCGAGGTGCGGGTGATGGACCACGTCCCCGGCTTCAGCACCTACACCGAGGAGAACGGCATCGCGGTCTGGGTCCCGACCGAGCACGGCACGGTCGTGCTCTCCACCTTCGCCGACGAACCGACGATGGAGCGGCTCGTGGCGTCGCTCCACCCCCTGGTGCCGATGCCGGTGAGCCAGTCGACGTCCTAGAGCTCGTCGGCCTTCGCATCGGCGGCGGCCTTGCGGACGGCGGCGTAGTTCCAGGCCGCCCCGTCGGTCGACTCGAAGGTCGGCTCGACCTGGTGCAGGCGGTCGAGGAAGTCGTCGTCCAACGCGACGGGCTTGACCTCGTCGACCTGGTAGGTGGACGTCGTTCCGCCGATCACCACGTCGGCCCGGCCGCGGTCGACGATCCGCACCGGGTGGCCGTTGACGCCCCCCGCCCGGTTGATCTCGGCGATCGCCAGCTCGGCGCCGGCCACGCCGCCGTCGGTGGTGATGCCGATGTAGATGCCGAGCCGGCCGTCCTTCGCCGTGATGGGCGGGATGGTGGTCGGGACCGTCCGGGCCTCGCCGCTGGCGCACCCGGCCAGCACCGCCACCAGCACGAGGGCGAGGGTCGACCGCAGGCCACCACCGTAGGTCGGGGCACACTGGTGGGGTGGGTGACCTCGCCGTGCTCCGCTCCCGACTGCAGGAGCTCGACCGCGTGGTCGTGGCCTTCAGCGGCGGCGCCGACTCGGCGTTCCTCGCCTGGGTGGCCCACGACGAGCTCGGCCCCGACCGGGCCCACGCCGTGACCGCGGTGTCGCCGTCGCTGGCGCCCGAGGAGGAGCACGAGTGCCAGGCCCTCGCCGACGAGTGGGGCCTCACCTGGACGGCCGTCCGCACCGACGAGCTGGCCAACCCGGCCTACGGCGTCAACGACGGCGAGCGCTGCTACCACTGCAAGGCCGAGCTGATGGACGTCGTCGGCCCCCTCGCGGTCGGCGCCACCGTCGTGCTGGGCGTGAACGTCGACGACCTCGGCGACCACCGACCGGGCCAGCGGGCCGCGGCCGAGCGGGGCGCGGCGTTCCCCCTGGTCGACGCCGGCTTCACCAAGGACGACGTGCGGGCGGCCTCGCAGGCGCTCGGCCTGCGCACCTGGGACAAGCCGGCCGCCGCCTGCCTCGCGTCCCGCGTCCCGTACGGCACCCCGGTCACGCTCACCGTGCTCGAGGAGGTGGCCGCCGCCGAGTCGGGCCTGCGGGCCCTCGGTCTCCGCCAGCTCCGGGTGCGCCACTACGGCGACCTGGCCCGGATCGAGGTGCCGGTCGACGAGCTCGCCGCCGTGGTGGCCCGCCGGGAGGAGGTCGTCGCCGCCGTGCGGGCCGCCGGCTACCGCTACGTGACGCTCGACCTCGAGGGGTTCCGCTCCGGCAACCTCAACGCCGCCCTGTCGTGAGGGCGTGGATGCCGTTCGGCGCCGCGCTCGCATGCGCGGTGGCCCTGTTCGGCGCCGCGCTGGCCCCGGCGACGGCGTCGGCGGCGACCTGCCCGGCCGGCCCGTTCACCGGCGCGCTGTCGGCCGCACTGTCGTCGCGCTACCCGGGCAAGGGCTTCAGCGCCACCGTGGTCGACCTGCGCGACGGCTGCACCTACGACCTCGCGCCCGGCCGGCGGATGACCACGGCGAGCGTGTTCAAGGTCGAGGTGCTGGCCGGCGTGCTGCTGAAGGCCCAGCAGGAGGGGCGGGACCTCAACGCCTGGGAGGCGGCCCGGGTCCGTCCGATGATCGCCGAGTCGGCCGACGGGCCGACCAACCAGCTCTTCTCCTACCTCGGCGGCGTGGCCGGGTTCGCCCGGCTGCACCGCACGTTCGGGTTGTCGGAGACGTCGACGCCGTCGGGGACGTGGGGGCTCACGACCACCACGGCGCGCGACGAGACCAAGCTCCTGCGCCAGGTGCTCCTGGGTGGTGGGCCTCTGGGTGCGGCGGCCCGGCAGCGAGCCCGGGTGGAGATGACGAGCGTGGTGCCGGCCCAGCGGTGGGGGATCACCGAGGGGGCGCCGGCCGGTTGGGTCGTGGCCCAGAAGAACGGCTTCGCCCCGTCGAGGGAGCGCGGCTGGCGGCTGAACTCGGTCGGGCAGGTCGGCACCGGCTGGCTGGTGGCCACCTTCACCGACGGCTGGCCATCGGAGGCGGCTGGCATCGAGGGCAACCGGTTCCTGAACCGGGCCATCAGCACGTCGCTGGCCCGGGTGCCCGTGGGCCCGTTCGCGACGGCGACGGCCTTCGTCGACCGCCAGTTCGCCGACATCCTGCGTCGGGCACCCCGCTACGACGAGCGCCTGGCCTGGGCCGGCGTCACGCAGTCCAGCAACGCTCCGGCCGCGGTGGTGGCCTGGCTCATCGGCCTGTCCGGTCGGGAGGACGCGGCTCGCTTCGCCATGGCCGGCAACGACCAGGGTGCCGCAGTCGCCGATGAGGCCTGGCTCGACGCCTACTACCGCATGGTCCTCCGCCGCCCGCCCGACGCCGGCGCGCGTGCCTGGCTGGGTCGTCGGCGGACCGACGTCGTGCGCGGCGTGTCGCAGTCGGCCGAGTACCGCGCCCTCGTCGGGCCGGACGTCAACGGGATCCTGGTCGGTCAGCTCCTGCTCGGTCGCCCCTGGGGTTCGCAGCCCGACCGGCTGGCCTTCATCGGCGCCGTCCTCGGGAGCGCCGAGTACCGCGAGCGGGTCACGTGACCGAGGAGGAGCAGGCCCTCGCCGAGCACGGGGCGGCGCTGGCCGAGGCGATCGTCGCCGCCCTGCCCGGGTGGTCGGCGCGGTCGGTGGCGCGCTTCCGGCCCGACCTGGCCAGCGAGGGCGAGCTCGCCGGTCGGGAGGCCGCCGGCGAGCTCGGGCCCCGGCTGCGGGCTCTCCTGGCCGCCGACGTCGACGAGCAGCGGGCCAACCCGCTGGCCGTGGCCCGGGCCGCGGTGGCGTGGCCCACGGCGGTGCTGCGGGAGGCGGGCGAGTCGCCGGTCCATCGCGACGAGCACCAGCGCACCCACTTCCCCGACGACGACTACGACCTCACGCCGATGACGTTCGCCGAGCTCGACCCGTCGCTCCAGGAGCCCGGCATCCTCTGGGGCGCCATCAAGGCCCGCACCCACCTGCTGCGGCACAAGCGATGACCCGCCTGGTGGCCATGACGCCCGACCTCGGCGACCGGTCGCGCATCGCGGCCGTCGTGCCCGACGCCACCTTCGTCGGCGCGGCGGCGCTCCTGCCCCGCGCCGCCGAGGGCGCGGAGGTGGTGCTCGTCGACCTGAGCCGAGCCGGCGTGCTCGACGTGCTCGACGAGGTGGTGGCCCTCGGGGGCCGGGTCGTGGGCTACGGCCCGCACGTCGAGGGCGAGCTGCTGGCCGCCGCCACGGCCGCCGGGGTCGAGGCGGTGCCCCGCTCGCGGTTCTTCCGGGACCTGGTTCCGTTCATCGACCCGAAACAAGCGTGAAACAGGCTTTCGGCATCCTGTCGCCGTCAGGTTGCCGACAGAGTGGGGACACGAACGATGAACACGGGCGACACTGCGTGGATCCTGGTGGCCACGGCCCTCGTGCTGTTCATGACGCCGGGCCTGGCGTTCTTCTACGCCGGCATGGTCCGGAGCAAGAACGTGCTCGGCATGCTGATGCAGAACTACGTGGCCATGGGGATCGTCGGTGTGCTCTGGGTGCTCATCGGGTTCACCCTCGCCTTCGGCCACCCCGGTGACGGCGGGCTGATCGGGAACCTCGACTTCATCGGCTTCAAGGACGTCACCGGCACCACGGTCGGGCCCGAGTTCTTCAACCTGACGATCCCGTTCATCCTCTTCGCCGGCTACCAGA
This sequence comes from Actinomycetes bacterium, assembly GCA_025464025.1. Next base: position 9,020 of record JAODBP010000272.1, on the reverse strand, counting down.
TGACGTTCGCCATCATCACGCCGGCGCTCATCACCGGGGCCACGGCCGACCGGATGAAGTTCAGCGCCTACGTGACCTTCATCAGCCTCTGGCTGGTGCTCGTCTACACGCCGATCGCCCACTGGGTCTTCGCCGGTGGCTGGCTGGCCGACATGGGCGCCCTCGACTTCGCCGGCGGCGCCGTCGTGCACATCAACGCCGGTGCCGCCGCCCTCGCCGTCGTGCTGGTGCTCGGGCCCCGCCGCGGGTTCCGCCGCGACGCCATGCCGCCCCACTCGCTCCCGCTCACCTTGCTCGGCACGGGCATCCTCTGGTTCGGGTGGGCCGGGTTCAACGCCGGTTCCGCCCTCGGCGCCAACGGCCTGGCCGCCCAGGCCCTGGTCAACACGTTCGTGGCCGCGTCGGCCGCCATGCTCGGTTGGCTCGTCGTCGAGAAGTTCCGCGACGGCCACGCCACCACCCTCGGGGCGGCGTCGGGTGCCGTCGCCGGCCTGGTGGCCATCACCCCGTGCGCCGGCTTCGTCGGCACGCTCCCGGCCATCCTCATCGGCTTCGTCACCGGCGGCATCTGCCTGCTGGCCATCGGGCTGAAGGACAAGTTCGGCTACGACGACTCGCTCGACGTGGTGGGCGTGCACCTCGTCGGCGGCCTGCTCGGTTCGATCCTGCTCGGCTTCTTCGCCGACCACGCCATCAACGGCGTCGTCTCCCACGAGGGCGTGTTCCTCGGCGGTGGGGGCGAGCTGCTCAAGGACCAGGTGGTCGCCGCCCTGGTCACGCTGGCGTTCTCGTTCGTCGTGTCGTTCGTGCTGGCCAAGGTGATCGACAAGGTGATCGGCCTGCGCGTCTCGGTCGACGAGGAGCTCGAGGGGCTCGACCGCAGCCAGCACGCCGAGACGGCCTACGCCCTCAACGAGCTGATGTCGAACCTCGGGACGCTGACCCACCCGACCGCCGAGCACGAGCCGGCGCGCACCCACTGACCGTCGGAACCGCCCGGGGCCTCTACCGTACGGGCGCATGGGAGAGCGCCTCGTCGTCATCGGTGGTGATGCCGGTGGCATGGGCGCGGCCTCGACCGCCCGCCGGTTGCGGTCCGACCTCGACATCGTCGCCCTCGAGAAGAGCGAGTACACCAGCTACTCGGCCTGCGGCATCCCGTACCTGATCGGGGGCGAGGTGGCCCGGGTCGACGAGCTGGTCGCTCGCACACCCCAGGAGTTCCGCAACCAGTACCGGATCGACGTGCGGCTCCGGCACGAGGCGCTCGGCATCGACCTCGACCGGCGCGAGGTCGAGGTGCGCGACCACGAGCACGGGCGCACGATCCGGCTCGGGTTCGACCAGCTCGTGATCGGCACCGGCGCCCGGCCCCGCCGGCCCGACCTGCCCGGCATCGATGGGCCCGACATCTACGGTGTGCAGACGCTCGACGACGGCGCCCGCCTCCTCCAGCGGATCACCGACACGCCGGTCCAGAAGGTCGTCGTGGTCGGCGGCGGCTACATCGGCCTGGAGATGGCCGAGGCGTTCGTGCGCCGAGGCGCGGCGGTCACCGTCGTCGAGCGGGGTCCGCAGGTGATGCGCACCCTCGACGACGACATGGGCGCGCTCGTGAGCCGGGCCATGCGCCGCCACGGCATCGAGGTCCGCTGCGGCACCGAGACCCTCGGGTTCGAGCCCGGCGTGGTGCACACCAGCGGCGGCGACCTGCCGGCCGACCTCGTCGTGCTCGGCCTCGGCGTCGAGCCCAACAGCGGGCTGGCCGGCGACGCCGGCATCGAGCTGGGCGTGCGGGGCGCCATCCACGTCGACCGCCGCCAGCACACGTCGGCCGAGGGCGTGTGGGCCGCCGGCGACTGCGCCGAGTCGTTCCACCTGGTGTCGGGCCGGCCGGTGCACGTGGCGCTCGGCACCGTGGCCAACAAGCACGCCCGCGTGGCCGGCACCAACATCGGCGGCGGGTACGCCACGTTCCCCGGCGTCGTCGGCACCGCCGTGTCCAAGATCTGCGACACCGAGGTGGCCCGCACCGGGCTCACCGAGGCCGAGGCCACCCGAGCCGGGTTCGAGTTCCACGTGGCCAAGATCGACGCGACGACCCGGGCCGGCTACTACCCGGGCGCGGCGCCGATCACGGTGAAGATGCTGGCCGAGCGGCGCAGCGGCCGGCTCCTCGGCGCCCAGCTGGTGGGCCAGGAGGGTGCGGCCAAGCGCATCGACGTGGTGGCCGTCGCCCTGCACGCCCGCATGGACGTCGAGCAGATGACCGCGCTCGACCTGTCGTACGCGCCGCCGTTCTCGCCGGTGTGGGACCCGATCCTCGTCGCCGCCCGGCAGGCCGCGGGGCTGGTGGCGAAGGGCGAGCGGTGAAGCTCGTCACCGCCGTCATCAAGCCCCACAAGGTCGACGACGTGAAGGATGCCCTGGCCGCGTTCGGGGTGAAGGGGATCACGATCACGGAGTCGTCGGGTTACGGCCGTCAGAAGGGCAAGACCGAGGTGTACCGAGGGACCGAGTACACCGTCGACGTGGTGCCCAAGACCCGCATCGAGGTGCTGTGCGAGGCCAACGACGCCGAGGACGTGGCCAACGTGATCGTGACGTCGGCCCGTTCGGGTCGCATCGGCGACGGGAAGGTGTGGATCAGTGAGGTCGACCGCGTGATCCGGATCCGCACCGGCGAGCTCGACGAGGAGGCCATCTGATGGTGGCCGCAGCCCTGCTCGACGGGCGCACGGTGGTGATCGACGACCCGTCGCTGCGTGGCCGGGCCATGTGCAAGGCCCTCTCCGACGCGACCGACGTGTGGCTCGCCGCCCTCTTCGAGGAGGCGACCGGGGGCGACACCCGCGGCCTCGCCCTGGTGGCCACCGGCGGCTACGGCCGCGAGGAGCTGGCCCCCGGCAGCGACCTCGACGTGTGGCTCCTCCACGAGGGCCGAGACGACGTCGGCGAGATCGCCGAGCGGCTCTGGTACCCGATCTGGGACGCGGGCCTGAAGCTGGGCCACGCCGTGCGCACGCCCAAGCAGGGCCTGGCCATGATCGCCGAGGACCTCGACACGGCCACGGCCGCCATCTCCACCCGCCGCATCGCCGGCGACGCCGCCGTGGCCGACGCCTTCATCGTCGCCGCCCTCGACCGGTGGCGGAAGAAGGGTGTCCGCTTCCTCGACACCCTGCACGCCCGCCTCATCGCCCGGCACGGCGTGGCCGGCGAGGTGGCGTTCCTCCTCGAGCCCGACCTCAAGGAGGGTCGGGGCGGCCTGCGCGACATCCACGCCCTGCGCTGGGCCGAGGCCACCCGGCCGGTGATGCTGCCCGGCGATGCCGCCCAGCTCATGGAGGCCGAGGACGCCCTGCTCGACGTGCGGGTGGCCCTCCACCGCCTGACCAAGCGGGCCGCCGACGACCTCCTGCTCGAGCGCCAGGACGAGGTCGCCGCCGCGCTCGGCGATGCCGACGCCGACGCCCTGATGGCCCGGGTCTCGGCCGCCGGCCGGACGGTCGCCTGGATCAGCGACGAGGCCTGGCGCCGGGAGATGGTGTCGTTCCGGAACCACTTCGGGCGGGCCTTCCGTCGCGAGCGCTCGGTGGGTGCCGGCCTCGTCCTCCGTGACGGCGAGATCCACGTCGACGCCGACGCCGACTTCGCCGACCGCTCGCTCGTGCTCCGGGCCGGGGCCGTCGCCGCCAACTCGGTGATGCCGATCGACCGTGACTCGCTCGACCTGCTGGCCGACCGGGCCCCGGCCCTGGACGAGCGGTGGCCCGACGCGGCGCGCGCCGCGCTGGTCGACCTGCTCGGCACCGGGCACGCCGCCATCGCCGTGCTCGAGAGCCTCGACCAGCGCGGCCTGCTCGAGCGGGTGCTGCCCGAGTGGGCACCGGTCCGGTCGCGGCCCCAGCGCAACGCCCTCCACCGCTACACCGTCGACCGCCACCTGTGCGAGGCGGCGGCCAACGCGGCCGGCTTCGCCAACACGGTGGCCCGCCCCGACCTGCTCCTGATCGGCACCTGGCTCCACGACCTCGGCAAGGGCTACCCCGGCGACCACACCGTCGTCGGCATCGAGCTGGTCGGCACGATCGGCGAGCGCATGGGGCTTCCGCCCGAGGACGTCGAGGTGCTCCAGGCCATGGTGCGCCACCACCTGCTCCTGCCCGACGTGGCCACCCGCCGCGACCTCGCCGACCCGGCGGTGATCCAGGGCGTGGCCGACGCCGCCGGGTCGCTCGCCACGCTCGAGCTGCTGGCGGCGCTGACCGAGGCCGACAGCATGGCGACCGGGCCCTCGGCCTGGGGTCCGTGGAAGGCCGAGCTGGTCCACGAACTGGTGAAGCGCACGGCCCACGTGCTCCGGGGCGGCGAGCCCGAGGACTTCGTGCGCGACGACGCCTTCCCCGGCCCCGAGGTGCGGACGCTGATGGACCAGGGGCGCACGGTCGTGCGGGTCGACGCGCCACAGCTCACCGTGGTCGCCACCGACCGGCCCGGCCTCTTCAGCCGGGTGGCCGGCACGCTGGCGCTCAAGGGCCTCACCGTCCTCGCCGCCGAGGCCGGCGGCGCCAACGGCATGGCCGCGTCGCAGTTCCGGGTCGGCTCGGGCGGAAGCGAGGTCGACTGGGAGGAGGTCGTGGCCGACGTGCGGCGGGCCGTCGACGGCAAGCTCGCCATCGAGGCCCGGCTGGCCCAACGGGCTCGCACCGGCCGGCGCATGCCGGCGGCCATGCGGCTGGTGGCCGAGCCCAGCGTGCGGGTCGACAACACGGCGTCGGGCACGAGCACGATCGTCGAGGTCCGGGCCCCCGACCGGCTCGGCGTGCTCTACCGCATCACCCGGGCCTTCGCCGACCTCGACCTCGACATCCGCACGGCCAAGGTCGACACGCTCGGCCACGAGGTCGTCGACTCGTTCTACGTCCGCACCTCGGCGGGGGCGAAGATCGAGGACCGCGACCACGTCCGAGAGCTGGAGCGGGCCATCCTCCACCAGCTCAGCCTGTGAGCGAGGTGACGCCGCAGGACCTGCTGCGGTGGAGCGAGGCGCTGGCCGGCATCGCCCGCACCGGGCTGGGCTTCACCGACAACCCCTACGAGGCGGAGCGCTTCGACGAGATCCTCCACATCGCCGCCGACATCGGCGTGGCCGCCGGCCGGTCGTATTCGACCGACGAGCTGGTCGAGGAGTGGATGAAGCACGTCGGGCGGGGCGTGCCCGGCTACCAGACGCCGAAGGTCGGCATCGGGGCCGTGGTCGGCAACGACGCCGGGGAGATCCTGCTCATCCAGCGGTCCGACTCGGGCGTGTGGCTCTACCCGACCGGGTGGGCCGACGTCGGCTACTCGCCGGCCGAGGTGGCGGTGAAGGAGGTGCTGGAGGAGACCGGCATCGTCTGCGTGCCGACGCGCCTCATCGCGGTGCTCGACAGCCTCCGGGCCGGCTTCAGCCGCATCCCGCTGTACTCGCTGGTGTTCCTGTGCACGGCCGTGGGCGGCGAGCTGAAGGCCCACCCCCAGGAGTGCCGCGACGTCGGCTGGTTCGGCGAGGACGCCATGCCCGAGCCGCTGGCCGGCCGGGAGCAGTGGGCCACGGTGTTCGCCGCCCTGCGGGGCGAGGATGTGCCGGTGTTCTTCGATGCCCCACGCGACCCGGTGTGGGAGCAGGAGGAGGGTCCGTGATGCTCGACCACCTGTCGATCCAATGCGCCGACGTCGGCGCGTCGGTCGCCTTCTACGATGCCGTGCTCGCCCCGCTCGGGGGCGGGCGGATCCTCGACTTCGGCGAGGTCGTCGGCTTCGGCGTGGGCGACAAGCCCGACTTCTGGGTCGGGCCCCGCTCGACGGGCGAGGGCTTCCGTGAGTCGCACATCGCCTTCGTGGCGCCCGACCGGGCCGCGGTGCGGGCCTTCGTCGCGGCCGCCGGCGCCGCCGGCGCCGAGGTCCTGCACGAGCCGCGCGTCTGGCCGGAGTACCACCCCGGCTACTACGGCGGCTTCGTCCGCGACCCCGACGGCAACAACGTCGAAGCGGTCTGCCACGTGCCGGAGTAGCTACTCGCCCTCGAGCTGGTCGAGGAGCGACGCGATGATCGAGATGCGGCCGCCGGTGCGCTCCCACTCGTCGCCGATGCGGGCGTGGTCGGCCAGGCCGGCTGCGTCGGGGGTCAGGCCCAGCGCCTCGGTGGCGGCGGCGGCGAGGGTGGCCGGCTCGGCCTCGTCGCCGTAGGCGGCGAACACCTCCAGGCCGTCCCACAGCGCCTCGACCGGTGCGACCGGCTCCTCGCCCCGGGCCACGGCCAGGGCGATCGTGGGGAAGAGGTCGTAGGTGGTCAGCGTGGCCGGCCGCTCGAACCCGGGCACCGGGTGGAGCCGCCACTCGAGCGTGATGTCGCCCGGCCCGTCGTCGCGGAGCCAGACCTGGGAGCCGTTGACGTAGGCATCGACCGGCTCGCCGAAGCGGTCGTCGAGGGCGACCACCAGCTCAGGGGTCGCCCGCCACACGCACGTCGGCACCAGGTCGGCCACGCCGCGACCCTACCGACTGCCACCATGGAGCCATGCGGTGGCGCGCGCTGGTGGTGCTCGGGGTCCTCGCCGCCGGCTGCGCGGGCGGGAGCGACGGGGCGGCGCCGGCGCGCGACGCCACGACCACGGCGTCGTCGGCCCCCACGTCGACGAGCACCACGACCACGACGGCGGTCGCACCGGTCGCCGCGATGGCGGCCACCACCGTCTGCCCGGCGGTGCCGGCGCGGGTCGGGCCCGACCCCGAGCGCCCCCGCTACACCCTCACGGTCGACGTGCAGCCGGCGAAGGGCGTGGTGACCGGCGACGTGTCGGTGCGGTTCACGCCCGACCTCCCCACCGACCACCTCGTGTTCCGCCTCTGGCCCAACGGCCCGAAGTTGCAGCAGGCCGGTGCCCGGCTCGACGTCGGGTCGGTGTCGATCGATGGCGGGGCGCCCAAGCCCGGGCAGCTCCCGAACCCGACGACGCTGGTGGTGCCGCTCGGGCGCACGCTCGCCGCCCACCGCAGCGTCACGGCCCGGCTCCCGTGGAAGCTCAGGTTGCCGGGCTCGGCCTCCGACCGCATCTCGCGGACGGGCGACGCCGTGCGCCTCGGTTCGTTCTTCCCGATCCTCGGGTGGGAGCCGGGTCGGGGCTGGGCGCTCGAGCCTCCGACGACGAACTTCGCCGAGGCGTCGACGGCGCCGACGGCCGACTTCGCCGTGACGATCACGACCCCGCCCGACCTCCAGGTGCTCGCCTCGGGCGTGCCCGACGGCAAGGGGCACTGGCAGGCCACGGCCATGCGGGACGTCGCGGTGAGCGTCGGCCACCTGCGCACCGCCACCGCCATGGCCGGCCCGGTGCGGGTCACGGTCGGCGTCGACCAGGGCGTGGCCGACGACCCGAAGGCCTACCTCGCCACCGCCGTCCGGGTCATCGACGACTTCTCGGCCCGCTTCGGCCCGTACCCGTGGCCGGTCTACACGCTGTCGATCACCCCCAACCTCGGTGGCGGCATCGAGTACCCGTCGCACGTCATGCAGGGCCCGGGCACGGGCGGGCGAACGACGCCGCACGAGATCGGCCACCAGTGGTTCTACGCCCTGGTGGGCGACGACCAGGGCCGCGACCCCTGGCTCGACGAGGGCCTGGCCACCTGGGCCGAGGCCCGCTTCCTCGGCAACCTGCCCACGTTCACCAGTCGGGTCGTGCCGGCCGACGCCAAGGGCCGCACCGGCCTCCCGATGACGTACTGGGAGGGGCGGTCGTCGTACTACGTCGGCGTCTACGTGCAGGGCACCCAGGCGCTCGCCGCCCTCGGCGACCCGGTCAAGGTCGACTGCGCCCTCCGGCACTACGTGGCCACGAACGCCTACCGCGTGGCCACCCCGGACACCCTCGTCAGCGCGGTCCGGGCGGTCTTCCCCGACGCCCGGGCCGTGCTGGCCCGCTTCGGCGCAGTGAAGCCCTAGCGGGAGCCGGGCGGGCGCTGGTCGCGGAGGAAGCGCTCGACCTCTTCGACCAGCGAGGCCGGTGAGGTGACGCCGTCGTCGTCGTCGTAGCGCTCCTCGAGCCGCTCGACGTACTCGGTCATCTCCTCGTCGTCGGTCACGACCTCGCTCACCTGGCGCTCGTAGGAGGCCGAGGCGATCTCGAGGTCGGTGGCCACGATCGGCAGCTCGAGCAGCTCGCCCACCTTCTCGACGAGGGCGAGCGCCGCCTTGGGCGAGGGGGCACCGGGCACGTAGGCCGACACCGCGGCCCACAGCGACGCCGAGGGCAGCCCGGCCTGCAGACAGGCGTCGTGGAGCACGCCGACGATGCCGGTGGGGCCCTCGTACTGCGACGGCGTGAGCCCGAACGTCGTGTCGTCGCCGGTGGCCATCACCGCGGTGGGGCGGGTGTGGGGCACCTCGGCGAGGAGGGCGCCCATGGTGATGAGCCGCTCGGCCCCGACCTCCTTGGCCACGCCGACGACCTGGTCGCAGAACGTGCGCCACCGCAGCTGGGGCTCGGAACCCAGCACGACCACGAGGTCGCGACCGGCCTCGGCGCCGGCGCTCAGCTCGGTGAGGGGCCAGTCGATGCGGCGGACGCCCTCGTCGATGCGCACCTGGGGGCGGGTGGCGGTGAAGTCGAAGAACTCCTCGGGATCGATCTCGCCGAAGACCCGCGGGGCGAAGCGGTCGCGGAGCCAGCGGGCCGCGGTGGAGGCGGCGTCACCGGCGTCGTTCCAGCCCTCGAAGGCGGCGATGAGGATGGGACGCCGCAGCTGTACCCGCCGTTCCCATCGGACGATCTCCATCACCCGAACCTACAGCCGGCCGCCGCCTCCGCGATCAAATTGACAGTGGGAGGGCGGCCGGCGGACAGGGGGGGAGTCGACCGGCCGCCGCCTCCCACGTGACGCTTACTATAGCAAGCAGGCGCCGGAAGTTCCGCATGTTGTCTGTCACACCGTCGCCGTAGCCTGTCAGGGTGCTCGACCGGTTTTCTCCAGCCACC
>JAODBP010000223.1 GCA_025464025.1 Actinomycetes bacterium | reverse complement strand
GAGATCGTCGGCGACTGCGCCGGCTGCGAGGGCGACTCTATGACCGAGTTCGCCAACGGCTGGGACCCGGACCTGGCCGGCCGGTTCGGCACGGAGTGGTTCGCCCGCAAGTACATCGCCGGGACCCTCATGGACGTGGGCGAGCTGGTCCAGGTCGTCGACACCGTGCTCCGGCTCGGCGCCAGCGCCCGCATCCCGTCCGTCACCGTCGCACCCCGCCCGGCGGGCTGAGAAAAGAACAGCGCCGAGAGGACGGCTGGCCCAGTTCGGCGGTCGTCCAGGGGCGCCTGCGGCGCGCACCGAGATGGCTTCGCGTGCGGCGGCCGGAGGCCGCGAGATCGAGCCTTCGGCCGACTGACCCAGTTACGGCCCCGGCCGCCGTCCGCACGGTTTCTCGAGCCTTCGACCTGGTCCGGGTCGACGGCGGCTTCGGGCCCGAACTGGGCCAGCCGGCCTCTCGGCACTCTTCTAATGGGCCGGGTCGAAGGCCTGGCTGACGACGTCGACGGCGTCGGCCGCCGACCCGGTCCACGAGACGGTGCCGTGGTCGAGGACGGCCACCCGGTCGCAGAGCCGGAGGGCGTGGCCCACCTGCTGCTCGACGATGAGCAGCGAGGTGCCCTCGTCCCGCAGCTTCCGGAGGCTGTCGTAGAGCTCGTCGACGATGATCGGCGCCAGGCCGAGCGACAGCTCGTCGGCGACCAGCACCTTGGGCCCCTCGACGAGGACCCGGGCCATCGACAGCATGCGCTGCTCGCCACCCGAGAGCGTGCCGGCCAGCTGGCCCCGCCGCCGCCCGAGCACGGGGAACAGCTCGTAGGCCCGGTCCAGGTGGGCCCGCACCCCGCTCCGGCCGAAGAGGCGGCGGAATGAGAGCGTGAGGTTCTCCTCGACGCTGAGGGTGGCGAACACCGAGCGGCCCTCGGGCGCGTGGGCCACGCCGGCCCGGGCGAGCTCGTAGGCGCGCTTGCCGGTGAGGTCGACGCCGTCGACGTGGATGGTGCCGCTGCTCGGCGCGAGCAGGCCGGACGCGACCCGTGCCACCGTCGTCTTGCCCGTGCCGTTCGACCCGACCAGGGCGACCGCCTCGCCGGGCGCCACTTCGAGCGACACGCCGAACAGGGCGCGGAACGGGCCGTAGGCGGCCGACACGGATCGGAGCTCGAGCACCGGGGTCGTCATCGGGTCTCCTCCAGGTCGCCGAGGTAGGCGGCTCGCACCTCGTCGCTGGCCAGCACCTCGGCGGTGGGCCCCTCGACGATCACCCGACCGAAGTCGAGCACGTAGCACCGGGTGGTGAAGCTGGCGACCAGCTCCACGTCGTGCTCGACGAGGAGGATCGAGAACCCCTGCTCGGCCTGGACCTCCTGGAGGGTCTTGGCCAGCGAGGCCGACTCGGCCCGGTCGAGGCCCGACGACGGCTCGTCGAGGAGGAGGACCTTGGGCGCGGTCATCAGGGCCCGCCCGACCTCGACCAGGCGGCACTGGCCCAGGCTGAGCCGCTCGATCGGCTCGTCGGCCAGGTGGTCGAGCCGCAGCAGCTCGAGCACCTCGTCGCACCGCGCCACCTCGTCCGCCCGGGGCCGGCCGAGGCCGAGCAGGTCGCGCCACAGCCGGCCGTCACCGCGGCGCACCCGCTCGGCGATGAAGAGGTGGTCCCGCACGGTGGCGTCGGGGAACAGCTCGATGCGCTGGAAGGTGCGGCCGATCCCGAGGCGGGCCCGCTCGTGCACCGGGAGGCGGCTGATGTCGCGCCCGGCCAGCTCGACGGTGCCGCCGTCGGTCGGGAGCATGCCGAGCATGCAGTTGAAGAACGTCGTCTTGCCCGCCCCGTTCGGCCCGATGAGCCCGACCCGCTCGGCCTCGCCGATCTCGATGCTCACGTTGTCGAGGGCGACGATCCCGGCGAACTTCTTGGTGATCTCCCGCACCTGCAGCACGGTCGTCACGCCACCGTCTCCTTGACCGCGGCGGCTTCGGGCTCCGGTTCGAGCACGATGGCGCCGGCCGACCTCGCCAGGCGCCGCTGCTCCGCCCGCACCGCTCGGCGGTGGAGGTTGTACTCGACGACACCCTCGGGGTGCCGGGCGTACTGGATGGCACCCAAGCCGAAGAGGATGAACACCCACTTGGGCGAGATGGGGAAGATGCCGGGGATCCGCTCGGGGCTCCGGAGGATCCAGCCGAGGACGTTGCCCTGCAGGATCAGCGGGTCGAACAGGGCGAACGCGCCGGCGGCCTGCACCGCCCCGGTGATCGTGCGGGAGCCCATGGTGGCCACCAGCACCACCCAGAACAGGGCGGCGAACGGCGCGAAGTTGTTGCCGTAGTTCACGTTCTCCTGCTGCATCGCCAGCAGCGCCCCGCCGAGGGCGGCGATGAAGCCGGAGATGGCGAAGGCCACGAGTCGGGCGCGGGCCGGCGAGATGCCGATCGACTGGGCCCCGGCCTCACTGCCACGAAGGGCCAGGAGGGTCCGCCCGAACGTCCCGCCCCGGAGCTGCACGACGGCGACGGCCACGACTGCCAGCACCACCACGGCGAAGACGAGGAACGACTTGTCGCTGGCCAGGTCGAACGGGCCCACCACCGGCCGGGGCACCTTGGTGCCCTGGAGCAGCGAGGTGTCGCCGCCGCCGACGAACGGCAGCTTCACGACGACGGCGTCGAAGAAGAAGGCGAACGCCAGCGTGGCGATCGCCGTCCACACGCCGCCCAGGCGCCGGATCGGGAGCGACAGGAGGGCCGCCATGGCCGCGGCGATCAACGCGCCGACGAGGGCCGCCGGGAGGGCAGCCATGTCGTAGCGATCGACGAGCTGGAAGACGACGAACGCGCCGGTGGCGCCGAAGGCGCCCTGGCACAGCGAGATCTGGCCGGCCAGGCCGGTGACCACGGTGATCGAGAGGAAGATCGTGGCGAGGATCACCGCCTGGGTGACGAGGAAGATCCAGACGCCGTCGCCCCGCGAGAGGACGACCGCCCCGACGGCGAGGATGGCGGCCGCCGCGGCCAGGCGGTTCACCAGCACGCGGCGCGGGTCGGCCCGGTACCGGCCGACCGAGGCGGGCGGCGGGTCGACCCCGGCCAGCGGGTCGCCGGCGTCGCGGGCCCGCCGGATGCTGGGCACGAACACCAGCACGCCGAACAGGACGACGAACGGGATGGCCGGCGTCAGGTTGTCCTGGATGGGCCGCAACCAGGTGTGGGCGTCGGTCCACCTCGGCAGGAACGTGTTCATCTGGGCGATGAAGAAGCCGAGGCCGAGGCCACCGGCGAGGGCCAGTGGCAGGCTGACGAGGCGCCCGATGGCGGCGGCGGCGATGGCCACGACGACCAGGTTGAAGAAGTCGCCCGCCGCCAGCGTGTTGAAGCGGGGGGCGATGAGCACGCCGGCGATGCCGGCGAACAGCGACGAGAGGGCCCAGGCGAAGGCCGATACCCGGTCGGCGGCGATGCCGTTGAGCTCGGCCATCCGGGGGCTCTCGACCACGGCCCGCATCCGCAGGCCGACGGCGCTGAACTGGAACAAGGCGGCGAGGGCGAGGGTCGCGACGACCGCGGTGCCCATGGCCACCAGCTCGTTGCGGCTGAAGGCGTAGACCCCGAACGGGTCGTAGAACACGTCGGCACCGTGGGCGATGACGCCCTCGGGCGTCACACCAGCGACCGCCTTGAAGTTCGCCAGCACGTCGAACAGGCTCGGGATGGCGACCGACAACCCGATGGCGACCACGAGCTTGGGCAGGGCCGAGGCCGTGCGCAGGTGCCGGAAGACGAGGCGCTCGAGGACGAGGCCGATCGCCGGGGCCAGCACCACGACCGAGACGAGGACGGCGGGGACGGTGCCCCACCCCCACTCCACCCGGGCCTTGAAGTACATGGCGGCCGACACGTAGGCCTGGGCGCCGAAGGCGAGGTTGAAGACCCCCGAGGTCTTGTACGTCAACACGAACCCGAGGGCGACCAGGGCGTACACGGCGCCCGGGGGAAGGCCCTGGAGGAGCGCTCGGAACAGGTCCGTCGGCACCCCGGCAGCGATGACCATCTGGGGTCGACCCTCCCTCGCTCGTGGGCGGGCTCCGACTGGTCACGCTCGACCCGAGGACCCCGCCTCTAACAGTGCCGTCATCCGAGCAACCATTGCGGCCCGAGTCAAGGAGTCACCCCCGAAGGCAGAGGATCACATGGCTCGGATCATGTTGTCCTGGACGAACGAGGCGACGAGCCGCCCACCCTGGAAGATGTCGGCCCGGCCGTAGCTCCGTCCCCGTCCCGCGTACGGGCTCCGGTGCGAGAGCAGCAGCCACTCACCGGCGGCGCACGGCTCGTGGAAGGTGAGCGTGTGGCTGACGACGCCCGTGGCCAAGGTCACGTGGGCCTGGGCCTGGCCGACGCCGGGGTGGGGCCGCATGGCGGTGCCGATGAGGAAGCCGTCGGTGGCGAACGCCACGAGCGCCTGGTCGATGGCCGGGTCGTCGGGCGCCCCGACGAAGCGGGTCCACACGTCGAGCTCGGCCGGGCCGACCGCTTCGGGGTCGCTGATGTCGACCCCGCCGACGATCCGCACCTCCCACGCACCGCTGGTCTCGTGCGAGGCCTCGCTCCCCTCGGGCGTCGATGCCGTGGCCGGCGCCTCGCCGTGGCGGATGAGGTCGGGCTCGTCGGCCGTCAGCAGCACGATCGAGCGGGTGCAGAGGCGATCGCCCTGGCTGATCGTGACCGAGCTGCTGGCGAAGCTGCGCCCGGCGTGCATGGGGTCGACGGTGAGCTCCACCGGCAGGTCGGGTCGGGCGCCCCGTGCGAACACGGTGTGCAGGGTCTTCACCGCCATGCCCTCGTGCCCGGCGAGGGCGGCGAGGAGCGACTGGCCCAGGAGCTGGCCGCCGAAGACGACCTCGTGGCCGAGCTTGACGTTGGGCGCCCGGTAGCGGCCGGGGCCGACCTCTTCCAGCGCGAACGCCTCGAGGAACGCGTCGATCTCCATGCCCCATCCTTCCCCCTACGACCGAGCGGCGGGACGGTAGCCTCAATGTTGGACGCAGTCCAACTACGAGGGTACGGTCGGCCGTCCTCGATCGACGGAGAGGTTGGGCGCTTCATGCTGCTGGCGTTGAGCTCGGACCAGGAGTTCTTCCGGGAGACGACGGCGCGCTTCCTCAAGGAGCACGTGCCCGTCGGCCGCCTCCGGGAGCTGCGGCGCGACCCCGCCGGCTACGACCCCGGCTACTGGCGCAAGGGCGCCGACCTCGGCTGGACCTCGCTCCTCGTCGGCGAGGAGCACGGCGGCGGCACCATCTCCGGCGCCGGCATCGTCGACCTCGGCGTCGTGGCCCACGAGTTCGGTCGCCACGCCGCCGCCGGCCCGCTGCTGCCGACCAACGTCGTCGCCGCCGCTCTGAGCGCGGCGGGCGGCGACGCCCACGCCGCCCTGCTCGCCGGGCTGCTCGACGGCACCTCCGTCGCCACCTGGTGCCTGGCCGAGCGGGCGCCCCACGACCGGCTCGGCGCCGTGACCCTGGCGATCCGGGTCGACGGCGACGAGCTGGTGCTCGACGGCGAGAAGCGCCCCGTCGAGTCGGCTGCGGAGTCGAGCCACCTGCTCGTCACCGGGCGCACGGGCGACGGGCTCACCCAGGTGCTCGTGCCCACCGACGCCCCCGGGATCTCGGTCTCGCCGATGCACACGATCGACACGACGCGGCGGTTCTCGGTCGTGCGCTTCGACGACGTCCGGGTGCCGGCCGATGCCGCCCTCGGCCAGGTCGGCAAGGCCGACGAGGACGTGGAGCGCCAGCTCCAGCTGGCGCTCGTCGTGCTCAACGCCGAAGCCGTCGGGGCCATGCAGACGGCGTTCGACATGACCGTCGAGTGGGCGTCCGACCGCTACTCCTTCGGTCGCCCGCTCTCCTCCTACCAGGCGTTGAAGCACCGGTTCGCCGACATGAAGTCGTGGTTGGAGGCGAGCCATGCCATCAGCGACGAGGCGGCCGCCGCCGTGGCCGCCGGCACCCCCGACGCCGCTGTGCTCGTCAGCGCGGCGAAGGCGTTCATCGGCGACTACGGCGCCGAGCTCATGCAGGACTGCGTCCAGCTCCACGGCGGCATCGGCGTGACGTTCGAGCACGACCTGCACCTGTACTTCCGGCGCCACACCCTCGACCGGGCCCTGTACGGCACCCCGGCCGAGCACCGCCGACGGATCGTCGACCTGATCGAGCAGCAGGAGCAGCAGGAGGAGCGGGCGTGAGCGACATCGAGGACGTCGAGGCGTTCCGGCAGCGGGCGCGGACCTGGATCCGGGCCAACCTGCGCAACGTCGGCATGACGGGGATGTCGCTCCGGGACAAGCCCGACGAGGAGGAGCTGGCCGCGGTGGCCCGCGACCGCGACCTCCAGCGCATGTTCTTCGACGCCGGGCTCGCCGGCGTCTGCTTCCCGCCCACCTACGGCGGGCAGGGCCTCACACCCGAGCACCAGAAGGCGCTGACCGAGGAGCTCGTCGACTTCGAGTACCCGATGCACCTCCAGGTGCCGACGTTCACGCCGTGCGCCGCCGTCCTGCTCGACTTCGGCACCGAGGAGCAGAAGGAGCACCACCTCCCCGCCATCCTGAAGGGCGAGGAGATCTGGATGCAGTTCCTCTCCGAGCCCAGCGGCGGCTCCGACATGGCCGGCGCCCAGATGACCGCGGTGCGCGACGGCGACGAGTGGGTGCTGAACGGCTCGAAGGTCTGGACCACCGGCGCCTGGTGGTCGGACTGGGGCCTGTGCCTGGCCCGCACCAACTGGGAGGTGCCGAAGCACCGCGGCCTCACCGTGTTCATGGTCCCGATCGACGCGGCCGGCATCGAGGTGCACCGCATCGAGATGCTCAACGGCAACCGCGAGTTCTGCCAGGAGTTCTTCACCGACGTGCGGGTGCCCGACGGCGACCGCATCGGCGAGGTCGACGACGGCTGGACCGTCGCCACCCGGTGGATGTTCCACGAGCGGATGCTCTACAACTCGCCGTACGTCACGGTCCCGGCCGGCACCCAGCGGGGCGGCGAGTCCGCCGGCGGCATGCTCGACGTGGCCCGCGCCGCTGGCCGGCTCGACGACCCGCACGCCCGCGACCTCGTCGGGGAGGCGCAGGTGCTCGAGCTGGTCGGCGAGGCGCTCAAGCGCCGCGTCGGGCAGGGCATCATGACCGGCACCATGTCCGACCAGTCCGCCGCCATCGGCCGCCTCTTCGGCGGTGTGACGAGGGCCCGCCGCACCACCATCGCCTTCGAGCTGGCCGGTGGCGCGGGCGCGGCGTGGACCGACGATGATGGGGAGGTGGCCGAGGTGGGCAACGAGTTCCTCATGCGTCAGGTGTCCTGCATCGGCGGGGGCACCACCGAGATGGCGCGCAACGTCATCAGCGAGCGGGTGCTCGGGATGCCGCGCGAGCGAACGCTCGACCGCGACGTCGCCTTCCGCGACGTGCCCCGGAGCGCCTCCCCCCGCTGATGGCCGGTGATCGCCCGGTGTTGGGCCGGTGGTTCGAGGACCTGACGCCCGGGCTCGTCATCGACCACGCCGTCACCCGCACCATCACCGAGGGCGACAACACGCTGTTCTCGGTCATGACGATGAACCCCCAGCCGCTCCACCTCGACGAGTCGTTCGCGGCGGAGACGGAGTTCGGCGCCCGGCTGGTGAACAGCATGTTCACGCTGGCCCTGCTGATCGGCCTGTCGGTGTACGAGACGACGCACGGCACCACGGTGGCCAACCTCGGCTTCGAGGAGATCGCCTTCCCGACCCCGGTGTTCCACGGCGACTCGATCCACGCCCGGACCGAGGTCGTCTCGGCGCGGGCGTCGTCGTCGCGACCCACGCAGGGGATCGTCACCTTCGAGCACACCGCGTTCAACCAGCGCGACGAGGTGGTGGCCCGGTGTCGCCGCTCGGCGCTGATGCACCGCCGACCGGCGTGAACGCCCGCTGGCGGAGCATGCTCTTCGTCCCCGGCAACCGGCCCGACCTGGCAGCCAAGGCCCCCCGCGCCCGGCCCGACGTCGTCGTCCTCGACCTCGAGGACGCCGTGCCCCCGGCGGCCAAGGTCGATGCCCGTGCCTCGGTCCGCGAGGCGGCCGCCGCCCTGACCGGCACCGTCCCGGTGTGCGTGCGGGTGAACCCGCCTGGCACCGAGTGGTTCGACGGTGACGTGGCCGCCCTGCCCGAGGGGATCCTCGCCGTGGTGGTCCCGAAGCTGGAGGCCCCGATCGACCTGGGTCGACCGGTCGTGGCCGGCATCGAGACGGTCCGGGGCGTGGCCGACGCCCGTGACGCCCTCGGCGGCTCGGTGGTCGCCTGCTACTTCGGCGCCGAGGACTACGTCGCCGACCTCGGCGGCGTGCGCACCGACGCCAACGCCGAGGTGGCGACGGCCCGGGCCCTCGTCGCCATGGCCGCCCGCCTCGCCGGCGTGCCTGCCCTCGACCTCGTGACGCTCGACTTCGGCGACGGCGACCGCTTCACCCGGGAGGCCGGCGAGGCCCGGGCCCTGGGCTACGCCGGCAAGCTCTGCATCCACCCGGCCCAGGTCGCCCTGGCCAACGAGGCGTTCCTCCCGTCGGCCGACGAGGTCGACCGGGCCCACCGGCTGCTGGCCGCGTTCGACGCCGCCGGCGGGATGACGATCGCGTTCGAGGGCCAGATGGTCGACGAGGTCGTGGCCGCCCGGGCCCGCGCGATCCTGTCGGCGTGACCGTCCTCTGGACGCCGCCGGCCGACGCCGCCACGTCGACCACGATCGGCCGCTACCTGGCCTGGCTGGCCGACGAGCGAGGGCTGCGGTTCGACGGCTACGACGACCTGTGGCGCTGGTCGGTCGACGACCTCGAGGGCTTCTGGTCGTCGATCTGGGCCTTCTTCGAGGTCCGGTCGTCGGCCCCGTACGAGGCCGTGCTCCGCCACCCGGGCATGCCCGGCACCGAGTGGTTCCCAGGTGCCCGGCTGAACTACGCCGAGCGGGCACTGGCCACCACCGGGTCCGAGCCGGCGGTCATCGCCCGCTCCCAGTCGCGCGCCGACCGCGAGCTCTCGTGGGACGAGCTGCGCGACCTGGTGGGCCGGTGCCGGGCCGGGCTGGTCCGGCTCGGCGTCGTTCGGGACGACCGGGTCGTGGCCTACCTGCCCAACGGCCCGGAGGCGCTGGTGGCCTTCCTCGCCACGGCCAGCCTCGGCGCGGTGTGGGCGTCGTGCCCACCGGAGTTCGGCGTCCGCAGCGTCACCGACCGCTTCGGCCAGCTCGACCCGGCGGTCCTGCTCGTCACCCGGGGCTACCGCTACGGCGACAAGGCCATCGATCGCACGGCCGAGGTCGACGCCATCGTCGGCGCCCTACCGACCCTGCGCCACGTCGTCGACGTCGACACCGGCTGGGACGACCTGCTGGCCGAGCCGGCCGAGGTCGCCTTCGAGCCGGTCCCGTTCGACCACCCGCTCTACGTGCTGTTCTCGTCCGGCACCACGGGGCTGCCCAAGGCCATCGTCCACGGGCATGGCGGGATCCTGGTCGAGCACCTCAAGGCGCTCGCCCTCCACCACGACCTCGGGCCCGGCGACCGGTTCTTCTGGTTCTCGACCACCGGCTGGATGATGTGGAACCTCCTCCTGTCGGGGCTGGCCGTGGGCTCGGCCGTGGTTCTCTTCGACGGCGACCTCGCCAGTCCCGACCTCACGACTCTGTGGCGGCTGGCCGAGGAGACGGAGACGACCGTGTTCGGCGTCAGCGCCCCCTTCCTCCTCGCCTGCCGCAAGGCGGGGCTGGAGCCGGCCAAGACCAGCGACCTGTCCCGCATCCGGGGCGTCGGGTCGACCGGCGCCCCGCTGCCGCCGGAGGGCTTCCGGTGGGTGTACGAGGCGGTGAGCAGCGATGCTCTGCTCAACTCGGCCAGCGGCGGCACCGACATCTGCTCCGCCTTCGTCGGCGCCTGCCCGATGCTGGCGGTGCGGGAGGGCCGCATCTCCGGCCGGGCCCTCGGCGCCAAGGTCGAGGCCTTCGATCCCGCCGGCCGGTCGGTCGTCGGGGAACTGGGTGAGCTCGTCATCACCGAGCCCATGCCGTCGATGCCGGTCGGCTTCTGGGGTGACACCGACGGGTCGCGTTACCGGTCGGCGTACTTCGACGAGTTCCCCGGCGTGTGGCGCCACGGCGACTGGATCGCCTTCGACGACGACGGCAGCTGCGTGATCTCGGGCCGCTCGGACTCGACGCTCAACCGGGGC
>JAODBP010000156.1 GCA_025464025.1 Actinomycetes bacterium | reverse complement strand
CGGTGGCCAGCACGTCGTAGCCGCCGTCGAGGGCGGCCCGGTTGAACAGGTGGCGCTTCGAGAGCCCGCAGGCCGAGCACGGGACGCGCTTCGCCGCCTTGGCGCCCGTGGGCACGTCGAACCCGTACTCGCCGCGCAGGTCGACCTCGACGAGCTTCAGGCCCCGCTCCTCGGCGAAGGCCCGCGAGTGGTCGCCCGACACGTCGCTGTACTCACCGATGCCGAGCCCCAGGTACAGGCCGTCGGCCTCGTAGCCCAGCGCCAGGAGGATGTCCCACAGGGCGAGGGAGTCCTTGCCGCCGGACACGGCGACCAGCACCCGCTCGCCCTTGCCGAGCATCTTGAAGTGCTCGATGGCGCGCTTCGTCTGCTCCTGCACGTGGGCGACGAAGTGGTCGGGGCAGAAGTTGGCGTTGTGCCGCCGCACGTCGATGACCGCGGCCTTCTTGCACACGGTGCACTTCATTGCGGCACCGCCAGGATCGATCCGGTCGCTCTCGTCGTCTCGCCGGAGGTGGCCGCAATGAAGCGTTCGGCGCCAGGGCGCCTCACAAAGCCTGTGTTGATGGTGAGCTCGCTGCGCTCCCTCACGAGGGAGCCACCGAACCGCCGGAGATGACGGGGCGGATCTCGATCTCGTCGGTGTCCTCGAGGAGGACGTCGCCGGGGACGAGGGTGTCGCCCCGGATGACGAGCACGGACTCCCGGTTCAGGTCGAGCCGGTCGAGCAGGGCGTGGACGCGCACCGGCCCCGCCACCTCGACGACCCGCTTCGGGTTCCGCAACGTCACCTGCACCTGTCCATGATGACAGGGCGGCGTCAGCCTCCGATGATCCGGGGGGTGCGGTCCTCGCCGCTGATCACCAACGTCTCACCCGGGCGCAGCTCCTCGGAGTAGACGACCTCGGGCTCGTCGCGGAGCAGCCGCTTGAGCAGCCGCCTGGTGGCCAGGACGACCCAGAGGATCGTCCACGGCCGGGAGCCACCGAGCAGGCCCTTCATCTGGGCCTGGCGGTAGAGCAGCGACTTCTTGGCCATCAGACCCGCCGGACCTCGACGACGGTCCGCTTCTTCTTGCCCTTGCGCTTGCCGAGGGTGAAGGCCAGGCCGACGATCGCCACGGCGACGACGGCGCCGGCGATCAGCGCGTACTGCTTGGTGCTCTCGCCGAGGGTGTCGACGTCGCCCCGGATCTCGCGAAGCTTCGCCTCGATGTCGTCGCGGGAGACGGTCCTGCCCTCGCCCACCTGCTGGGTCGCCGTGGCCATCAGTGCGCCTTCCTCTTGCCCATCCGGGATGCGAGCAGCCCGACGATCAGCAGGGCCACCACCACCACGATGCCGTACGGGGCCCACGACCAGTTCCCCTCGAAGGTCGAACCGGTCTCGGTCTGGAGCGCACGGAGCCCACCGAGGGAGAGCAGCACCAGGCCGACGCTCAGGAGCACGCCGCCGGCGATGCCGAACCCGATGAAGCGCAGGATGCCCTTGAGCGGCTCGACCGTCTCCTGCTTGGCGTAGGCGCGCACCAGGTCCCAGAGCTCGGACGCGAGCGTGGGGAGGGACTTCTCGGACACGGAGCTCCTTGGATCGTCCGCCGGGCGGGCGACCTTCCTATCCCCCGCCGAGTCGGGTGGCAAGCACGGTCTCGACGTCGGCCAGCAGCGCCGCGACGCGTCCGAGCCGCTCGGCCACGGACGGTGCGGCGAGCAGGGCGAGCCGGTCGAGCGGCCCGACCGGAGCCAGGGCGGCGAGCTGGTAGCTGGCGACCGTCACGTCCTCGGCCAGCTCGATCCCGGCGGCGTCGGCGACCGACTCGCCGACCTCGGCCGCGAGGGCGAGCACCCGGCGCAGGTCGCCCAGCACGACGTCGCGGAGGTCGACGTCGGCGTCGCCCGCCGGCGGGTCGGGCCACTCCTCGACCTCGGCCCGGGGGTAGGGGTCGTCGGGCAGCCACGAGGTGACCCGGATCCGGCGGTCGCCGACCGTCGCCAGGGCGATGTGGCCCCCGGGGAGCTCGCCGGCCTCGAGGATCCGGGCGACGCAGCCGACGTCGAACCGCGCATCACCGCCCCCGACCTCGCTCCCCCGCTCGATCAGGGCGACGCCGAACTCCGGCGTGCCGGTGAGGCAGTGGTGGACCAGCTCCCGGTACCGGGGCTCGAACACGCGCACCGGGAGGAACGCCCCCGGCACCAGCACCGTCCCCAGCGGGAACATCGGCAGGACAGCCACGAGGGGACCCTACGGGGCGGCGAGGACGAGGTCGTGGCCGAGCTCGTCCTGGAGGCGGCTGCCCTGCAGCGGCGCCACGCCGTTCTCCACGTAGGCGAAGGCGTAGGCGTGGCCCGCCGTGCTCGACACCCAGCCGACCAGCGAGGCCACGCCCTTGATCGAGCCGGTCTTGGCCCGGAGGCGACCGGCGACCGGCGTGTTCAGGAAGCGCTTGTAGAGCGTGCCGGTGCGGCCGGCCACGGGCACCGATGCCTGGATCGTGGCCGCCGACGGCGAGCCGGTGAGCGCCACCATGAGCCGGCAGGTGACGCGGTCGGCCGGATCCAGCCCGGAAGCGTCGAGCACCCGGACGTTCCGCATCGGCAGGCCGAGCCGGGTGAGGGTGTCGACCACCACGCGGCGGCCGGCGTCGGTGGTGCCCTGGCCCAGGACGCGCAGCCCGAGCTCGCGCAGGAGCAGCTCGGCCGTGTCGTTGTCGCTGTCGAGCAGCATCTGGCCGACGAGCTCGCGGATGGTGGGCGACGGCAGGGCCGCCACCTGGACTGCGCCCTTGGGTGCCGTTCCGCTGGCCGGCAGGCCGTCGACCTTCACGCCCCGCTGCCGGAGCAGCTCGTTGAGGACGGCGGCCGCGCCGGCGGCCGGATCCTTGAACGGCCGGTCGGGGTTCCAGTGCTCGAACCCGTCGTTGACCGAGAGGGCGCTGAGCGGGCCGGTCTCGTTGGCCGTGATGTAGCGGGCCGGCCAGGTGGCGCCGTACCGGCGGCGCTCGTAGCGGCCGTCGTCGCCCACGACCCGACCGGTCACGTGGTGCACGCCGGCGGCGACCAGGCGGTCGGCCAGGGCCTCGATCCCGTTGATCAGCCGGGGCTTGCGGGTGAAGTGGCTCCGGTAGGCGGCCGTGCCGAGCACCGGGTCGCCGCCGCCGACCAGCCAGAGGTCGCCGGCCACCGTGCCGGTGGCGTCGGGTGGCGCGGCGGCGACCATGGGCGTGACCAGCCGGGCGTTGGGGTCGATGCGCTGGAGCACGGCCGTAGCCGTCAGGAGCTTCATCGTCGAGGCCGGGGCGACCGCGCCGTCGGGGTTCCGCTCGAAGACGACCTTCCCGCCCTCGGTCACGACGAGGCAGGACGAGGCCGGCGTCTTCGACCACGTCACACCGAGGGTGCGGAGCAGCTCCGAGACCTTGGGCGCCGAGGCCGTCGTCGTCGTCGGCACCACGGTCGTGGAGCTCGTGGACGTGCTCGTCGTGCTCGTCGTGCTCGTCGTGGTCGACGACGTCGACGGCGGTGCCTGGGCCGCCTCGGAGGCAGGCAGGGCACAGCCCGTCAGGGCGAAGAGGGACGCGACGAAGCCGGCCGCCACCGGGCGAGAGCGCACCGGAGGAGTATGGAGGACGAATGGGTCAAACGGGCGTCAGGGCGGCCTGGAAGAAGGCCCGGACGTGCTCGAGGCGCCGCTTGAGCGCCTTCTCCCCCAGCGGGTCCTCGTCGAGGAGGACCTCGAGGAACGGCGCGTCGCTGAAGTAGCTGAGCAGCGCGCCGTACCCGGTGATCAGCATCTGCTCGGGATCCTGGCGGCGGAAGTTGCCCGCCTCCATCTCCCGGTCGAAGAACGCCGAGGCCCGGAGGAAGAACGGGCGGAGGAGCAGGCCGAGGTCGATCCCGTGCTCGGCCCCGCCCTCGAGGGCCTCGCGGCGGACCAGGCGGACGAAGTCGGGGTTCTCGACGAAGAAGTCGAAGCCGGCGTCGAGCACGTGGTCGACCAGCCGCCATCCCTCCCGCGGACCCTGGAGGGCCTCTTCGACGCGGGCGCCGAAGTCGACCACGGCTCGGGCGAAGACCTCCTGGTAGAGGATCGCCTTGGACGCGAAGTGGTGGAGCAGGCTCTGGCGCCGGATCCCCACGGCGTCGGCGATGTCGTTGAGCGACGTCCCGTCATAGCCGTGCTCGCCGAAGGCGCGTGTCGCCGCCACGAGGATCGCCTCACGGGTCGAGAGGGTCTCGGCCGTCGCCATCACGCTCCAGGGTACCGACGCAACCCCTCGCAACCCCGGACCTTTGTGCCGGGCGTACCGTCGTCGGGGTGGAGGCCGGACCGTCGCTCTGGCGGCTCCTCGGGCGGGGCGTGACCCGCCGCTGCCCGTCGTGCGGCTCGGGTGGTGTGTTCGCGACGTGGTTCCGGCTGCGCGAGCGCTGCCCCCGGTGCGCCGCGCACCTCGAGCGGGAGCCGGGGTTCTTCCTCGGCGCGTACTTCCTCAACTTCTGCCTGATGCAGGCCGTCCTCGGCACCTGGATCGTCGTGGCCTTCGCCCTCACGCTCCCCGATCCGCCGATGCCGCTCATCCTCGGGGTGGCCATCGCCATCTGCGTCGTCCTCCCGATCGTCGGCTACCCCTTCTCCAAGACGACGTGGGCGGCCATCCACCTGGCCATGGCACCCCTCGAGCCCGACGAGGAGGCCGACGCCGCCGTCTACCGCTTCGAGCGGGGCGACGCCGACGGAGAGCCCGATCCCTAGGCTCTGGCCATGCCCTTCGCTGCCGCGCTCTCGGAGCACCCGCTGCCGACGCACGCCGTCGGCGAGGTGGTCGGCGAGGTGCTGGAGCAGCTCGGCGACGCGCCCGACCTTGCCATCCTCTTCGTCTCCGCGCCCCACACCGGTGCCATCGAGGACATCGCGTCGGCGGTGCGGCAGCTCCTCCGGCCCCGGGTGCTCGTCGGTTGCACGGCCGGCACCGTCGTCGGTGCCGACCGGGAGGTCGAGGACCACCCCGCCATCTCGCTCTGGGCGGCGCGCATCCCCACCGTCGAGGCCCATCGCCTCGCCGCCGAGCGCACGGCCGACGGACCGGCCATCACCGGCTTCCCGGCCGCGTGCGAGCTGCCGGCCGATGCCGAGGCCGTGCTCGTCTTCGCCGACCCGTTCACGTTCCCGGCCGACGAGCTCGTGGCTGGACTCCGCGACCAGGTCGGCGTCGACCTGCCGGTCATCGGCGGGCTGGCCTCGGCGGCCCGGGGCCCGGGCGGGAACCGCCTCGTGCTCGACGGCCACGTGGTGACCGATGGCGCCATCGCCATCGTCATCGGCGGGGTCGGCGTGCAGACCGTGGTGTCGCAGGGGTGCCGGCCCATCGGCGACCCGATGGTCGTCACCGCGGCCGACGGCACGATGATCAAGGAGCTGGCCGGCCGCAACGCGCTGGAGAAGGTGCAGGAGACGCTGCGACTGCTCAGCCCGGACGATGTCGACCTGGCCCAGCGCGGGCTCCACATCGGCCGGGTGATCGACGAGCGGAAGGCCACCTTCGAGCGGGGCGACTTCCTCATCCGGGACGTCCTCGGCGCCGACCCGAGCTCGGGGGCCGTGGCGGTCGGCGACGAGGTCGAGGTCGGCTCCACCGTCCAGCTCCAGGTGAGGGACGCGGCATCAGCCGACGAAGACCTCCGCGACCTGCTGTGGGCCCGGGCCGCCGACGGGGCGCTCCTGTTCACCTGCAACGGCCGGGGCACGAGCCTGTTCGGGATCGAGAGCCACGACGCCCAGGTCGTCAGCGACCTGCTCGACCGCATCCCGCTGGCCGGGATGTCGTGCGCCGGCGAGCTCGGCCCGGTCGGCGGGCGTAGCTTCCTGCACACCTTCACCGCCTCGGTGCTGCTCCTGCACGACCTCTAGGGGGAACCATGTCTCGGGCCGACCAGCTGCTGCCGATCCCGCCGCGGGGCGAGCCGGAGGTGTACACCGGCATGGCGCTCTCCGACGAGCAGCGCGACCAGCTCGACATCGAGGAGCGCTTCGTCCCGGGCGACCCGGCGGTGCGCGTCCTCACGTACCGGCCGAAGGACGCCACTGGCACCCTGCCGCTCGTCGTGTCGATCCACGGTGGCGCCTTCGTGATGCTGCGGGCCGACTCGTTCCCGCTCACCGATGCCGGTTGGGCGCTGCGCCACGGCGCGCAGGTGGTGTCGGTCGACTACCGCCTGGCGCCGGAGGACCCCTTCCCGGCCGGCTTCGACGACTGCTGGGCCGCGTTCCTCTGGGCCGCGTGCGAGCTCGACGTCGACGCCGACCGCGTCGTGGTGACCGGTGCCAGTGCCGGTGGTGCCCTCGCGGCCGCCGTCGCGCTCAAGGCCCGCGACGACAGCGGTCCACGCATCGCGCTCCAGGCCCTCCACATCCCGGTCCTCGACGACCGCCTCCAGACCCCGTCGCAGCGGGCCATGGCCGAGACCCTCGGCTTCAACAGCACGGCGGCCGAGGGCATGTGGCTCCACTACCTCGGCGACGACGCCGACCGGTCGGCCACCTCGCCCTACGCCGCCCCGGCCCGGGCGACCGACCTGTCGGGGCTGCCGCCGGCCGTCATCCAGGTCAACGGGCTCGACCCCCTCCGCGACGAGGGCATCGAGTACGCCTCCCGCCTCATGGCCGCCGGCGTGCCGGTCGAGCTGTACTGCGGGCCGGGCCTCTACCACGGTGCCGAGGCGCAGGACCCCCGCATCGCGATCCAGGCGGCCAAGGTCTTCGACGACGCCGTCGGCCGGGCGCTGCGGGGCTGAGGCTTCACCGGAACGTGATCGGCCCGTCGCCCCGCCCTCGGTAGGGTGAACGGGGTGACCACGGACTTGGAGCAGCGGGGCATCAACGTCATCCGGGGGCTGGCGATGGACGCCCCCCAGGCCGCCAACTCCGGGCACCCGGGCACGGCGATGGCCCTGGCCCCGCTGGCTCACGTGCTGTTCACCCGGGTCATGGAGCACGACCCGGCCGCACCCGACTGGCCCGACCGCGACCGCTTCATCCTGTCGGCCGGCCACGCCTCGATCCTCCTCTACTCGATGCTCTACCTCACCGGGTACGGCCTCGAGCTCGACGACCTCAAGGCCTTCCGCCAGTGGCACTCGAGGACGCCGGGCCACCCCGAGCGCCACCACACCAAGGGCGTCGAGGTCACGACCGGCCCGCTCGGCCAGGGCGTCGGCAACGGCGTCGGCATGGGCATCGCCGAGCGCTGGCTCCGGAGCCGGTTCAGCCCCGAGCTGTGCGACCACCACACGTTCGTGATCTGCGGCGACGGCGACCTCATGGAGGGCGTGAGCCACGAGGCCGCCTCCCTCGCCGGCCACCTCGGCCTCGGCCGGCTGGTCTACGTCTACGACGACAACCACATCACCATCGACGGCGAGACCGAGCTGGCCCTCACGGACAACGCCGCCGAGCGGTTCCGGGCCTACGGCTGGGACGTCGACGAGGTCGGCGAGATCGCCAACGACTGCGACGCCCTCGAGGCCGCCGTGCGCCGGGGCATGGCCGTCGAGGACAGGCCCACGCTCATCGTCCTGCGCAGCCACATCGGCTACCCGTCGCCCAAGTTCACCGACACCGAGGCGGCCCACGGCAACCCGTTCGGCGAGGACGAGATCAAGGTCACCAAGGAGATCCTGGGCATCCCGCCCGAGGAGTCGTTCTGGGTGCCCGACGACGTGCTCGCCTTCTACCGCGAGACCATCGCCCGGGGCGAGGCCCACCGCACGGCGTGGCAGGACCG
>JAODBP010000149.1 GCA_025464025.1 Actinomycetes bacterium | reverse complement strand
TGGTGGTCGCCCGACCCCCGGGCCGTGCTGCCCCTCGACGGGCTGCAGGTCAGCCGCTCGCTCCGCAAGGCGACGGCCCGGTTCGAGGTCCGGGTCGACACCGCCTTCGACGAGGTGGTCGCCGCCTGCGCCGACCCCGACCGGCCCGGCCGTTGGATCTCGCCCGCCATCGCCGAGGCCTACGGCCGGCTCCACCGCCTCGGCTGGGCCCACAGCGTCGAGACGTGGACCCCGGACGGCCGGCTGGTCGGCGGGCTGTACGGCGTGGCGATCGGCGGCCTGTTCGCCGGTGAATCGATGTTCCACCACGAGGCCGACGCGTCGAAGGTGGCGCTGGTGGCCCTGGTCGAGCGACTCCGAGCGGGTGGCGCCACCCTCCTCGACGTGCAATGGGCGACGCCCCACCTCACCTCCCTCGGCGTCGTCGAGGTGCCCCGGGTGAACTACCTGGAGCAACTCGTCGCCGCCGTGCACCGGCCCGACGCGTGGGGTTTGCCAGACTGCGCCCCATGATCCGCCGGGCACTGGGCGCCGCCGCACTCGTCGCCCTCGTCGCGGCGTGCTCGAGCGGACCGGGCCAGACCGACCCGACGACGCTCCCGCCGACCACCCGGCCCCCCGCCCCGATCTCGCCGACCGGCGTCGTCGACCAGGTGCGCAACTGGGTCAGCTACCTCGACACGGCCAGCGACGACGGCTCCTGGTCCATCCTCGGGCCCAGCACCCAGGCGGTCATCGGCGGGCGCGACCAGTTCGGCAAGGTGCGGAGCGAGCTGACCACGACCTACGGCCGGTTCGCCAAGCTGTCGACCACCTACGACGGCCTCCCGATCGCCGACGGCGTCGCCGTCGTCCTCGTCCATTCGTTCCAGAAGGACGGCTCCGAGCGGGCCGTCGCCGTCCCCATGCGAGTGGTCGGCGACGCCTGGCGAGCCGAGCCGTTCCTCGACACCGGCCGCTACCGGCCGGTGCCGGCCGACCGCACCGAGGTGGCCGCGCTGCCCCACCTCAGCGTGGTGGTGCAAGCCGAGACGTCGGTGCTGGCCTGGGTCGACGGGCAACCGGCGACGGTGGCCAAGGGCACCGCCACCGGCATCGACGAGCTCGACGTCGCCTACCAGCCGGCCACCGGCCTGGTGCCCGGATGGCACCTGGTGACCCTCGTCTTCCAGCGGGGCGACGCCATCGCCGCCCGCACGGTGCGCTACTCGGTCCCCGAGCCGAAGTAGCCCGGCCCGCCCAAGTGGCACGCCGGTGCGAACGGGCGTGAACATGGTGGCCATGCCGGACCAGCCGTGGATGATGCGGACGTACTCGGGCCACTCCACGGCCACGGCGTCGAACGCCCTGTACCGGACGAACCTGGCGAAGGGGCAGACCGGCCTGTCGGTCGCCTTCGACCTGCCGACCCAGACCGGCTACGACCCCGACGCCCTCGAGGCCCGGGGCGAGGTGGGCAAGGTCGGCGTGCCCGTGGCCCACCTCGGCCACATGCGCCAGCTCATGGACGCCATCCCGCAGGGCGAGATGAACACGTCGATGACGATCAACGCCACGGCGCCGTGGCTGCTCGGCCTCTACGTGGCCAACGCCGAGGACCACGGCGTGCACAGCCAGGCGCTGCGGGGCACCACCCAGAACGACATCGTCAAGGAGTACCTGTCGCGGGGGACCTACATCTTCCCGCCGCTGCCGTCCCGCCGGCTGATCGTCGACATGATCGCCTTCTGCGCCGAGTGGATCCCGAAGTGGAACCCCATGAACGTGTGCAGCTACCACCTCCAGGAGGCGGGGGCCACGCCGGTCCAGGAGATCGCCTACTCCCTGGCCAACGCCATCGACGTGCTCGACGCCGTGCGCGAGTCGGGCCAGGTGGCCGAGGAGAGGTTCTCGGCCGTGGTCGCCTCGATCTCGTTCTTCGTGAACGCCGGCATCCGGTTCGTGGAGGAGACCTGCAAGATGCGGGCCTTCACCCGGCTCTGGGACCGCATCACGCTCGAGCGCTACGGCGTCACCGACGAGAAGGCCCGCCGCTTCCGGTACGGCGTGCAGGTGAACTCGCTCGGCCTCACCGAGGCGCAGCCCGAGAACAACGTGCAGCGCATCGTGCTCGAGGCCCTCGGCGTCACCCTGTCGAAGTCGGCCCGGGCCCGGTCGATCCAGCTGCCGGCGTGGAACGAGGCGCTCGGCCTGCCCCGGCCGTGGGACCAGCAGTGGTCGCTGCGCATCCAGCAGGTCCTGGCGTACGAGACCGACCTGCTCGAGTACGACGACATCTTCGAGGGCTCGAAGGTGATCGAGGCCAAGACGGCCGAGCTCGTCGAGGGCGCCCAGGCCGAGCTCGACGACGTGCTGGCCCTGGGCGGCGCCTTCGAGGCGATCGACGAGCTGAAGGGCCGGCTGGTGCGCTCGCACACCGAGCGGCGCCGACGGATCGAGGCGGGCGACCTGACGATCGTCGGCGTCAACAAGTTCACCGAGACCGAGCCGTCGCCCCTCGGTGGCGAGGAGAGCATCCTCAAGGTCGACCCCGCGGTGCAGGAGCAGCTGATCGCCGACGTCCAGGCCTGGCGATCGCAGCGCGACGCCGATGCCGTGAAGCGCTCGCTCGACGCCCTCCGCCAGGCGTGCGAGTCGAGTCACAACGTCATGCCGGCCACCATCGACCTGGCGCACGCCGGCGGCACCACCGGCGAGTGGGCCGGCGTCCTGCGCGAGGTGTTCGGCGAGTACCGGGCACCCACCGGCGTCGGCGCCGCGGCCGGCGGCGACCTCGGTGGCCTGGCCCAGGTGGCCGAGCGGGTCAAGGCCATGGCCGGCGGCCCGCCCCGCCTGCTCGTGGCCAAGCCCGGCCTCGACGGCCACAGCAACGGCGCCGAGCAGATCGCCGTGGCCGCCCGCGACGCCGGCATGGAGGTGATCTACCAGGGGATCCGGCTCACCCCGGAGCAGATCGCGGCGGTCGCCCGCGACGAGGACGTCGACGTGATCGGCCTCTCGATCCTCTCCGGCTCGCACCTCGAGCTGGTGCCCGAGGTCGTGCGCCTGGTGCGCGCCGCGGGCGTCGAGGCCCCGGTCGTGGTGGGCGGGATCATCCCCGAGGAGGACCGCCCCCGCCTCGAGGCGGCCGGCGTGGCCGCCGTCTACACGCCCAAGGACTTCGAGCTGGCCCGGATCATGGACGAGATCGCCTCATGTGCCGAGGACTTCCGCCGACAGGAACACCGTGCCTGACGCGCTCCGCGACGCTCACAGCGGCCTGCTGAACGACGACTACTTCCGAGCCGCCCTGCCCAACCGGGTGGCGACGGCCCGACGGGTACTCCGCCCCATCTCGGTCGGGCTGCTCGCCCTGTCCGACCCGGAGGCCACCCCGGTGGTCGCCTACGCCCTCCAGGACACGCTCCGCGAGTCCGACACGGCCTGCCGGCTCGACGACGGCCGCTTCGCCGTGCTGCTGGAGGACACGCCCGAGGACGGCGCGGTCTGGACGCTCGAGCGCCTGCGCCGCCTCCTCGGCGAGCAGGGCGTCGAGGTGACGATCTGGGGTGGCGTGGCCGCCTACCCGGCCCACGCCCTGGAGGCCGCCGACCTGCTGGCCCTGGCCGAGGCCGCCCTCGAGTCGGCCCGGGGCTGGGACGACGGCCACATCGCCGTCGCCCCGACCCCCTAGCTGCGTTCTCCGGACAGGTTGTTGACGCGCCGAGACCGGCCGCCGATGCAAGGGCGCACCGCCTACTGCGCGATGACCTCATCGAGGTGGCCTAGCGAGACTCGGCAAGATCTGCAGCGATACAAGGCAGCCGCGCGCAGGCGAATCCATCTGGCGCGGTAAGCCACCCCCTCCGCTGGGCCGGGCGCCGGCGGTTGGAGCCC
The DNA here is from genome assembly GCA_025464025.1 of Actinomycetes bacterium. The sequence continues at coordinate 1,340 of JAODBP010000149.1, read as the reverse complement.
TCGTTCTCTACCTGGATGAGTGGTAGCCAGCGCTATAGAGCTGACGGGTCTTCAGTCGACCCGAGGGCCGCCGTCTACGGCCAGGGCTGAAGTGGGAGGTACGCACCGCGGCTCGGGTGGCCGGGCGCGCCGTCGGCGTTACGACGAACGCAAAGCAGCTCGACGCCGGCATCGTCGGCGAGCCGCCTCACGAGGTCTACGCGTTCGGCCATGCCGGCCCCGTCGTTGGATCCCCATCCGACGACAGCACGGCCGCCAGCATCGCGGAGGGCGGCGGCGAGGTGCTCGTCGGCGCCGGGCCCGTTCTGCTCGGCGGCCGCCCACAGCTCGACGGGGTACGTGGCTCGATAGGTGAACAGGTTGACGAAGCGAATACCGCCGAACCCTTCGCGGCGGGCGTAGCCGATGCAGCGCCGGGTCGTCGCTTCCGGGATCGTCGACGACCCCGAGTTCGCCGCCGGGTTGAGCATCACGAAGAGCAACACGGGGAGATCGCGATCCCAGACGCGCACGTAGTCGTACTCATGCTCGTCGTCCTGCTCCCACGTTACGACTTCGCCGTAGCCACCCACGCTCGGATCATATGGAGCTTGTGCGCGTTCTCTAGCGTCGATCGCGCGTCAACCAGAACGCTCTACCGCCGGGGGTGGAAGCGCTTGAAATGCCCGATCGCCTCGTGTGCGAGTAGCGCCTCGTACGGGCGGTCTCGCGCCGGACCGTGATCCACAGAAGGTGTTTCCGCGGAAACACACCGAGCCGTTGCGCCCAAGTGTTCCCGCGGTAGCGCCTCTTACGTCCGGGGTCTGACCAGCCAGCTCACCGGGCCAGAGCGTCAAACAACGCCAGCTCTTCCGCACCGGGTGGCTCGAAGGCCGCCATCCACTGTTCCAGATGGTCACGACCGATCGGCTCCCGGTTCCAAGGAGGATGAGCGTTGCGCGACTGGATGCGCCGCCAGAGCTCCTCGACCGGCACGTCCAGGTAGTGGAGTTCGACACAGACCCCGAGTCCACGAGCCGTGGCTCGGATCTCGTCACGCTCGGTCCGGCTCCAGAGTCCGAAGTCGAGAACAACGCTGAGGCGGAGGCGCAGGATCTCCTGAGCCAGGCGCCACAGCTGTGCTTCGACCTTCGCACCGACGGTCGTATCCCACGGAGTGGAACCAAGCGCCCACTGCCACTCGTCCTTGGTGAGTCGCACCGCGCCGAGCTCCGCCGCGAGCTGCGTCGCGAGCGTCGTCTTGCCCGCGCCCGGCAATCCGCAGGTGAGGACAAGGCGTGTCTCGCTCACCGACGGATCATGCCCCGTACGGCTCACGGAACGCTGTAGCGCCTCTTATG
>JAODBP010000137.1 GCA_025464025.1 Actinomycetes bacterium | reverse complement strand
CCCACCGGCAGTACTTCTTCATCTCGATGCGCTCACGATCGTTCTGCTTGTTCTTCATCGTGATGTAGTTGCGGCGCTTGCACTGCTCGCAGGCGAGCGTCACCTTCACGCGCTTGTCGCTGGCCATGGGGCTCTCTCTTCGTCTTTGGCCGGTCTTGGTAGCGGCGGCCGGATTTGAACCGGCGACAACTCGATTATGAGCCGAGTGCTCTAACCAACTGAGCTACGCCGCCTTGGTGTTGCGCCCGCCGGAGCGGGTGGAGCCCCCTGTCAGAATCGAACTGACGACCTTTTCCTTACCATGGAAATGCTCTACCGACTGAGCTAAGGGGGCGTTCTACGCGCGCACCGGCGCGCGTCGGACGAGCAAGGATAGCCAGTCACCCGCCGACGCGGAACTCGGCCTCTACGATCGCCCGGTGGACGTACGAGTGGCCCGGCCCGACGACGCCGAGGCCATCCGGGCGATCTACAACGTCGAGGTCGAGACCTCGACGGTCACGTTCGACCTCGTGCCCCGCTCGCTGAGCGAGCAGCGGGCCTGGCTGGCCGCCCGCACCGGTGCCCACGTCGCCCTCGTCGCCGAGGAGGCGGGCGAGGTCATCGGCTTCGCCAGCCTGTCGCCGTACAAGGAGCGGCCGGCGTACTCGACCTCGGTCGAGGACTCGGTGTACATCCACCGCGCCCACCAGGGGAAGGGCGTCGGGAAGGCCCTGCTGGGCGAGCTGCTCCAGACGGCCCAGGCCTCCGGCTTCCACGCCGTGTTCGCCCGGATCGTGGGCGGTCACGAGGCGTCGATCGGCCTCCACGCCGTCTTCGGCTTCGAGGTGGTCGGCACCGAGCGCGAGGTCGGGCGCAAGTTCGGCAAGTGGCTCGACGTCGTCGTCATGCAGCGCCTCCTCCTGCGCTGACCTCGACCGGCCCGCCGAGGTCGAGCTCGCGCCAGTGGCGCTGCCACAGGGCGGCCGACCCCACGAACAGCACGGCCATGGTCACGGCCACCCGGACCGAGTCGCCCCGGTCGGTGCCGGCCGTGTCGGGGAACGCCACGCCGTAGAGCTGGTACAGCAGGATCGCCCCGGCGACCATGGCCGTGAACGCCACGGTGAGGCACATCACCAGCACGTAGGCCCGGTGGACCCGGTGCGCGGCGCCGCCCGCGGTGTGGCGGCGGGCGAACAGGCCCTGGTGCACCCGGAGCAGGCCGAGGGCGGCCAGCCCGGCGATGAGGAAGATCACGGCCGTGGTCACCGTGCCGTCGTCGTCGTAGCTGTTGTCGTTGGTGAGCTCGACGAGCGCGGCGACGACACCCGTGGCCGAGAACAGCACCGTGAGCAGGCCGACGTAGGCGATGACCGAGCCGTAGATCGCCGGTGCCCGGTTCCCGTCGGCGTCGTCGTCGTGGCGCAGGGCGAGGATCACCAGCAGCGCCAGCACGAGGATCACCGGGAAGAACAGCACCACGACCGAGCCGAGGCCACCCAGCAGGAACAGACCGCCCATGCGATCACCCCCTCACGGGGGTCAGTCTCGTCTGTACGCCACCTGACCCTGGGTGATGGTCTCGACCACCTGGAGGTCGTCGTCGAGCACGACGTGGTCGTCGCCGACGTCGAGCCGGGCGTACAGGGCGGGCGCGGTGGTGGCGGCATGGATGGCCCGCTCGGGCGAGCCGGTCCAGGCCGCGAGGTTGCGGACGCACTGGTCGAGGAGCACCCGGCCGCCGTTGAGCGGGAGCATCGGGTGGGCCACGGCATCGGACACGAGGACGAGCCGGTCGCCCACCGACCGGTCGACGATGCGGGCCACGACCGGGTCGACGTGGTGGCCGTCGGCGACGAGGGTGACGAACAGGCGGTCGTCGGCGAGGGCGACGCCGGCCGGGCCCGGCGCCCGGTGGTGGAACGGGGCCATGGCGTTGAACACGTGGGTGACGCCGTCGACGCCCGACAGGTCGGTCGCCGCGGTGTGGCCGGCGGCCACGACGATGCCGGCCGCCCGCAGCCGGGCGATGACCTCGGGGGCGCCCGGCAGCTCGGGCGCGAGGGTGACCATGCGCACGCCGCTGAGGTCGTCGAGGTCGAACGGTCGCAGGAGCGCCGGATCGTGGGCCCCGGCCCGCGCCAGCATCGGCCCCTCGAGGTGGAGGCCGGCGGGATGGGCGCCGACGAAGCCGACCGGGCGGGCGGCGAGGGCGGCCTGGGCCCGCTCGACGACGACCGGCGCCGACGTGACGATCGTGGGCAGGAACGTGGTGACGCCGGCTCGGGGCAGCAGGGCGGCCAGCTCCCAGAGCCGCTCGGGCTCGGCGGCCAGGTCGATGCCGAACGCGCCGTTGACCTGGAGGTCGACGTAGCCGGGCACCTGCACACCCGCATCCTGACGCGGCGAGACGCCCTCCAGGGAGGGCGCCTCGTCCATTCCACGTGGGCCCGGATGGATTTGAACCATCGAAGGCGATGCCGGCAGATTTACAGTCTGCTCCCTTTGGCCACTCGGGCACGGACCCTTGGAGCCGGCCACGATAGCGTCAGATCATGCCGAGCTTCGACGTCGTGTCCGAGATCGACATGCAGGAGGTCCGCAACGCGGTCGACCAGGTCCAGCGCGAGCTGGCGACCCGGTACGACTTCAAGGACACCGGCAGCGAGCTCGAGCTCGGCAAGGACACGCTGACCCTCCGCTCCAACTCCGAGGACCGCCTGGCCGCCGTGCGGCTGGTGATCGAGGAGAAGTGGGTCAAGCGGAAGCTGTCGCTGAAGACCCTCGACTGGGGGAAGGTCGAGGACGCCTCGGGTCAGAGCGTGCGCCAGGTCGCGACGCTCAAGGAGGGGATCGGCGGCGACGCCGCTCGCGACCTGAACAAGCGGATCAAGGCGCTGAACGTCAAGGGGATCCAGAGCCAGACCCAGGGCGACGCCATCCGGGTCACGGGCAAGAAGCGCGACGACCTCCAGGCCGTGATCGCCGCGCTCAAGGACGCCGACGACCTCGACCTCCCCCTGCAGTTCAACAACTTCCGCGACTAGCGACTAGCGACTAGCGCCAGCCGGCGGCCTCGGCCAGGGCTACGGGCACGAGCGGCAGGAGCAACGCCCGCGACGCCTCGACGGCCGCGGCCCGCTCGGCCGACGCGGCGACCACGGCCGACCAGTCGATGCGGTCGACGGCGGCCAGGGCGTCGGCCTCGACCAGCTTGAGCGTGCCCCCGGCCGGGTTCGCCGCCGTGGCCCACAGGAGCGCGGCCCGGGGCGAGAGCGCCTCGATGGCCGGCGCGGGCGCGGCCACCGGGACGGTCACCGGCGTGCGGTTGGCGTCGGCCTGGGCGTAGGCGTCGAGGAGCTGCGGCACGAGGTTCATGGCGTCGGCGACGAACCGGTCGACCACCGGCTTGGGCGGCACGGCCGGCCCGCCCTTGGGGTGGATCTCGAAGTGCATGTGCGAGGGACCGCCCCGGGCGTTGCCCGACGTGCCGACGTAGCCGACGACCTGACCGGTCTTGACCGTCACGCCCTCGGCGATCCCCGCCGCCAGGCCGGACAGGTGGCACATGTACCAGTAGGTGCGGTCGGGCTGGCGCACGTAGACGGCCAGGCCGCCGATGCCGCTGTTGGTGACGCGGACGGTGCCGTCGACCGGCGCCCGCACCGGAGTGCCGTACGGGGCGAAGATGTCGAGGCCCTGGTGCAGGCGCCAGCCCGGGCCGAACCGGGGGAACCACCAGTCGTCGCTCCACGATGCGACCCCGGCCACCGGGAACCGCCCGAAGCCGACGATCGCCTGCTGGGTCGGGTCGAGCCCGTACTGCTGGAGCGGCGCGAGGGCGGCGACCAGCTTCTTGGTGTTGTTGGCCGGGGTGCGGCGCACGGAGTCGACCATGGCCTGGAGCTCGGGTGGGAAGGCGCCGGCGTCCTTCGGCGCGGCGGTGCCGTCACCACCGGCCGGCGGGGGCGGCTCGGTGGTCGTGGTGGTCGAAGGCGTGGCCGCCGGTGGCGGGGTGGTCGGCGGCGAGAGCAGGCCGGGCCGGGCCGTCGTGGTCGTCGTCGACTGCTGGGACCCCGGGGCCGTGGTGGTCGGCTTGGCCGTCGTGGTGGGCGACCCGCCGAGGGGTGGCAGCCCCTGGCCGAGCTGGGCGTGCACCGAGGCGGCGCTCGTCACCAGCAACACGCTCGTGGCGGCCGCGACCAACCAGGCCGCCCGCCGGCGGGACCCCTCCACCGAAGACATCGTCCAGGGGTATTCCCCGTGCACGCGTCATGTACCTGCCCGCCGTGTGACGGCCGGCACGATGCGTGCGCTACTGGGCCCACTCCCGCGACCGCAGGCGGGCCACCCGCTCCTCGGTGTTCGGGTGGCTGCGGAACAGGTTGCCGAACTGGATCTTGCGGCCGCTCAGCGGGTTGACGATGAACGCCTGGGCGTGGGCCGGGTCGATGTCCATCGGGATCTGCGCCGCCCCGGCCTCGAGCTTGAGGAGCGCTCGGGCCAGCGGCTCGCCGTCGCCGATGAGGCGGGCGCCGGAGCGGTCGGCCTCGAACTCGCGGGTGCGGGACAGCGCCATCTGGAGGACGCCCGCCGCCAACGGGGCCAGGATCGACATGCCGATGAGCACGATCGGGTTGGCGCCGTCCCGGTCGTCGCGCCCGCCGCCGAAGATGGCGGCGAAGCGGAGCATGGTGGCCGTGTACATGATGCCCATGGCCACGGCGGCGGCCACCGAGCTGATCAGGATGTCGCGGTTGCCGACGTGGCTGATCTCATGCGCGAGGACGCCGCGGAGCTCATCCCAGTCGCAGATCTGGAGGATGCCCTGGGTCACCGCCACGGCCGAGTGGTCGGGGTTGCGGCCGGTGGCGAACGCGTTGGGCTGCATGTCCGGGCTCACGTAGAGCTTCGGCATGGGGATGCCGGCCTTCTCCGTGAGCTCCCGCACGATCCGGTAGTAGTCGGGCATCTCGGCCTCGGTCACGGGCACGGCCCGGGCCGCCTTGATGGCCGACTTGTCGCTGTTCCAGTAGGACCAGCCGACGAAGGCGAAGCCGATGACGAGGCCGATGGTGGCGCCGCCGCGGCCGCCCAGGAGCCCGCCGATGAGGATGACCAGGCCGCCCAGCCCGGCAAGCAGGACGGCGGTCTTCAGACCGTTCTTCATATGCGCTGAACGGTAATGGCTCGTCGGTGGTTCCCCTTGTCTCGCGTGTGCCCGGCTGCGGGTCCTGTCACCGAGCGGATCCTCCCTCCCCTCCTCCGTCGGGCGGGCCCCTCCTTCCTGGCGCCACCCGCAGCCTCGTTGGTGAGTGCCACACCCCTTGTTGTGTTGCACCTGCGCTCGAGGAGGCCATCGAGGCCCCCTCGACCGCGTTCGCCCGACCGCCGCGAACGTCCTAGACCTCGTAGTAGCCAGAGTGGATGTAGATGCAGGGGATGCCTTCGTCGTGGAACATGTCGACGTTGCGGCGGTCGTCGTCGAAGGCGAGCTGGGGATCGAAGCCCTGGTCGCGGAGCTCCTGCACGGCGGCCCGCTTGGCGTCGGGGCTCGAGCGGAAGTCGCCGTCGGGGCGCATGACGAGGAGGTCCCAGCGGACGTCGTGCTGGGCCAGCCAGGTCAGGGTGATCGCCCGGTTCGACGTCGGGCGAGCCGTGAGGAGGACGACCTTCAGGGCGGGGTCGATGAGCGTGGTCAGCCGAGCGACCTCCTCGATGAGGGCGTCGTCGCCGGCGGCGGCGAAGAAGGCCTTCCAGTTCTTGCGCTTGCCCCCGGCGAAGAGGACGTCCTGGCGGTGGTCGGCGTTGGCCAGGACCCCGTCGACGTCGAACACGACGCACGGCCCCGGCTCCACCGCCCCGGTCCGCCAGCGCCATGTCTCATACGGTTCGCTCACGCCACGGAACGCGCCGTCGAAGGGAGCGCCAGCGACCCGGCGGCCGTCGAGCGCAGCCTGCGGAGCGAGACCACCAGCATCGTCACTCTTCCTGGGGCGCGGCGGTCGCCCGGCGGCGGATCTCCTCGACGACGGCGGGGTCGGCGAGCGTCGTGGTGTCGCCCAGGTCGCGGCCCTCGGCCACGTCGCGGAGCAGGCGGCGCATGATCTTGCCCGAGCGGGTCTTGGGCAGGTCGTCGGTGAAGATCACGGTCTTGGGCCGGGCCGTGGGACCGATCTTGGTGGCCACGTGCTTGCGCAGCTCCTCCCCCAGCTCGACGCTGTGGGTGACGTCGCCCTTCACCGTGACGAAGGCGACGATGGCCTGGCCGGTGGTCTCGTCCTTGGCCCCGACCACGGC
>JAODBP010000135.1 GCA_025464025.1 Actinomycetes bacterium | reverse complement strand
ACGAGGTGGCGCTGGCCGAGGCGGCTGCTGCTGCCGAGGCCGGGGGCGACACCGAGGCCTAGTGCTCCGCGGGCGCCGCGTCGTCCTCGGCGTCTCCGGCGGGATCGCCGCCTACAAGGCCATCGAGGTCTGCCGTCGACTGGTCGACGCCGGGGCTCACGTGAGCCCGGTGCTGACGCCCGACTCGCTCCACTTCGTCACCGCCCAGACCTTCTCGGCCCTGGCCTCGGAGCCGGCCCGGACGACCCTCTGGGACAGCCCCGAGCCGTCGCCCCACACGACCCTGGGGCAGGCGGCCGACCTGATCGTGGTGGCGCCGGCCACGGCCCGCGTGCTGGCGGCCTACGCCGTCGGCATGTCCGACGACCTCCTCATCGCGACCCTGCTCGCGACCCGGGCGCCGGTCGTCGTGTGCCCGGCGATGCACACCGAGATGTGGGAGCAGCCCGCCGTCCAGGCCAACGTCGCGCTCCTGCGCGAGCGGGGCGTCACCGTCGTCGACCCGGTGGCGGGGATGCTGGCCGGCGGCGACGTCGGCGTGGGTCGCCTGGCCGAGCCGGCCGACATCGTCGCCGCCTGCGACCGGGTCCTGGGCGGGGCCGGAGACCTGGCCGGCCTGCGCGTGCTGGTCACGGCCGGCGGCACCCGCGAGCCGATCGACCCGGTGCGCTTCATCGGCAACCGCTCGTCGGGCAAGCAGGGTCACGCCCTCGCCGAAGAAGCAGCCGCTCGGGGGGCCACCGTCACGCTCGTCACGACCGCAGGTCGGCCGTGCGCGGCGGGCATCGAGGTCCTCGCCGTCGAGACGGCTGCCGAGATGGAGGCCGCGGTCACGGCCCGGGCCGCCGAGGCCGACGTGATCGTGATGGCCGCCGCCGTCGCCGACTTCCGGCCCAAGGCGGCCGCCGGGTCGAAGCTCAAGAAGGGCGACGGCGTGCCCGAGGTCGTGCTCGAGCCGACACCCGACATCCTGGCCGGCCTGGGTGCCGCCAAGCGCCCCGGTCAGACGCTCGTCGGCTTCGCCGCCGAGACCGACGACCTGGTGGCCAACGCCGCCGACAAGGTGCGCCGCAAGAACCTCGACCTGGTCGTGGCCAACGACGTCAGCGCCCCTGGCGTCGGCTTCGAGCACGACACCAACGCCGTGGTGCTCCTCCGGGGGGACGGGAGCCGCGAAGATGTACCCCTCGCCGACAAGCGGGCGGTGGCACGAGCCGTGCTGGACGCCGTCCTCGATCTCAGGAGCAATGCGTGAGCAGCTTCACATTCACCTCGGAGTCCGTGACCGAGGGACATCCCGACAAGATGGCGGACCAGATCTCCGACGCCATCCTCGACGCCATCCTGGCCGAGGACCCGATGGGTCGGGTGGCCTGCGAGACGCTGCTCACCACCGGCCTCGTCGTGGTCGCCGGCGAGGTCACGACGACCGCCTACGTCGACATCCCCAAGATCGTCCGGGAGACGGTCAACGGCATCGGCTACGACCGTGAGTCGTTCGGCTTCGACGGCAACACGTGCGGCGTCATGGTGTCGCTCGACGAGCAGTCGCCGAACATCGCCCAGGGCGTCGACACCGCGTTCGAGACCCGCACCGGCGTCTCCGGCGAGGACATCCTCAACAGCCAGGGTGCCGGCGACCAGGGGATGATGTTCGGGTACGCCTCGGACGAGACCGACGACCTGATGCCGCTGCCGATCTGGCTCGCCCACCGCCTGGCGCATCGCCTGGCCGAGGTCCGCAAGGCCGGGATCCTCCCGTACCTGCGCCCCGACGGGAAGACCCAGGTCACCTTCGACTACGAGGACGGTCGCCCGGTCCGGCTCAAGACGGTGCTCATCTCGACCCAGCACCAGCCCGGCCTCGACGGCGAGACGCTGATCAAGCCCGACCTGATCGAGCACGTGATCCACCCGCTGATCCCGGCCCAGTTCGCCGGCGACGGCTACGAGGTGTACGTCAACCCGACCGGCTCGTTCGAGCTGGGTGGCCCCCACGCCGACACCGGCCTCACCGGTCGCAAGATCATCGTCGACACCTACGGCGGCATGGCCCGCCACGGCGGCGGCGCGTTCTCGGGCAAGGACCCGTCCAAGGTCGACCGGTCGGCCGCCTACGCCGCCCGCTGGGTGGCCAAGCACGTCGTCGCCTCGGGCGCGGCGAAGCGCTGCGAGGTCCAGGTGGCCTACGCCATCGGCGTGGCCCGCCCGGTGTCGCTGCTGGTCGAGACGTTCGGCACCGAGACCGTGGCCAACGAGCAGATCGTGGCCGCGGTGAAGGAGATCTTCGACCTCCGCCCAGCCGCCATCATGCGCGACCTCGACCTCCGCCGGCCGATCTACAAGAAGACCGCGGCCTACGGCCACTTCGGTCGCCCCGAGAAGGACTTCACCTGGGAGCACACGCCGCGGATCGACGACCTGAAGTCGGCGCTGTCGCTCTGACGCACCGCCCGAGCGGGAGCTTGCGACCGCTCCATCAGCACAGCCCGGCGTCTCTGGAAGGATGACCTGAGTTGTCGCCAGAGCAGATGGCTCGGGTCGTCATCGACGAACCCGCGGTCGAGAAGCCGTTCGACTACCTGGTCCCCGAGTCGCTCGGGGACCAGGTGCGCGTCGGGAGCCTGGTCCGCGTGCCGCTCCACGGCCGGCGGGTCGGGGGTTGGGTCGCCTCGCTCGGTGAGGAGGCGCCGGCCGGGGTCGCCCTGAAGCCGATCGCCAAGGTGACCGGCTGGGGGCCGGCGCCCGAGCTGTTCCCGCTGGCCGGGTGGGCGGCCTGGCGGTGGGCCGGTCGCCCGCCCCACCTCCTGCGGACGGCCTCGCCCGACGGCGCCGTCCGCGGCCTTCCCGCGCCGGAGGTCGTCGACCACGTGGCGGTCGGCCCGGTCGACCCGCTGGTGGGGGAGGCGCTGCGCCGGGGCCGGGTCGTGCTGCGCCAGCCGCCGGCGTGGGACGCCTTCGAGCTGGTGCTGGCCGCGGCCGGGCTGGGCCCGACGCTCGTGGTCGCGCCGGCCCACGCCACGGCCCAGGTGCTGGCCGCACGGCTGCGGCGGGC
>JAODBP010000110.1 GCA_025464025.1 Actinomycetes bacterium | reverse complement strand
GCCGTGTCGAGCTGGCAGCGCTACGAGCGCGACTGGGCCGCCATCGTGGACGACGCCCGCCGCCACGACCGGCTGGCCGACCCGGTCGTCCGCCAGCGACTGGCCCGGGCGTGGAGCGACATCCAGCTCATGCGGGTGAGCGGCTACCGGGTGCTCACCGCTGTCCTCCACCCCGAGCACGCCGCGCAGGCCCGGGCCCTCGAGGCCGGCACCAAGACGGTGTGGACCGAGCTCCAGCAGCGCCTCACCAACCTCGGGATCGACGTCGGGGGCATGGCCAACCTGGTGCTCGCCGGCGGCGAGGCGGCACCCGGCGTCGGGCTCGGCCACCGCGAGGTCGTCCACGAGTACCCGGCGGGCGAGCTGCAGAGCGCGTTCCTCTTCTCGCTCGCCGGCACGATCTTCGGCGGCACGGCCCAGGTCCAGCGCAACATCCTGGCCGAGCGGGTGCTGGGGCTCCCGAAGGGCGCGTAGGCCCGGCGGCAGGGTTCGGAAAGAAAACCCACGATTTGCCAACACCGACTGATGGCGGCCCATTACGGTGCGCGCCATCGCCGGACCGGGGGGTTGGCAGATGGCGAGAGACGCGGCGCTGCGCGCCACCGACGTGGTCGTGCGCTTCGGCGGGGTCCATGCCCTGAGCGGGGTCTCGCTCGCGGTCGCGCCCTCGGAGATCTGCGGGCTCATCGGCCCGAACGGCGCGGGCAAGACCACGCTGTTCGACGTCCTCTCCGGCACCACGACGCCGACGTCGGGGACGATCCAGCTCGACGGCACCGACATCACCCGGCGAGGCGCCACCTGGCGGGCCCGCCACGGGGTGCGTCGCACGTTCCAGCGCCAGCAGGTCTTCGGGTCGCTGTCGGTGGAGGACAACGTGCTGACCGCGACGGAGTGGCACGGCGGGGGCGGTGGCCTGCCGGCCGACCTCCTCGCCCTGCCGTCGCGGCGCCGTCGCGAGGCCCGCCGGCGCGAGGTCGTCGACGGCGTGCTCGCCGACTGCGGCCTGATCGACCTGCGCCACGAGCCGGCGGCCACCCTGCCGATCGGCCTGTGCCGGATGGTCGAGCTGGCCCGCGCCGTCGTGGACGAGCCAGCCGTGCTGCTGCTCGACGAGCCCACGTCCGGGCTCGAGGAATCGGAGACGGAGCACCTGGGCGAGGTCATCGCCCGGGTCGCTGCGCGTGGCACCGCGGTCGTGCTCGTCGAGCACGACGTCGGCTTCGTGATGCGGCTGTGCCACCGCATCGTCGTGCTCCACCTCGGCAGCGTCATCGCCGAGGGAACACCCGAGGAGATCCAGCGTGACGCCGCCGTCGGCGCCGCGTACCTCGGCGGCTAGTACCGACCACACCTAGGGGGAAGATGAACAAGCGGCTCCTGCGCCTGCTGTCGCTCCTGCTCGCACTCGGCCTCGTGGCCGCGGCTTGCGGCAGCGACAGCAAGAAGGCCTCGAACAACGACTCGTCGGGTGGCTCGACCACCACGGCGGCCAGCACCGGCACCGGCGACATCAAGGACATCGTCAAGGGCGACCCGCTGTCCGGGCCCGAGGGCACCGGCCTCACGCGGGGCGTCACGGCCGACTCGATCAAGCTCGGTTGCATCGCCGACGCCAAGAGCTACGCCGGCTTCGAGGACGGCGTGAAGGCCCGCTTCGCCCGGGCCAACGCCGACGGCGGGGTCAACGGTCGGAAGATCGACTTCACCGGTTGCGAGAACGACGCCGGCGACCAGCAGCAGTTCCTGTCCTTGACCAAGCAGATCGTCCAGCAGGACAAGGCGTTCGGCGTGATCACCATCGAGGGCGTCATCCCCCAGGCGGCCTTCGACTTCATGAGCCAGCAGCAGGTGCCGTACACCGGCTGGGGCTTCCTCGCCGGCTTCTGCGGCACCCGCTGGGGCTTCGGCTGGAACGGCTGCCTGAGCGGCAACACGCTCACCGAGGCCGTGCCCCACGCCGTGGAGCAGGCCAACCTCGGTGAGGCGGTCATCGCGGCCATCGGCAAGCCGGCCAGTGACTTCAAGGTCGCCATCCAGGGCCAGGACACCGAGAGCGCCAAGCTGTCGGAGAAGCAGTACGTCGACACCTTCGAGCACGCCGGCGCCACGGTGGTCTACACCGGCCGCGACATCCCGGTGCCGGGGCCCACGAGCGACTACACGCCGTTCGTGCAGAAGGTCCTGGCCAAGGACCCGAACCTGGTCCTCGTCTCGACGAGCTTCGGTGACGTCGGCGGCTACACCGCCGCCCTCCGGGCCGCCGGCTACAAGGGCGACATCATGAACTTCGTCGCCTACATCCCCGGCCTGCTCGACGCGTCGAAGCAGCTGGCCCAGGCCATCGAGGGCTCCTACATCAACACCCAGATCGTCCCGCAGGAGCAGCAGACCGACTGGGTCAAGCAGATGGAGACCGACCTCGAGTCGAGCAAGGCGGCGACCGGCAAGTTCATCACCTTCGGCGGGGCCCTCGGCTACGCCCAGGCGAACCTGTGGGTGGCCATGCTCGAGGCTGCCGGCAAGGACCTGAACACCAAGACGTTCGACCAGGCCGTGAACGTCAAGGGGATCACGGTCGATCCGGGGACCGGCGGCATCGGCGCCGTCTCCTTCCCGGGCCAGCACTTCCTGCCCACCGACTGCGCCGCGATCGTCAAGGTGACGGGCGGCAAGTTCGTGGTGGCCAAGGAGTACTCCTGCTACGACAGCATCCCGGTGAAATGACGGGCTGATGTCGAAGTTCCTGAGCCTGGCTCTGAGCGGGGCGGTCACCGGGGCGATCTACTCCCTGGTGGCCGCCGGGCTCACCCTCTCCTACACCTCGACGGGGATCTTCAACTTCTCCTACGGGGCGGCCGCGTTCGTCTGCGCCTACGTGTACTACGAGCTCCACTCGGGGCTGCACTGGTCGATCGTCCCCGCCGCGGCGGTGACGGTCCTGGTGTTCGCGCCCCTCATGGGGTTGGTGCTGGACCTGGCCGTCTTCCGCCCGCTCGCCCGGGCGACGGAGTCGGCGAAGATCATGGCGACCGTCGGGCTGCTGATCGCCCTGCCCGCGCTGACCCGGTTCGTCCTCGACGAGCTGGTCAACGTGTTCGGGTTCGGCATCCCCAGCGGCCAAGAGGTGAGCCAGGTGGGGTTCCCGGCCGGCATCGGCCCGGTGCCCAAGAAGGACTGGACGCTCCCGGGGAAGGTCCCGCTGGACTCGAACCAGCTCATCGTGTTCGTCGCCGCGGCGGTGTGCGCGCTGGGCCTCTGGTTCCTGCTCCGGCGGACCTCCCTGGGGCTCCACATGCGGGCGGTCGTCGACCGACCCGACCTGGCGAGGACCCGCGGCATCGACGAGCGCACCACGTCCCGGTGGGCGTGGGTGATCGGCATGGTGTTGGCGGGCCTCGCCGGGGTGGTCGGCTCGCCGATCTTCGGCAGCCTCGACGTCAACGTCTTCATCACCGTCGTGTTCGTGGCCTCGGCCGCGGCCGTCATCGGCGGCCTCCGCTCGATGCCGCTGGCCTTCGCCGGCGGCCTCATCCTCGGCGTGGCCCAGAACCTCGTGTTCGGCTACGCCACCTTCGCCTCGGACATCCGGGGCTTCAACTCCTCGGTCCCGTTCGTGGTGCTGCTCGGCGGCCTCGTCCTGCTGGCGCGCGACCGCGCTCGCCGGGGTGGCTCGGCCGCCGAGGACACGCCGGCACCCGACTTCGCCGACGACCTCCCGCCGTGGCGCCGGGCCCTGCCGTGGGTCATCGCGACCGGCGGCCTGCTGCTCTACATCCTCGTGCTGGCCGACGACTTCTGGGTCTCGACGATCGCCACCGGGCTCGCCTTGGCGCTCGTCTTCCTGTCGTTCACGATCGTCACCGGGCTGGGCGGCATGGTGAGCCTGGCCCAAGCCGGGTTCGTGTCGTCCGCCGCCCTCACCGCCGGCGTGTGCCTCGGTCGCTACCACTGGCCCTTCGTGCCGGCGCTGATCGTGGGCGCCCTCGTGGCCACGATCGTCGGCGTCGCGGTCGCGCTGCCCGCGCTCCGTCTCGGCGGCGTCCCACTCGCCCTGGCCACCTTGGCCCTCGCCTTCCTGGGCGACCAGCTCCTCTTCGCGTGGAACTGGCTCCGCAACGACGAGTCGGGTTGGAGCATCGCCCGGCCCGTGTTCGGGCCGCTCGACCTCAACGACAACAAGGCCTTGGCCATCACGTTGCTGGTGATGGTGGGCCTCACCATCCTCCTCGTGCGCAACCTCCAACGCTCGTCGTCCGGCCGCGCCGTCGTGGCCGTTCGGGCCTCGGAGACGGCCGCCGCCACCTCCGGCGTCTCGCCGGTGCGCACGAAGCTCGCGGTGTTCGCCCTGTCGGCCGCCGTGGCCGGCGTCGGCGGCGTGATGCTGGCGACGACGCAGGGCAGCGTCTCGAACGTCAGCACGCCGGCCCTCGTGGGCCTGCTGTGGCTGGCGAGCGTGGTGCTCATGGGCATCCGCCGACCGGGTGCTGCGGTGGTCGCCGGCATCGTCAGCGCGGCCAGCCCCGTCCTCCTGCGCAGCGGCTTCCACTGGCCCCTGCTGCCCACGTTCCTCGATTGGGGTGGGACCAGGTCATCGGACATCCCGGCGATCCTCTTCGGCCTGGGCGCCGTCCAGCTCTCCCGGAACCCCGACGGCATCTTCGCCATCACCGGAGCCCAGAACCGGGCCCGGCGCCAGAAGCGCGCCGCCCGGAGCGCGGCCGCCGTCGCCGTGGTCGCCGAGGAGCAGGCCACCGCCGAGGAAGCGGTGCGGCTCGAGCAGGAGCTCGAGTCGGTCGGCGCCCTGCGCGCCCCGTCCTCGACGTTCGAGGAGGTGCCGGCCGAGGCCACGTTCGTGCTCGACGACGTGCACGCCGGCTACGGCGACGTCGAGGTCCTGCACGGTGTCACCCTCGCCATCATCCCGGGCACGATCACCGCCCTCCTCGGCGCCAACGGCAGCGGGAAGTCGACGCTGTGCCGCACGGTCTCCGGCCTCCTCACACCGACCGCCGGCGTGGTCCGACTCCGGGGCGACGACGTCACCGGCCAGGCGGCCCCGGCCCGGGCGTCGTCCGACGTGATCGTCGTTCCCGAGTCGCGCGGCATCTTCCCGGGGCTGAGCGTCGAGGAGAACCTCGCGCTCCGGCTGCCGAGCGCCGCCGAGCGGGCCCAGGCCTACGACCGGTTCCCGGTGCTGGGGGAGCGGCGGCACCTGCTGGCCGGGAGCCTCTCCGGCGGCGAGCAGCAGATGCTGGCCCTCGCCACGCTGCTCGTCCGTCCGCCGGCCGTGGTGGTGTGCGACGAACCGACCCTCGGCCTGGCGCCGCTCATCGTCGAGCAGATCCTCGAGATCTTCACCGAGCTGCGCCGCCAGGGCGTCGCCCTCCTGCTGGTCGAGGAGAAGAGCAAGGCGATCCTCGGCATCGCCGATCGCGTCGCCGTGCTCCAGCTCGGTCGGCTGGCCTGGTACGGGCCGGCCAACGACGTCGACGACGCCCTCCTCGTCGAGGCCTACTTGGGTGGGGTCACAGCCCGCTAGGTACCGTTGCATCGTGCACACGGTGGACGCCCCTGAGGTGTCGGGTCCGTTCGATAGCCCGTCCGGCGTCCGAGCGGCACGGCACCACGCCGTCCAGCGCGCCCGCGACCTCGGGCACGGCGGCCTCGCCGACGACCTGGCCGTGGTGGTCAGCGAGCTGGTGACGAACGCCCTCCTCCACGGCGGCGGGTGCACGACCGTCGAGGTCGAGGACGTGCCCGGGGGTGTGCGGGTCTCGGTCGGCGACCGGAACCGGGCGTTGCCGCTGCTCGGCCACTCGTCCGACCAGGCCATGACCGGCCGCGGCTTCGCCCTCGTCGGCCAGCTGGCCCGGACCTGGGGCGTCGTGCCGCACGACGACGGCAAGGTCGTGTGGGCCGAGGTGGCGAGCGCCGCGCCGCTCGGTGGCGCTCCGCTGGAGCACCTGCTCGACGAGTGGGCCGACGATGCGCCGAGGCCCGGTCTACGTCACCGGGTCGAGCTGGGCGAGGTGCCGACCGAGTTCCTCCTCGCGGCCAAGGCCCACGTCGACAACCTCGTCCGCGAGTTCAGCCTGATCGCCGCCGGCGCCGCCGAGGGCGTGACCGAGCCGGCACCGCCGCACCTGGCGTCGCTGCTCGCCATCATCACCGAGCGCTTCGCCGAGGCCCGGCTGGCCATCAAGGAGCAGGCCCTCCGCGCCGTCCACGAGGGGCGACCCCGCGCCGAGCTGGTGCTGGAGCTGACGGCCGAGGCGGCCGAGGCCGGGACCGACTACCTGCGGGCGCTCGACGAGCTCGACGACTACTGCCGGGCGGCACGGCTGTTCACCCTGGCCACCGAGCCCGAGCACCGGGTGTTCCGCCGGTGGTACGTCGGCGAGATCATGGCCCAGGTCCAGGCCGCGGCCGACGGCCGGCCCGTCGCCGCCGGCAGGTCGTTCGAGGCCCTCCTGCTGGAGGAGCTGCGCCGCGCCGTCGAGACCGAGCGCGTCGCCGACCGCGCCGTTCGGCTCTCCCGGCTGACCCGGGCCCTCGCCGTGGCGGCGACGCCCGAGGCCGTGGCCGAGGCCGTGCTCGAGGAGGGGGTGGCCGCCCTCAAGGCCGACGCCGGCGGCGTGCTCCTGCCGCGGGCCGAGGACAGCCGACTCGCCTTGCCCAGCGCGGTGGGCTACGACGAGCAGGCGCTCCTCCTGCTCCGCAACGAGTCACGCGAGGCCGAGCTTCCGGCGGCCGTCGCCCTGCGGACCGGACACGCCGTCTGGCTCGAGACGCAGGAGGAGCGCGACCGCCTGTTCCCGGGCCTGCGCGAGCTCGAGCCGACGATGGAGGCGCTCTGCGCCGTCCCCCTGACCGCGGGTGGTCGCACGCTCGGCGCCCTCCGGTTCAGCTTCCGCCGGCCCCGGCTCTTCGACGAGGAGGAGCGTGAGTTCGTGCTCGCCCTGGCCGGCCAGACGGCGCAGGCGCTCGAGCGGGCCCAGCTCCAGCACGAGCGGATCGACGTGAGCCAGCGGCTCCAGCGCAGCCTGCTGCCGCCCGAGCTCCCCACCATCCCCGGCGTCGACCTGGCCGCCGTCTACCACCCGTACGGCGACGGGGTCGACGTGGGCGGCGACTTCTACGACGCCTGGTACGTCGGCGACGACCAGTGGGCCATCGCCGTCGGTGATGCCACCGGTACCGGTCCGGAGGCGGCGGCCCTGACCGCCCGGGTGCGCCACAGCCTGCGCGCCCTGGTGCTCACCGAGCGCCGACCCGAGGTGGTGCTGACCCGGCTCAACACGCTGCTCACGACGGCCGATCGCGACCGCGAGCGGTTCTGCACGGTCGTGTTCGGGATCGTGACGGTCGGCGATCGGGTGAAGGTCGAGCTGGCCGGTGGCGGGCACCCGGCCCCGCTGGTGCGCCAGCCGGACGGCACCGTCGAGCAGGTCGAGCTGGCCGGCTCGCTCCTCGGCATCCTCGAGGAGGCGGTCGTCGACTCGTGCGAGGTCGAGCTCGTGTCGGGGGCGACCTTGGTCCTCGTCACCGACGGGATCATCGAGGCCCGGTCGCCCGACGGGATGTTCTTCGACGAGACCGGGCTCCGGGCGATCGTCGCCCGTCCACCCGGCTCGGCCCGCGAGGTCGCCGAATCCATCGAGGGTGCCGTCCTCGCCCACCTCGGCGGGGTGCCCCAGGACGACATGGCGATCGTCGCCCTGCGGGTCGAGGCCTAGGCCCCCAGCAGCTCCAGCACGGCGGACACCCGCTCGGAGTGGATCGTCTCCTCCCGGCCGTTGAGCCGGAGGAGCCGCTCCACCTCGGGGTCGGGCTCGTTGTCGGCCCACTTCTGGTAGCCGGCGTCGCCGGCCACCTCGCCGGCCACGACGTACGGGAGCATCTCGACCGGCACCACCTCGGGCAGGTTCACGGCCAGCGGGGCCAGCTCGTCGGCGGTGGGCTCGAAGTCGTGGCCCTGCTTGATGCCGATCATCCGGCCGATGCGCTCGGCGTGCTTGAGCTCCTCCCGGCCGTTGGCCCGAAGGAGGGCGGCCGCCTCGTCGTTGCCGATGCCGGCGGCCAGTCGCTCGTAGAACTCCTGGCCGGCCCGCTCGACGCGGAACATCAGGCGCAGGGCGTCGAGGTCGAGCACCTCGAGCGCGCTGAGGGAGGCGTTGGCGGTCGCGAAGTCGTCCACACCGACAGTCTTGCCGGAACGGGTCACCCCTGGCCGGGCAGGGGGACCTCGACGCCGGGGAAGAGCAGGACCATCAACGTGGCCTGGTCGGCGCGCTCGCCGATGAAGTACGTCGGCGCGTACACACCCTCGGCCTGGGGGAACGCGCGCCGCAGCCCGGCGTTCTCCACCTCGAAGAGGATGCCGAGGCCGCGGCGGTCCCGCCCGTCGGCGAAGCGCTCGGTCATCACGTCCCGCGTGCGCCACATGATGTGCGTGGCGAGGCTCGATCGACGGTGCTCGGTCGCGACGAACAGGCGGATGCCGAACAGGTCCATGCGGAGCTGGGGCACGCGGTGCACATACGCCGATCCGATGCCGGCGAGCGTGCCGTCCGGCGCGGTCACGACGGTGACGACCTCGTCGATGCGGCGAGCGGCCGCGTCGGGCGCGACCGCACCCTCGCGGGCCCAGAGGGCGAGCACGTCGTCGGCGGTGACGGCGTCGGTGGCGGCCAGCTCGTGCACGGCGAACCCGGATGGGAACGGTGCCATGTCCTGCCAGTCGGCCGGGAAGTCGATGAGTCGCTCCGCCGCGGGGTCGGTGCCGATCAGCGCGCCGGGGAAGTAGCGGATCCTCGCCTGCTGCCCGCCGGGGAAGTAGCCGGCGTAGCGGAGTCCCGTCGTGGGCCAGAGGGCCTCGGGGCGTGACCGCATGACCGTGACATCCTCGAGCGGCACGACCAGGCCGACCGGGCCGGGCGCGCCCGGGACGTGGCTGGCCGCGAGGGCGTCGAACGTGGCGCAGAACAGCGCGTCCTCGACGTCGGCCGGCACGCCGGTGGTGAAGAAGCTCCGGTAGACCCAGAACCGCCGCCCGCCGAGGAGGAGCACGTCGGCCTGCACCGCGGAGCACGTCCCGACGAGGATCCCGGCCCGGTCGACCACCAGGCCGGTGAGCTCGCCGAGCCGCTCGATGGCGGCGTCGCCGTCGAGGGCGCCATGCGTGGCCCACAGGCGCAGGACCTGGTCACGAAGGTCGTCGGCGACAGGTCGGCCGACGACGACCTCGACGGCGTGCCCGTCACTCACCTGCTCTCGCTTCTCCGACACCGAATGCCATGATGTCTGAAATGGCTGGATCGAGACGGTGGCGCCGGGCCACGGCGGCCGCGAGCACGGCGGCCATCGGCGCCGGGCTCGTGGTCGTGCCCGCTGATGTGGCCAGTGCCACCACGCTCACCGTCACGGATTCCGGCGACTCCGGCCCGAACACCCTGCGCCAGAAGGTCATCGACGCCGTTGCCGGCGACGTGATCGAGTTCGACCCGTCCATCAGGTCGATCACCCTCTTGGGCGAGATCACCATCGACAAGTCGCTGACGATCAGGGGCCCGGGCTCGGACTCGCTGACGATCGACGGCGGGTCGCACGGGCGGGTCTTCCACGCCTACGGCGGCTCGGCCACGCCGGTCGACGTCACGATCAGCCAGGTCACACTGACCCACGGGCGGGCCGCGGTCGGCGGGGCCGTCTACGCCGAGGGCGAGAACCTGACCCTCACCGACGTGGCGATCGATGACAACGTCTCGACGGGCAACGGTGGTGGCGTCGCCCTGCTCGGGACCAACGGCGCGTCGCTGACGATCGACGACGGCTCGACCATCACGTCGAACTCGGCGGCCACCGGCGGCGGTGGGATCTCGTTGCAGAACGTCACCGCGCCCGTGACGATCACGGACTCGACGATCTCGTCCAACGTGAGCGGCGAGAACGGCACGGGCCCCACCGTGGTCGGCCTGGGCGGGGGCATCTGGGCGAAGCAGACGCAGGTGCCGCCGCCCTCGGGCGTGCTCCGCATCGAGCGCTCGTCGATCACCGGCAACACCGCCGATCCCGACGTGGCCGACACCGGCCAGGGCGGCGGGGTCTACACCAAGTACTTCGACGTCACCCTCGTCGGCTCGACGGTCTCGGGCAACGTGGCGGACCACGGCGCCGGCCTGTTCGTGCAGCAGCGCTCGCTGTCGGCGACGAACGCCACGATCGCCGACAACGAGGGCGACACCGGTGGCGGCGTGTACCTCGCGGGCAGCGCCGCCGCCGACTTGGAGTCGACGACCATCGCCGGCAACGTCGCGGCGACGACGGGCGGCGGCGTCTACGGGTCCGGTCGCACGGTGACGATGCGCGACACGGTGATCGCGGACAACACCGCACCCACGAAGCGCGACCTCGAGGCGGGGACCGTGACCGCCACCTACTCGCTCGTCGAGGTCGACGAGACGAGCTTCAGCCCCGGTGCCGACGGCAACCTCACCGGCGACCCGGTCCTCGGCCCGCTCGCCGACGACGGCCGCCCGACGGCAACGAAGCGGCCCGGGGCGACGAGCCCGCTGATCGACGCCGGTGACCCGGCCTACGCCGGCCCGCCGTCGACGGACCAGCGGGGCGAGGCGAGGGTGCAGGGCGACGCCATCGACATCGGCTCGGTCGAGACGGCGGCGGTGCCCACCACGACGACCACGACGCCGGTCGCGCCCCCGCCGGCGCCCCCGGCGTCGACGACCGTCGGCGTGCCGCCACCGGGCGCGGACGGGTCGAGCACCGTCGACGTCAGGACGGCCGCCGGCACGATCACGGTCCAGCTCACCGGTGCGCACGACGACGGCGCCACGGTCACGGTCACGGTCGCCGATGGCGTGCCCACTCGCGGCTTCACGGTCCTCGGCCGCGTGTACGACGTCGACGTCGATGGCGCCGGCTCCGGAGGCGGCACGCTGTGCCTGCCGTTCGACCCCGGCTCCGACCTCGATGCCGACCGGGTGCCGGTCATCGTCCACATCCTGCCCGACGGGACGCGCCAGGCCCTGCCGACCACGGCGCGGGGCGGTCAGCTGTGCGCCGTGGTCACCTCGTTCTCGCCCTTCGCCGTCGCGCTCCTCGACACGACGCGGCTCGCCGGCGTCGATGCCGCGTCCACGGCGGCGGCGATCAGTGCATCGGCGTTCGAGCCCGGCGTCCCGACGGCGTACGTCGTCGCCCGATCGCGCACCGGCGACGCCGTCGCCGCGGGTGCGGCGGGCGGGCCCGTGCTCCTCGTCGACCGTGACGGCATCCCCGACGCGACAACTGACGAGCTGCGTCGGCTCGCGCCCCGCCGGATCGTCGTCGTCGGTGGCACCGGCGCGGTGAGCGACGTCGTCGTCACCCGGTTGGGTGCGACGCGGGTCGCCGGTCGAGACCGCTTCGAGACCGCGGCCGCGCTGGCCCAGGACTCCCATCGCCCCGTCGTCCCCGTGGTGTACGTCGTCAACGGATCGTCGATCGCCGACGGGCTGGTGGCGTCGGCCGCCGCGTCCCACGACGGCGGGGTCGTGCTGCTCGTCGAACGCGACAGGGTGCCCGCCGCGGTCGGCGCCGCCATCACGGCGCTTCGGCCCGATCGGGTGGTCACCGTCGGCGGCACCGCCGCGGTGTCCGACGCCGTGGTCGAGGCGCTCGGTGCCACGCGCATCGCCGGCGCCGACCGCTACGCCACCTCGGCGAACGTGGCGCGCGCCGTCGGCGACGACGACCTCGCCGTCGCCCGCGGCGACGAACCGACCGACGCGCTCGCCGGCGCACCGCTCGGCCGACCGCTCCTCCTGGTCGAGCGGAACGCCCTGCCGCCCCAGGTGCGACTGGCGCTCACCGCCCTCGCGGCCAGGTCGATCACGATCCTGGGCGGCACGGCAGCCGTGTCGCTCGACACCGAAGCCGCCGTGGCCGAGTACCTGCCCTGATCGGAACCGGGTCGGGGAACGACGAACGCCGGCCCGATGGGCCGGCGTCGTGTGGTTGGTGCGCCCCCTGGGACTTGAACCCAGAACCTGCGGATTAAGAGTCCGATGCTCTGCCAATTGAGCTAGAGGCGCGGGAGATGCGATGGTAGCCGCTCAGGGGGCGGGCTCACGCCCGACCCCTGCGCGGCGCTTGGGGTGACCGAGGGGACTCGAACCCCCGACCTCCAGGATCACAACCTGGCGCTACCACCAGCTGAGCTACGGCCACCACGTGCGTCGTGCAGTTTGGCACAGCCCGCGCTCCCCTCCGCCATCGTTGCGCCGGACGGCATCGGCTGCTCTACTAATGCAGAAGCATTCGATGGGACCGACCCAGGGGGATCCGCATGACCATCCGCTACGCCGGGCGCTCGCTCGACGCCGACGGGCCTTCGTCCGCTCCGGCCGAGGCGCCGAAGATGTGGTCGAAGACGCTCGTCACGTTCTACGAGACCGACGTCGAGCTGATCCGCTCGGTCCTGCCCAAGCCGCTCGAGATGTCCGACACGCCGCTGGTGCGGCTCAACGTCGCCCACGTCGACATGCCGAGCGGCCCGCTGGGCGCTTCGGTCGTGTCGGTCACCTGCAAGCACGAGGGTCGCGAGGGCTTCTACGACCTCACCATGGTGATGACCACCGAGCAGGCCGTCGTCGGCGGCCGCGAGACCTTCGGCGAGCCCAAGAAGCTTGGCGACGTGCAGCTCACCCGTGACGGCAACCGGATCCACGGCTCGGTCACCCGTCGCGGCATCACCTACCTCGAGGTCGAGGGCACCGTGGCCGAGGAGCTCGAGCTCCTGCCGGTGAACGACCGCGTGACCTTCTACTTCAAGTTCCTCATGGACCCGCAGGGCAAGGGCTTCGACCACGACCCCTCGCTCGTCTACTGCACCCGGGTCGAGGAGCAGCGCCTCCGCGAGCGCATCGACGCCACCGTGACGCTACGCGACTCGGACTTCGACCCGGTCGCTGACCTGCCGATCCACCGCATCACGAGCTGCATCTACTCGGAGAGCAACACCACCCAGCGGGGAGAGATCGTGGGCACCGTGCCCCAGGAGTGGATCCTCCCGTTCGCCCACCAGCGCTACGACCACCTGGCCACCCTCAAGCTCCAGGCCGGCAAGGTCGACGCCCCCGGGCTCTAGGTCGCTCGACCTTCCCGGTGGCGGGGGGCCGCCGGGAAGGTCGAGGGTTCAGCCCTGCACGCGGATGCCGATGGTGTGCCACCCGGTGGCGCCGTCGGGGAACGGGGTCGCCTCGTCGCCCGTCTGGACCTCGCCGTCCTCGGCCGTGGCCCGCACCGAGAGGCGGTGGGTGCCGGGCTCGGCGTCCCAGTACCAGCGCCACTGCCGCCAGGTGTCGACGCCGACGGCGTCGGCCAGCTCGGCGTCGTGCCAGGCCCCCTCGTCGACGCGGACCTCGACCCGGCGGATGCCCCGACCCTGGGCCCAGGCCACGCCCGCCACCGGTACCCGCCCGGCCGCGACCGGGCGCCGGGGCGTGTCGATCCGCGATTCGAGCTTGATCGGGCCCTCCACCGCCCAGCCCCGGTCGATCCAGTACGTCGAGAGCTCGTCGAAGCGGGTGAGCTGGATGCGCTTCAGCCACTTGGTGGCCGACACGTAGCCGTACAGGCCGGCCACCACAAGGCGGGCCGGGAAGCCGTGGCGCAGGGGGAGGGGCTCGCCGTTCATGCCCACGGCCACGAGGGCGTCCCGTCCGTCGAGGGCGGCGACGGGGAAGCCGGCGGTGAACCCGTCGACCGACGTGCCCACGATCTGGTCGGCCTTCGACCCGATGCCGGCCTCGTCGAGCAGCTCCTGGAGCGGCACGCCGAGCCACCGGGCGTTGCCGATGAGCCCGCCGCCGACCTCGTTGGAGACGCAGGTGAGCGTGACGTCGACCTCGACGAGGTCGCGGCCGAGGAGCTGCTCGTAGGTGTAGCTGCGGGGGTGGTCGACCATGCCGTCGATGCGCAGGGTCCAGCCGTCGGTCTCGACCTGGGGGACGATCAGGCTGGTGTCGATCCGGTAGAAGTCGACGTTGGGCGTGACGTACGGGCTCAGGTCGAGGAGCCGGAAGTCCGCTCCCTTCGGGACCGCCGGGAGGGGCGTCGTCGGCTTCGGGAGCAGGACCGCCTTGCGGGACGCCGCCGCGTTGACCCGGCCCTGGAGCGCTCGCCCCGAGGCGCCGGCGATGGCGGCCACCGATGCCGCCGCGCCACCGGCGAGCAGGAACCGGCGACGGTCGGCCCCGGCCGGAGGCAGCGGCCTCGACGTGGTGTCGCCGGTGGCCCGGACGAGGAGGCTCAGCGTCCAGATCGTGGCCAGCCCACCGGCGACCGGCGCCAGGGCGTGGACCCACGAGGCGTCTTCCTCGGCCAGGGCCGAGAGCACGCCCACGACGGCGGCGACGGTGACGATGCCGCGGGCCACCAGCGGGCGGCTCCTCGCCACGGCGCCGGCCGCCGTGCCGAGGGCGAGCAGCACCAGGAGGATCACCACCACGAGGAACGGCTTGTCGTTGGTGCCGAAGGCGCGGATCACGGCCCGCTCCCACGACGGCGGGGCGAGGCGGATCACCCGGTCGGCCACGGCCACGACGGGGGACCGGCCGGTCGGGATGGCCCCGGCCACCAGTTCGGCGACGCCCAGCCCGACGGCCGCGGCGAGCACGCCCGACAGCGCCCCCGTGCCCCGATCGGTCGTCACATGGCGAGCCTAGGAGCGGGCCGATCGCTACTTGCTGGCAGTACCGTTCTGCCGCTGCCCCTGTAGCTCAGATGGATAGAGCACCCGACTTCTAATCGGACGGTCGCAGGTTCGAGTCCTGCCGGGGGCGCTTGACCTTGTCACCCGCGGTGCGCATCGATGGGTCGCCGACGGCGATCGCCCGGAGGTACCTGGCGGTCCAGGCCGGCGCCGGGGCGCTCTGGTGGATCGCCGTCTTCCTCGCCGACGACGTCCGCCGGCTGACGCTCGGCGGGTGGAACCCGGCCGTCCTGGTCGGTCCCGACCTCGCCTTCTTCGTCGGAGGATCGGCGATGGCCGCCTTCACGGGTGGCCGTCGATGGGCGGCGGCCACCGCGGCATGGACGATCGCCATCACCATCGCCCTCACGACGTACGCGCTCGCCGAGCGGAACGCCGGCTGGGGTGCGCTGCTCATGGCACCGGCCGCCATCGGGACTGTCGGGGCTGCCACCGTGCTCCGGCTCGGCCACCTGCCCGTGCGGTGGTTCTTCATCGGGCCGTTCGCGTTCCGGCCTGCTCCGGCCCGGTCGGCGGCGAGCCACCTGCGGCACAGCCTCACCCAGCTCGTCGTCTTCTGGACCAGCTTCCTCGTCCTGCTGCCACTCGCCATCGCCTGGGGCGAAGGGCGGTTGCGCCTCGACCAGGCCGGGTTGGATCGGCACCCGTGGCCGGGGGTCGGCATCGCCACCTTCGTGCTCGGGAGCTGCGTGGGGCTGTGGTCGTGCGTCTCGATGGCCATCGTCGGCGAGGGAACGCCGCTGCCGGCGGCGACCGGACGCCGTCTCGTGGTCGTCGGTCCCTACCGGTGGGTGCGGAACCCCATGGCCGTGGCGGGCGCCGTGCAGACGATCGGCGCCGGACTGGTCCTGGGATCGTGGCTGGTCGTGGCATCGGCGGTGCTCGGGGGGCTGATCTGGAACACCTTCATCCGGCCTCGGGAGGAGGCCGACCTCGCGCGCCGGTTCGGGGACGACTACGAGCGGTACCGAGCCCGGGTGGCGTGCTGGGTGCCACGATCCCGCTGGCGGCGTTCTGTTTCACCCCCGTCGTAGTCTTGGAGGGATGCAGCTCACGGCCGCGGTGACGCATGAGGGCGACTGGTACGTCGCCCGCTGCCTCGAGGTCGAGGTCACGAGTCAGGGCGTCACGGCCGACGAGTCGCTCGCCAACATGCGCGAGGCGCTCGAGCTGTACTTCGAGGATCAAGACCTGCCCGAGGGTCTGAAGCCTCCGATCATCACCGCCATCCAACTGGCTGTGTGAACCCCGCGCTGCCGGTGCTCTCCGGCGAGCGCACCTGCCTACCCAGCGCGGCGCGTCAGGAGCTGTTTCCGCGGAAACAGGGCGGGACGTCGCCGATCTCCGCTCCTACGCTCCCGTCGTGGATCCGGAACCGCCGCTGTACGACGATGCGCTCTCGCTCGTCCTCCATGGCGGGTCGACGGCGTTCCTGCTCGGGAATCCCCACACGTTCCCTGGCCGGTTCAACGTCTACATCCCAGACCAACATCTCGTGCTGACCTGCTCGCTCAGCGACGTCGAGTCGTCCTCGGTGCTCGCCGGGGCCTGGCTCCGGGGTTTTCTCGCCGGCAACGAGCCGAGCCCATACGAGTACTTCGGGGACGCTGCCGATGAGCTCGCCGACCACGGCCCGGAGATGACCGCGTGGCGGGCACTGTGCGATGAGTTTCGGCGGACTGGCACCGCTGCGCCTTACCTGTGGTGCGAAGGCTGCGGGGCTCCTCAACTGGCCGAGCTTGCTCGTCCGACATGCTTCCGCTGCGGGGTCGAAGTCGACCGCGACGACGACGTCGCAGACTGAACCCGTTCAGCCCGGCGAGGCGTGGACCGGGGTCAGCCAGCCGTGGGGGTCGGGGCGCTGGGCGGCGTGGACCTCGGTGAGGGCCTGGCGAAGCGCGCTGGTGTGGGGCCCGACCTCGCCGGTGCCGACCGTCAGGCGCCGACCCTCGTGGACGAGGTGGCCGACGCCGGCCATCACCGCGGCGGTGCCCGACAGCGCGGCCTCGGCGTCGGGGCGGCCGGCCCAGGCCAGGACCTCGTCGACAGTGACCGCTCGCTCCTCGACGCGGTAGCCGAGGTCGGCGGCCAGGCGCAGGACCGAGTCGCGCGTGACGCCGTGCAGGAACGACTCGGTGAGGGCCGGGGTGACGACCCGCTCGGCGTCGAGCAGCAGGAAGTTCGACGCCCCGGTCTCCTGCACGTCGCCGCCCGGAGCGAACAGGAGCTGGTCGACGCCGAGCTGGTCGGCGGCGGCCCGGGTCGGGCCCAGCGCCATGGCGTAGTTGGCGCCGGCCTTGACCTTGCCGAACTGCGGGGTGGTCCGCGGCTGCCCGGTCTCGATGCCCAGCGCCAGCGGGCGGATGCCGCCGGCGAAGTAGTCGCCGACCGGGCTGGCCAGCACGTAGAGCATGGCCTCGTTGCTCGGGTGGGCGGCGGCGCCGATGTTCTCCTCCGTGCCGATCAGCGTGGGCCGCAGGTAGAGGGAGCCCGGCGCGTCGGGCACGTCGGCCAGGCTGGCCCGGACGACCTCGACGATCATCTCGGTGACCAGCTCGGTCGGCGGCACGGGGAGGACCAGGACCTCGGCCGACTGCTGCAGCCGCCGCACGTGGCGGTCGAGCCGGAAGATGCGCACGACGCCGTCGACGCCCCGGTGGGCCTTGAGCCCCTCGAAGCAGGCGCTGCCGTAGTGCAGCACGTGGGCGGCGGGGTGCAGGGGCAGCGGCTCGAGCGGTCCGAGCTTCGGCGCGTCCCACATGCCGCCCCGCCACCGGGCGACGGTCATGTGGTCGGCCAGCAGGGTGCCAAACGGTGCGGGCTGGGTCATGTCGTGAACCTCCGAGCGGTCCGGGCCCCACGGCGCGGGGTTGACCGTCGCCTCGGACTGTGGCAGAAGTGGCTCATGGCGACCAGGGCCACTTCTGCCAAGGTGGCCCGAGCCGAGGGCCTGCGGGCCCTGGCCGACGAGATCGGCCACTGGTCCGGTGGCAGCGGCCCGCTGTACCGACAGCTCGCCACCGCCATCGCCCGTGCCGTCGAGCGGGGCGCCGTCGCTCACGGCAGCCGGCTGCCGGCGGAGCGAGCCCTCGCCGTCGCCCTGTCGGTGAGCCGGGGGACGGCGGTGGCCGCCTACGACCAGCTCGTCGGCGACGGCCTCGTCGAGCGGCGGCCCGGGAGCGGCACGCATGCCATCGGGCCGGGGACGTTGGCCCTCCCGGCCGGGCGCGAGGGCTCGGCGCTCGTCGCCCGGCTCGTCGATCGCAGCGCCGGCCCGAGCGACGTCGTCGACCTCTCCCTCTCGGTGCTGCACGACGCCAGCGCCCTGCCGCCGGGCGGGGTGACGACGGCCGACCTGGTCGACCTCGCACCCGACACCGGGTACTCGCCCTGGGGGCTGGCCGGGCTGCGCGCCGCGGTGGCCGACCTCCTCGCCGGCTGGGGCCTCCCGACCCGGCCGGAGCAGGTGGTCATCACGACCGGTGCCCAGCAGGCGATCAGCATCGCCGCCGCGTGCTGGGTGCGGCCGGGCGACCTCGTGGTCGTCGACGACCCGACCTACCCGGGCGCGGTCTCGGCGTTCGCCGCGGCCGGGGCCGACGTGGTCGGCGTCCCGGTGGACGACGGTGGCGTGCAGGTCGGACCGCTGCGCGCCGCCCTCGCCGAGCGCCCGGCGCTGGTGTACCTGCAGTCGACGCTCCACAGCCCCACCGGGGTCGTCCTGGCTCCGGGTCGGCGGGCGGCCATCGCCTCGCTGCTGGCCGACGCCCGCGTCCCGCTGGTGGAGGACATCGCCCTCGCCGGCCTGGCGTGGTCGCCGGTGCCGCCACCCATCGCGGCGCACGCCCCCGACCAGCCGATCGCCGTCGTCGGCTCGCTCAGCAAGCTCCTCTGGGGCGGGCTGCGGCTCGGGTTCGTGCGAGCACCCGAGCCCGTGGCGCTGCGGTTCGCCCGGGTGAAGGCGACCCACGACCTCGGTTCCTCCGTGGTCGGCCAGCTCCTGGGGGAGCGCTCCCTGCGGGCGCCGACCTGGCCAGCCCGAGCGGCGGCCCGCAACGACGAGCTCCGCGCTCGCTACGAGCTGCTCGCCTCCCTCCTGGCCGAGCGCCTGCCGGCCTGGCGTTGGGTGGAGCCGTCGGGTGGCCTCTCGCTCTGGGTCCAGCTCCCGAGGCCGGTGGCCCGTCCGTTCGCCGAGGTCGCCCTGCGCCACGGCGTCGCCGTGGCGACGGCCGATGCCCTGTCGCCCACCCAGGGCCACGCCGACCGGCTCCGGCTCTCCTTCGCCCCGCCTCCCGCCGACCTGCGCCTCGGCGTCGACCGGTTGGCCGCGGCCTGGTCGGCCCGTGAGGGCCCGAGCTCGTCAGGTTCCTGACGGCGGCGATGTGCAAGCCTCCTGCGGTCGCCGCTCCCGGGGGTCAGGGCCATGAACGTCCGAGTGGTCGCCGCGTCCTGCGTGCTCGCCACCGCGCTCGCCGGCTGCGCGCGCAGCGCGTCCCCGAGCGACGTGGCCGGCGCCAGCACGTCGACCACCACCGCCGCGTGCGACGGCACCCAGCTCCGGGCCACCGAGGTCGGTGTCACGGCCGACACGATCACCGTCGAGGTCATGGCCGACGTCGGCAACCCTCTGGCGCCCGGCCTCTTCCAGGGCAACATCGACGCCCTCCGCGGCTTCGCCACCTACGTGAACGCCCACGGCGGGATCGCGTGCCGGCAGCTCGTCGTCAAGGAGTGGGACTCGCACCTCGACCCCAGCGAGGCCAAGAACGGGCAGATCGACGCCTGCCAGAACGCCTTCGCCCTGGTCGGCTCCAACGCTCTGTTCAACCCCGACGTCTCGACGATGGCCGAGTGCGAGGACCAGGCCGGGGCGGCCACCGGCCTGCCCGACCTCCCCGGCACGGCGAACGACCCCGAGCAGCTCTGCAACTCGACGACGTTCCTCGCGGCTTCGGTCGTGCAGCGGTGCCCGGTCGCGACGAGCGGCCCACAGCACTTCACCGCCAACGCCGGGTCGGCTCGCTTCTACGTCAGGGAGTTCCCTGAGCTCCGCCACAGCATGTACATGATCCCGGGCGACCTGCCGACGACGATCCAGTCGGCCACCTACATCATCAAGACGCAGGAGCTGGGTGGCGTGCACTACGAGGCGACACCGAAGGTGTCGGGCCGCACCGAGCAGGCCGGCTACACGCCGATCATCCAGACGATGCGGTCGCTGCACATCGATGCCGTGACCGACGGGTCGAACGACACGGCCATGATCCGGATGCGTCGAGAGGCGAAGGCCCAGGGCTACGACGGCGTGAAGGTCTGGACCTGCATCCCGTCGTGCTACTCGAAGAACTTCCTCGCCTCGGCGGCCGACGTCGACGGCACCTACGTCACGCTCGGACACCTGCCCTTCGAGGAGAAGGACACCAACGAGGACCTCGCCGCCTTCGTCGACTCGGTCGGCGACGAGGTCAACGGCTTCGGTGCCCTCGCGTGGCAGAGCGCCGACCTGTTCAAGCAGGCCGTCGACGACGTGGTGGCCGACAAGGGGCCGAACGGGCTGACCCGGGCCAACCTCCTCGCCGCGCTGGGGCGGGTGAAGGACTTCGACGCCAACGGCTGGGCCGCCCGCAAGGCGACGCTGCGGAGCAGCTCGCCGTGCTTCGTCATCATCCAGCTCCGCGACGGGGCCTTCCACCGGGTGCACCCGACCAAGCGGGGCACGATGGACTGCGACCCGAAGAACCTCGTCGAGTTCGACCTCGACCCGGTCGCCGAAGCGGCGAAGATCCCGTAGCTCAGGTCCCGCTGGTGGGCGGGAGGCGCAGCATCCCGTAGGCGCGGCTCGGGCGGAGCTTCACCACGACCCGATGCTCGTCGACCATGGCTTGGCGGTAGGCGTCCCAGTCGGGATGCTCGCCGGCGAGGTGGCGGTAGAGCTCGACCAGCTCGTCGGCCGTGGCGTCGTCGGGGCGGCCGGCGACGGGCGTGAGCTCGACCTCGCCCTCGAGGACGGCGTAGGCGAAGAAGTCGTCCTGGCTCACGTGGAGCGCGGCCCACGGGTCGCGCCGCAGGTTCTTGTACTTGGCCCGGTCCGAGGTGATCGACACGCGGATCAACCCGTCGTCGTCGACGTGGTGCAGCACGTTCGACAGCTGGGGCCGCCCGTCGGACCGGGTCGTCACGAGGACGGACTGCCGGTGGGTGCGGGCGAAGTCGACGGCGGTCTGCAGCTCCATGCGACGCACAACCGCCGGGTCGGGCCCGATCTTCCGGCGGTACGGTCCGCCCGTGCACCCTCGCCTCGCCGTGAACAGCCTCTCTTCCGCCTCGTGGACGCTGGAGCAGGACCTCGACCTGTACGCCGAGCTCGGCGTCACCGGTGTCTCCCTGTTCCTCGACAAGGCCACGGCGGTCGGCGTCGACAAGGCGGCCGACCTCCTCGCCGGCTTCGACGTCGTCCACGTCTTCGCCCGCGGCTTCACCCTGCACGACCCGGCGACGTGGCCCGACGACCAGGCCCGCCTGCGCGAGGGGGTCGAGCTGGCCGCCGCGCTGGGTGCGCCGTGGTTCGGCATGACGGCCGGGGCGGCGGGCCGACTCTCGTGGGACGAGGCAGCGGCCGCCCTCGGTCGGGCGATCGAGCCGCTGGCCGTCGACGGCGTGCGGCTGGCCGTCGAGCACTCCTTGCCCGTGCGCCCCGAGATCGGCTTCGTCCACTCGCTGAAGGACTGCATCGAGCTGGCCGACCGGCTCGGCGTGGGCGCCACCATGGAGGTGAACTACTGCTTCGCCGAGCGCGACCTGCCGGCGACGCTGGCGGCCGGTGCCGGCTCGTTGGCCACGGTGCAGGTGAGCGACCTCGTCCCGCCGAGCACCGTGCTGCCCGACCGGGCCGTGCCGGGCGACGGCGTGATCCCCTTGGCCGACGTCCTCGCCCTCGTGCTCGGCGCCGGGTACGCCGGGCCGGTCGAGCTGGAGATGCTCGGCCCCCGCATCGAGGCCGAGGGCTACGGGCCGGCCCTGCGCCGCGCCGTCGCCGCGCTCGACGCCATCCTCGCCGAGGTCGCCCCGGCCTGACCGGTCGGGATCGTCACGAGGCTGCAATGAGGGAGGGCGATCCCGGTGCCGAACAGAGACGTAGGGAGCTCGAAGCCCATCGTCGCGGGAGGCCGCCATGGGGGGACACGACTTCGACCGCGTCGAGCAGCACGATGATGGCCATCGCCTCGTCTGCGAGTGCGGCTGGCGCTCCCGGCCGGACAAGTCCGCCCGCGCCGTCGGCGACGCGTGGGACGAGCACCGCATGGCGGTGGGCGCGGCGCGCTGAGCACGCCTCGGGCATGCTGCCGGCATGACCGAGGAGCCCAGCGCCTTCCGACCCGACCTCCTCGCCGGCCGCGTGGCGCTGGTGACCGGCGGGGCCACCGGCCTCGGCCTCGAGATCGCTTCGGTGCTCGGTGCGCACGGGGCACGGGTCGCGATCTGCAGCCGCAAGGAGGAGAACCTCCGGGCCGCCGTCGAGCAGCTCGAGGGCGAGGGCGTCGAGGCCACCTACGGGGTGTGCGACGTCCGCAAGCCCGACGAGGTCGGCGCCGTGGTGGGGTCGGTCCTCGATCGGTTCGGGCGGCTCGACATCGTGGTGAACAACGCGGCCGGCAACTTCCCGACGCCGATCACCGGGTTGAGCCCCAACGGGTTCAAGGCCGTCGTCGACATCGACCTGGGCGGCACGTTCAACGTCTCGAAGGCGGCCTACGAGGCCTGGCTCGGCGCCCACGGCGGCTCGATCGTCAACATCAGCGCTGCGATCCAGTACCGGGGCATGGCCATGCAGGCCCACGTCTCGTCGGCCAAGGCCGGGGTCGACGCCCTGAGCCGCACGTGCGCCATCGAGTGGGGACCCGACGGCGTGCGGGTCAACGTGGTGTCGCCGGGCGGCATGGCCGGCACCGAGGGCATGGCTCGCTTCGACGCCATCGGCGTGCGGGGCGGGCAGAACCCGCTCGGCCGCATCGGCAGCCGTCGCGAGGTGGCCGACTGCGTGCTGTTCCTGGCCAGCGACGCCGCGTCCTACGTGACGGGGGCGACGCTGGTGGTCGACGGCGGCGGGTGGCTCGCCGACGGACGGGTCAGCGCTTCGCCAGCCGCCGACTGAAGACGCCGAGGGCGAGCAGCAGACCGCCGGGCACGGCCAGCGGCATGCCGCCGGTGCTGGCCAGGCCGCCGGAGCCGGCCGAACCGGAGCCGCTCGTGCCGAGGCCGGAGCCGGCCTCGGTCGTGGTGGTGGTGGAGCCCTCGGGCACGGTCGTGCTCGTCGTGTCGTCGGGCGCGACCGTCGTGGAGGTGGTGGCCTCGGTGGTGGTCGATGCCCGGGCCGTGCTGGTGGTGGTGGCCTGGGCGGCCGACGGCTTCGAGTCCCCGTCGTCATCGCCGGCCCGGACGCCGGCCACGGCGACGCCGCCGAGGAGCACGAGGAGGATGGCGACGGCGAGGATTCGGGTCCGCTGGCTG
This sequence comes from Actinomycetes bacterium, assembly GCA_025464025.1. The sequence continues at coordinate 12,758 of JAODBP010000110.1, read as the reverse complement.
ATCGGCAGTCGATAGCGCTCAGCCAGTGGTCTCACCTCGTTCCGACATCAGAGAGCGGGTGACGGGAGTCGAACCCGCGCCGCCAGCTTGGAAGGCTGGAGCTCTACCATTGAGCTACACCCGCAGTTGCTACCACGGTAGACGGCGCGCGGGATGGACCCGGACACCGGTTTTGCCGCCGCGTCATGCTGTAGCCGTGACCCGGTGGTCGTCCCTGGACAAGGAGCAGCGCGCCGCGGCGTGGCTGTAGCCACTAGCGACGGCACGAAGACGAGAACACCCGCCGAACGTCCGCTTCGTCGGGGAGGTGAGATTTGAACTCACGACCTCAGCCACCCAAAGGCTGTGCGCTACCGCTGCGCCACTCCCCGCGTACGAGCGAGCAGGTTACGTTCCCCGTCCATGGGGACCGTCGTCACGTCGCAGGCCGCCGACCACATCAAGGTCATCACGCTCGACAAGCCCGATCGGCTCAACGCCATCAGCTTCGACCTGGTGGCCGACCTCCACGACGCCCTCGACGAGGTGGCCGCCGACGACGACTGCAAGGTGGCCATCCTCACCGGTGCCGGTCGGGGCTTCTGCGCCGGCCTCGACCTGAAGGAGTGGGGCTCGCCGCCCGAGCCCGGTGGCCACCCGCACTACCCGGCCGGCCGCACCGGCCAGGCGTTCATGTCGAACCTGACCCAGCACATCCGGGCCACGCCCCAGATCGTGATCGGCGCGGTGAACGGCGCGGCGTACGGCGGTGGCTTCTCGCTCGCCCTGGCGTGCGACCTCCGCATCTGCGCCACCTCGGCCCGGTTCTGCTCGGCGTTCATCAAGACGGGCCTCACCGGCACCGACATCGGCGTCACCTACCTCCTGCCCCGCCTCATCGGCGCGGCCCGCGCCTTCGACATGATCGTCACCGGACGCACGGTCGATGCCGCCGAGGCCGAGCGCATGGGCATCGTCTCCCGGGTCGTGCCGGACGAGTCGCTCATGGACGAGGCGATGGCCATCGCCACCACCGTCGCCGGCTACACGAGCTACGGCCTCCGCAACACCAAGGAGGTCATGTGGCACAACCTCGACACCAACAACATGGCCGCCGCGATCGCGCTGGAGAACCGCAACCAGGACCTGGGCAACCACACCCCCGAGGTCCGGGAGTTCATGGCGAGCTACATCGCCCCCATCAAGAAGTGAGCGCCCGCTAGCTGTTCATCCCACGGACGTTCGTCAGCGCGACGTTGGTGCCATCGGATGTCGGGCGGTCGCGTCAGGGTGGAAAGACGGAGGACGCAACCAAGGGGGGCGACCGGGTGCCGCCGGCCCGCCGCGGGGCCGTTTGCCGTTCTCGGGCCCAAACGGTGCGGATTCCGCACCGTTTGGGCCCCAGAACCGGATTCGCAGGGCCCACCGACGTGAGGCACGCAGGCCTCGCCCCGTGGTTGGCCGTCCTTGTCCTTGACGGGGCGATGCCCGCAGCCACCCTGACGAACCTGGATGGGATCTACCGCTAGAGGTCCTGCTGGGGCGACGGGAAGAGGGGCCCGGGCACGCCCCCGTCGACGTCGAGCAGCTTGCCGGTGACCCACGACGACGACGGTGCGGCGAAGTAGAGGACCGCCGCCGCGATGTCCTCGGGCACCCCGTTCCGGCGCATCGGCGTGGCGGCGATCATCTGGTCGCGCATCTCGGCGGGCATGTGCTCGGCCCAGGCCTGGAACGACGCCGTCTCGATCGCACCGGGCAGCACGGCGTTGACCCGGATCCTGGGGGAGAGCTCGGCGGCCATGAGCCGGGTCATCTGGCCCACGGCGGCCTTCATGAGCGAGTGGGTGAACGAGCCGCGGGGAGCGTTGCGCCCGGCGACCGAGCCGATGTTCACGATCGAGCCACCGCCGCGGGCGAGGAGGTGGGGCACCGACAGGCGCACCAGCTCGAAGGGTGAGCTGATGTTGAAGTGGAACGAGTGCTCGAGGGCGGCGACGGTCGTGTCGAGCAAGGGCTTCGACTGCGAGCCGCCGGCGTTGTTCACCACCACGTCGATGCCGCCCAGCTCCGACACGGTGCGGTCGACGAGCTCGGCGAGGAAGTCGAGGTCGTTGACGTCGCCGGGGATGGCCAACGCCCGCCGCCCCTTCGCCCGCACGGCGGCGGCGACGGCCTCGACATCGTCCTTGGTGCGGGCGGTGACGACGACGTCGGCACCGGCCTCGGCGGCGGCTTCCGCCGTCGCCGCGCCGATGCCCTTGCCGCCACCGGTGATGACGACGACCTGGTCGGTGAGGAGGAAGCGCTCGAGCATGGGCGCAACCTAGATCGAGCGAGCCGCCTACCCGGCCCAGAACAGCTGGACGACGTAGACCCAGCCGTCCGCGCCGCGGGCCGTGCCGACGCCGCTGCGGGTGTAGGTGGGGTTCTCCATGTTGTGGCGGTGGTCGGGGGAGCGCTCGAGCAGCGTGACGACGTGCTCGATCGTGTCGCTGCGACCGACGTTCTCGGCCACGGCCGTCCACTTCGGCTTGATGGTGTGGATGTTCGAGTGCGAGAGCGACTGCCGGTCGGCCAGGACCTGGGCCCACTTGCGGGCCCGGACGGTCAGCTCGTCCATGCCGGACATGGCGGCGACGCCCTCCGTGTGCCGCAGCTCGTTGGTCTGGTTGAAGACGTACTCCTCCTGGCTGTTGAACGGCACGCACGCCGAGAGCACGGCGAGGGCACCGACCAGGAGTGCGGCGATCCGGGGGAGGTTGCGCTTCATGGGGACTCCGTCCCTGGAGGTCCCCGGTACTTTACCGTTTCATGACAATTGCAACCGCTTGGTAACGATTGCTAGCGCCCAGCGAGCTCAGCGGCGGACGAAGAGCTGCACCACGTAGACCGCGCCGTCGCGGCCCCGAGCCGTCCCGATGCCCGTGTTGGTGTAGGTGGGGTCCACCATGTTGGTCCGGTGGGCGGGGGACGCCTCGAGGCTGGCGAAGACCTGCTCGATCGAGCCGCCCCGGCCGACGTTCTCGGCCGCCGCCGTCCACCGCACGCCCATGGCCCGCAGGTCGGAGTGCACCAGGGTGCGACGGAGGGCGAGGCCCTGGGCCAGCTCTCGGGCCCGGCTGGTGAGCGGGTCCATGCCGCCGAGGGCGTTGACGCCCTGCGAGCGGCGGAGCTGGTTGGTGTGGTTGAAGAGGTACTGCTCCTGGCTGGTGTAGGGCAGGCAGGCCGAGGCCATGGCCACGATCCCGACGAGGAGGGTGGCCACGGGGGCGCGACGGCGCGCGAGGGCGAGCATCAGGGAGGTCTCCGGTTCGTCTCGGTGTGGGCCGCGGTGCGTGGTCGGCGCGAAGGGGGAGGAACGCCGCGACTCGGTCGGAATGTTGCGAAATGGTTACCGACCCCAGGGGTCGGATGCAAGCACCTGCTCCGTGGTGCTCGTCGGCCCCTCGGCCGGGGGTCGGGAAAGGGGGCCGGGAAAGGGGCCGGGGGAGGGCCGGTACACTCCCGCCCCTGTGAGATCCAGCGTCGAGGCCCTCGAGGGCAACAAGGTCAAGCTGTCCGTCGAGGTCGACGAGGCGGAGTTCGACGAGGCCATCGGGGAGGCGTTCAAGCGCATCGCCCGAGAGGTCCGCATCCCCGGCTTCCGGCCCGGCAAGGCGCCCCGGCGGATCCTCGAGTCGCGGCTCGGCCCCGACGTGGGTCGCCAGGAGGCCCTGCGCGAGGCGCTGCCCGAGTACTACGCCCGGGCCGTCGGCGAGCACGAGGTCGACGTCATCGCCGCCCCCGAGATCGACATCACGGCCGGGCAGGAGTCGGGTGCGGTCGTCTTCGACGCCGTCGTCGAGGTCCGCCCCAAGATCCAGGTGGCCGGCTACGGCAGCCTCCGGGTCGAGATCCCGAGCCCCGAGGTCACCGAGGCCGAGCTCGACGCCCAGGTCGATCGGCTGCGTCGCCAGTTCGGCGAGCTGTCCGACGTCGAGCGCCCGGCCGCCGAGGGCGACCAGGTCACCATCGACGTCGGCGGGTCCGTCGCCGGCGAGCCGGTCGAGGGCCTCTCGGTCGACGACTACCTCTACGAGGTCGGCAGCGGCGCCGTCGTGCCCGAGCTCGACGAGCACCTCGTCGGCGCGTCGGCCGGCGACACGCTCGTGTTCGACGCCGCCCACCCCGACCCCGAGGTCACCGAGCCGATCAGCTTCAGCGTGATCGTCAAGGGCGTGAAGGAGGTCGTCCTCCCCGAGCCCACCGACGAGTGGGCCGGCGAGGCGTCCGAGTTCGAGACCATCGCCGAGCTGCGCGACGACCTGCGCGAGCGGGTGTCCAACGTGAAGCGGGTCCAGAGCCAGCTCGCCCTCCGCGAGGGCGTCATCGACTCGCTGGTCCAGCTCGTCGAGGACGAGCCGCCGCCTGCCCTCGTCGACGGTGAGGTGCAGCGCCGCCTCGAGGACCTCGCCCATCGGCTCCAGCACCAGGGCGCCACCATCGAGCAGTACCTCCAGGCCACCGGCACGGCCCCGCAGGACATGATCGACCAGCTGCGCGAGCAGGCGGCGTCCGCGGTCAAGGCCGACCTCGCCATCCGGGCCGTCATCGAGGCCGAGGGCATCGTGGCCGACGACGACGAGGTCGACGCCGAGGTCGAGCGGCTCGCCGCCCGCATGGACCAGGGCGCCGACGAGATCCGCAAGCAGCTCGAGCGCGCTGGGCAGATCGGGGCGGTACGCTCGGACGTCACGCGAGGCAAGGCCCTCGAGTGGCTGGCCGACCACGCCGAGGTCGTCGATCCCGACGGCACGCCCATCGACCGAAGCTCGCTCGAGCCCCCTCAAGTCGACGCTCAGCCCACCGATGAGACCGACGACACGGTCGAGGAGTCCGAATGACGCACCCCCACCGCACGCTCGAGACCCTCGCCGGTGGCGAGGATCGGCTGCGGGCCTTCAACTACCTGGTCCCGACGGTCGTCGAGCAGACCAACCGGGGTGAGCGGGCGTTCGACCTGTACTCCCGCCTGCTGAAGGACTCGATCATCTTCCTGGGCACGCCGATCGACGACACGATCGCCAACCTCATCTGCGCCCAGCTGCTGCACCTCGAGGCCGAGAACGCCGACAAGGACATCTCGATCTACATCAACAGCCCCGGTGGCGACATCACCTCGCTGTTCGCCATCTACGACACCCTCCAGTACGTGAAGCCGGACATCAGCACGATCTGCTTCGGGCAGGCGGCCTCGGCGGCGGCAGTCCTGCTGGCGTCGGGCAGCAAGGGCAAGCGCCTGGCGCTGCCCCGGGCCCGGGTCCTCCTGCACCAGCCCTACGGCCAGGCCATGGGCCAGGCGGCCGACATCGAGCTGGCGGCCAAGGAGATCGAGCGCATGCGTCACCAGCTCGAGGAGATGCTCTCGTACCACACGGGCCAGCCCGTCGAGCGGATCCACAAGGACACGGACCGGGACTTCATCCTGTCCGCGCCCGAGGCCAAGGAGTACGGCATCATCGACGAGGTGATCGCCATCCGAGAGTCGGCACCGGCAGACGCCGTGGCGTCGGCGTCCTAGGCAGGGGGAGCATCGCAGTGGCGAGGATCGGAGACGGCGGGGGCGACCTGCTGAAGTGCTCCTTCTGCGGCAAGTCGCAGAAGCAGGTCAAGAAGCTCATCGCCGGGCCGGGCGTCTACATCTGCGACGAGTGCATCGACCTCTGCAACGAGATCATCGAGGAGGAGCTCAGCGAGACCGCCGAGCTGCACTTCGACGAGCTGCCCAAGCCGCGTGAGATCCACTCGTTCCTGGACGACTACATCATCGGCCAGGACCACGCCAAGCAGATCCTCTCCGTCGCCGTCTACAACCACTACAAGCGGGTGCAGTTCGGCGCAGCGAACACCGACCGCACCGACGAGATCGAGCTGTCGAAGTCGAACGTGCTCCTCGTCGGGCCCACCGGCTGCGGCAAGACCGAGCTGGCCCGGACGCTGGCCCGCATGCTCAACGTGCCCTTCGCCGTGGCCGACGCGACCGCGCTCACCGAGGCCGGCTACGTGGGCGAGGACGTCGAGAACATCCTCCTCAAGCTGATCCAGTCCGCCGACTACGACGTCAAGAAGGCCGAGACCGGGATCATCTACATCGACGAGATCGACAAGATCGCCCGCAAGAGCGAGAACCCGTCGATCACGCGCGACGTCTCCGGCGAGGGCGTGCAGCAGGCGCTCCTCAAGATCCTGGAGGGGACCGTCGCCTCGGTGCCGCCCCAGGGCGGGCGCAAGCACCCGCACCAGGAGTTCATCCAGATCGACACCACGAACATCCTCTTCATCTGCGGCGGTGCCTTCGCCGGGCTGGAGAAGATCATCGAGAGCCGCATCGGTCGCAAGGGCGTCGGCTTCGGTGCCGACGTCCGCCGGGCCGGCGACAAGGACCTCGGCGAGGTCCTGGCCAAGGTGCTCCCCGAGGACCTCCTGAAGTTCGGCCTCATCCCCGAGTTCGTCGGCCGCCTGCCCGTGCTGGGCCCGGTGTCGAACCTCGACCGGGAGGCGCTGGTGCGCATCCTCGTCGAGCCCAAGAACGCGGTGGTCAAGCAGTACCAGCGGATGATCGAGCTCGACGACGTCGAGCTCGAGTTCACCCAGGACGCCCTCGAGGCCGTCGCCGAGCAGGCCCTCCTGCGCGGCACCGGCGCCCGTGGCCTGCGGGCCATCCTCGAGGAGGTCCTCCTCAACGTGATGTACGACCTGCCGAGCCGCACCGACATCGGCAAGTGCGTCATCGACCGCAACGTGGTCGAGGACAAGGTCAACCCCACGCTGGTGCCCCGGGTCGACTCGCCCCGGGCCGCTCGTCCCCGCCGCGCCGCTTCCTAGGAGGAGCGCCGGCCAGCGGCGAACAAGGGAGGGGTGCGGAAGCTCCTCCCGGTCCTGGTCGCGCTCCTGGTGGTGGGGCTGGCCGCCCCGCTGGCCCATGCCGCGCCGGGCGACCGGGTGCTCGTCTACGGCGATTCCCTGACCGCCGAGGCCAAGCCGTACATCGAGGGCTTCGTGCGCGACGTCGGCCACAGCCACGCCCTGGTCCGGGGCGCGCCGGGCGGCGCCACCTGCGACCTGTTCGACCTCATGGGCTACGACTCGACCCACGAGCACCCGACGGTCGTGGTCATCCAGTTCTCCGGCAACAACCTCACGCGCTGCATGCAGGACGCCAAGGGGAAGCCGCTGCAGGGCGATGCCTGGCTGGCCAAGTACCGGGCCGACACCGTCCACGCCGTCCAGGTGCTCCGCCGCACCGGGGCCCAGATCTGGCTCGGCACGTCGCCCATCGGCCTCGTGGCCGACACGAAGGGGCAGCGCGACGTCTACCGCCTGGCCGCCATGTACCACGAGGTCGCCGCCCGGTACCCGGGGGTCCACGTGACCGACTCGGGCGCCGCCGTCCTGGCCTTCGGTCGCTACTGGAGCCGCACGCTGCCGTGCCTCCGCAACGAGCCGTGCACCCAGGTCGACACCAACGCCCAGCGGGCCAACCAGGTGCGGGCCGACGACGGCGTGCACTTCTGCCCGGTGCCGATGCCCAACGGCATGTCGTGCCCGGTGTGGTCGAGCGGCGCCATGCGCTTCGGCGTCGGCCTCGTCCTCCCCGGGATGCGGACGGCCCGCATGTTCGACCGCGTCCGCTTCGACCGGAGCACCGCGGCCGGCTGGGGCGAATGACCTCACTCGCTGGTTCCGGCCACTGGCGGTGGGGTAGGCACGGCCCATGCGCAAGCTCGTGAAGGGTGTCCTGCTGGGAGCGGCCGTCGGTGCGACGGTCAAGGCGGTCCAGGAGGTTCGTGGCGACGGCTCCATCGAGCAGGTGGGCCCGAGCGTGGCCAAGGCCGCGGGGCAGGCCGCCGTCGCCGGCGCCGCGGTCGGCCTCCTGCTCGACCGTCGCGACCGTCGCAAGCTGAGCCGGCTGAAGCGGGCCCGCAACAAGGCCAACCTCTCGGGCGTCGTCGCCGGCGCCGGGGCGCTCGCCGACCTCGCCCTGCCCGCCCTGCACACGGCATCCGAGTTCGCCCAGAAGAAGGGCAGCGAGGCGGCCAAGGTCGCCAAGCCGAGGTTCGAGGCGGCCGCCGACGCCGCCCGGCCCCACGTCCTCGCCGCCGCCGAGGTGGCGCGGGAGAAGGGGAGCGACGCGGCCAAGGCGGCCAAGCCCCACGTCGAGCACGCCGCCGACTTCGCCAAGGCCCGGGCCCACAAGGCGGGCGAGGCGGCCAAGGCCAAGCTCAGCGAGTACGACCTGCCTGTCGTCATCGCCGTGTAGAACGGGGGCATGGGCTGGTCGTACGAGCAGGCACTGGCATACCTCGACGACCACACCGACCTCGAGCGGATGGCGGCCGGCACCTGGGAGCCGCCCACGCTCGATCGGATGCGGGCCCTGGCCGAGCTCCTGGCCGAACCGCAGCACGCCCAGCCGGCGATCCACGTCACCGGCACCAACGGCAAGGGCTCGACGGTGCGGATCCTGTCCGCGCTCGTGGCCGCCCACAACCTCTCGGTCGGCACCTACACCAGCCCCGACCTCGAGCGGGTCAACGAGCGGCTCGCACGGAACGGTGAGCCCATCGACGACGAGTCGTTCGCCGAGGCCGTCGGCGCGGTGGCCGACCTCGAGGGCCTGAGCGGGATCCGCCCCCACCGCTTCGAGATCCTCACCCTCGCCGCCCTGCGCTGGTTCGCCGACCTGCCCGTCGACGCCGCCGTGGTGGAGGTCGGCCTCGGCGGTCGCTGGGACGCCACCAACGTCGTCGACGCCGCCGTCGCCGTGGTGACGAACGTCGGCCTCGACCACACCGAGGTCCTCGGCCCGACGCGCGAGCACGTCGCCCGGGAGAAGGCCGGCATCGTGAAGCCGGGCAGCACGCTCGTGCTCGGGGAGACCGATCCGGCCCTGGTGTCGATCTTCGAGGACGAGGGGCCGGCTCGGGTGCTGCTGCGCGACCGTGACTTCGCCTGCACCGGGAACCTGGTCGCCGTCGGTGGTCGGGCCATCGGGATCACCACGCCGCTGGCCACCTACGACGACGTCTTCCTCTCCCTCCACGGTGCCCACCAGGGCGACAACGCGGCGCTGGCCGTAGCCGCGGCCGAGGCCTTCTTCGAGCGCCCGCTCGACGAGGAGGTCGTGCGCGAGGCGCTGGCCACGGTTGCCGTGCCGGGTCGCTTCGAGGTCGTGGGCCGCTCGCCGCTCGTCGTGCTCGACGGCGCCCACAACCCCGACGGTGCCCGCGCCGCGTCGGCCACCCTCAGCGACTTCGGCTTCGGGGGAGAGCGGTTCCTGGTGGTCGGGATGAACAAGGGCCGCGACGCGCTCCAGATGCTCCAGCTGCTCGACGCCGGGCTGGCGCGGGGCGTCATCGCCACGGCCGTCGACTTCCCCCGCGCCATGCCTCCAGAGGAGATCGCCGAGGCGGCCCGCGCCCTCGGAGTCGACGTCGAGGTCGTGCGCGACGTGCCGTCCGCCGTGCAGCGTGCCGTCGGGATGGCGGGGGAGGACGACCTCGTCCTGGTGACCGGCTCGCTCTACGTCGTGGGCGAGGCCCGCCGAGCCGTCGGCTCGCTGTAGATCCCGTCCACGTTCGGCAAGGATCCCGGGCGCGCTCCGATCAGCAGCTAGCCGAGCGCGACGGCCGACTGACCTCGGCGAGGCGGGCCGGACAGCGGCACGGCGTCGCCGCGCGCCGTCACGGAGCCGTCGGTGGCGAGGATGCGGTAGCCCTGGCCCGACGCCGACGAGACGATCCCGCTCGAGTGCGTCGGCCCGTTGCCTCGGGCGACGGCGTCGCCGAACGCGCCCACCCTGCCGGTGGCCGTGAGCAGCCAGTAGCCGGCACCGGTCGGCGTCGGCGCGATGTCGACGACGGTGACGTCGAACGTCGTCGTGCCGGCCGCGACCTTCGAGTCACCGAAGCCGGTGACACTGCCGTCCTCGCGGACCAGCCAGTAGCCCTGGCCCCACGGGTTGGCGGCGATGGCGTTGACCGGCGAGCGGCTGAACTTGCCGACCAGGCCGCCGAGGTACCTGGCGTCGCCGAAGGCAAACACGCCGCCGTCCATGGCGGCGAGCCAGTAGCCCCTGCCCGACGGCGTCGCGGCGATGCCGACGATCGGCTGGTTGAGGCGCCGGCCCCCGAGCGAGCCGAGGAACGTGGCGTCGCCGTAGCTGAAGACCCCGCCGTCGCGGCCGGCCACCCAGAACCCGGCGTCGGTCACCGTCGGGGCGACGCCGGCGACGCCGAGCGGAGCCGGGTGCCCGCCGGCCGGTGCCGTCGACTCCCCGATGCCCGAGGCGAAGCCGTCGTTCCACGCCACGACGTTGCCCCGCTTGCCGACGTCGGTGGCGACCGCCTCGGCCTTCAGGTCGGCTGCGTCCGCGGGCCGGGCGAAGCCGGCGGCGACGAGGCGGTCGGCCGCGGCCGCGACGGCAGCCACGTAGGTGGCGTGCGTCGGGTAGAGGGCGCGCAGCTTCGCCTCGCTGAACGGGGTGGTCCGGCCGAACAGCCGGCAGAACGAAACGAAGACGGCGCCGGCCCCCGGCGGGGGCGTGTTGACCTGGCCGTCGATGGTGGCGATCGGCACCTCGAGCTGGGGCAGGCGGATCCCGCCCTTGGCGTTGCCGTGGGCGTCCCGGGCGACCGGGTCGGCCGCGGTGGGGTCGGCGATCTCGATGCGGGGCGCCGTGGGCGGGACGGCGCCACCGCCGGCCCAGCGGTCGAGGGCGTCGACCGCCGCGCTCACGACCACGTGGTACGCCGCGCTGTTGGCCCGGCTCGTGCACGGGGACCCGGCCACCGTGGCGATCGAGGGCACCTGGGGCGACAGCGTGTACTCGTCGGCGTGGGCGCCACCGGCCACCTCCCAGAGGCGGAAGCGGTCGGTGTCGTCCTGGCGCGCCGTGTGCGAGCGCAGGGCGACGATGTCACCCTCGTTCTGCACCTCGAGGACCGGCCCCGCGCCATCGGTGCGGATGTGGGCGGCGGGCGGCACGCCGGCGTCCTTGTCGAAGAGCGGGGCCAGGTTGGCCGTGCGGTCCTGGACGAGGAAGCCGTCGTACACCTTGGCCAGCGGTTGGACGGCGTTGATGTAGGTGCCCATCCGCGAGGCCGACTGCGACTGGCCGGCGGCGAGCAGGCGCTTCACGGTGAGGCCGCCGAGCAGGCTCGAGCCGGCGCGGAGGTCCTGGCCGACCTGGCTGAAGATGTCGTAGGAGTACGAGTCGCCCGGGTGCGAGAGGGCGGCGTAGCGCTTCGGGTCGTTCGCCTTGAGCCCGGCCGGGCCGTCGACGCCGAGGTGCTGGGCACTCACCCCGACCCAGGCGTAGCCGCCCCGGAGCAGCTCGGGCCGGGCCTGCACGAGGGTGGGGGAGTTGTCGAACCCAGCGCTGACGTTGAGCCACTCGACCACGACGGTGCCGTTGAACCGGGCCGGGTCCGTCGGACGGCGCACGACGACGCGGGTGGTGTAGCCGGCCGTGGTCGACGGCTTGGCCTCCCACGCCCCGTCGATGCCCCAGCTGCCCACCCGCTCGTAGGCGGTCGCCGTCCCCGAGACGGTGTGCTCCTGGACGGTCCACCCCGGGCCGGACAGCGTCGCCGGCGGTGGCGGCGTCAGCGGGGCCGAGACGGCTGTCGGCGCGGCCGACGCGATGCCCGTGACGCCGAGCACCAGGGCCGAGACCCCGACGACGGCAGTGATCCGCGCACCCATCCGCATGTGATGACCCCCCATCAACCGGTCCGCGCACCGTAGCGGCCGGATTCGACAACGGCCCGGGCGTCGAGCACGCTCCGGCCCATGGACCGCACCTTCGTGATCTGCAAGCCCGACGCCGTGGAGCGCGGCCTCTCCGGGGAGATCGTGGCCCGGCTCGAGCGCAAGGGCCTCCGGCTGGTGGCCGCCGAGCTGCGCACCATCGACGAGGCGACGGCGAAGAAGCACTACGAGGAGCACGACGGCAAGCCGTTCTTCGGTGACCTCGTGGCCTTCATCACCCGGGGCCCGGCGCTGCTCCTCGTGGTCGAGGGGCCGGAGGAGACGTTCAAGGTCGTCCGCACCCTCATGGGGTCGACCAACCCCCGCGACGCCGCGCCCGGCACCATCCGGGGCGACCTCGGCATCCTGCTGACCGAGAACCTCGTGCACGGGTCTGACTCGCCCGAGTCGGCCGGGCGCGAGATCGGGATCTTCTTCCCGACCCTGGGGTAGCCGAGCACGGACGGTGCAAGAACGGCCGCTCTGCACGGTCCCAATCCCACGCAAAGGGGGCGAACGGGGCGGCTGCCTTGTGGACGGCGGGGCCGAGCCGTAGCCTGTGGGCTCACCTCCGGCCGCCCGTGGAGGCCCTCCGCCATGTCCGATTCGATGTTCCGAGATCTCCGAGGCCGCGACATGGCGGTCGATCTGGGGACGGCGAACACCCTCGTCTACGTGCGAGGACGCGGGATCGTGCTGAACGAGCCCTCGGTCGTGGCCGTCAACGTCAAGACGGGCCAGCCCCTCGCCGTGGGCCTCGAGGCCAAGCGGATGATCGGTCGCACGCCCAGCTACATCCAGGCCATCCGCCCGCTGAAGGACGGCGTCATCGCCGACTTCGAGATCTGCGAGAAGATGCTCCGCTACTTCATCCACCGGGTGCACCCGCGCCGCTGGGTGAAGCCGCGCATGGTCATCTGCGTGCCGTCCGGCATCACCGGCGTCGAGCGCCGGGCCGTGCAGGAGGCCGCCGAGTTCGCCGGCGC